>NZ_JAVIWJ010000001.1:3890000-4196666 GCF_034314105.1 Pseudomonas sp. AB6
AGCCCAAGGCCCCGCAAGCACCCGCGATAAGTCGAGAACCCGTAGATGTGAAAGCGCGCCCATCGGCAAACTCCTTTTCCTCATGAATAGACAGCTAAACGGCAGCTACTTAATAGAAGGCTTGAATGCCTGTCTGCGCACGACCCAAAATCAGCGCATGTACGTCGTGTGTACCTTCATAAGTATTCACAACTTCAAGGTTGACCAGATGCCTCGCGACACCGAACTCGTCGGATATGCCGTTACCGCCCAACATGTCCCGGGCCATACGGGCGATGTCCAAGGATTTGCCGCATGAGTTGCGCTTCATCATCGAGGTAATTTCAACTGCTGCAGTGCCTTCGTCCTTCATTCGCCCTAACCGCAGGCAGCCTTGCAAGGCCATGGTGATCTCGGTCTGCATGTCAGCCAGCTTCTTTTGGATCAACTGGGTGGCAGCGAGCGGACGACCGAATTGCTGACGGTCCAGCGTATATTGACGCGCGGTGTGCCAGCAAAATTCAGCAGCACCCAACGCCCCCCAGGAAATCCCGTAACGAGCGGAGTTCAGGCAGGTGAACGGCCCTTTCAGACCACGAACGTCCGGGAAGATGTTTTCCTCAGGCACAAACACGTTGTCCATCACGATCTCGCCGGTAACGGATGCGCGCAGGCCGATCTTGCCGTGAATAGCCGGCGCGCTCAGGCCGGCCCAACCTTTCTCCAGGACGAAACCACGAATATCGCCCGCATCGTCCTTGCCCCAGACCACAAATACATCGGCGATCGGACTATTGGTGATCCACATTTTGCTGCCCGACAAACGATAACCGCCGTCGACCTTTTTGGCCCGAGTGATCATCGCACCCGGATCGGAGCCATGATTGGGCTCTGTAAGACCGAAACAACCAATCCACTCCCCGGAAGCCAGCTTGGGCAGGTATTTCTGTTTTTGCGCTTCAGTGCCGAACTCGTTAATCGGCACCATCACCAGAGAGGACTGCACGCTCATCATCGACCGATAGCCAGAATCAACGCGCTCGACTTCACGTGCGATCAGCCCGTAGCACACATAGTTCATACCGCTGCCACCGTACTCCTCGGGGATGGTGGCGCCTAACAAACCCACTTCACCCATTTCCCGAAAAATAGCGGTGTCGGTGCGCTCATGACGAAAGGCTTCAAGGACGCGCGGAGCCAACTTGTCACGGGAAAACTGCTCGGCACTGTCGCGCACCATGCGCTCTTCTTCGGTGAGCTGCTGATCCAGCAACAGTGGGTCGATCCAGTTGAAGCTTGCCTTGCCAGCCATGAGCGAGTCCTCGCGATCAGGTAATAACGTTGTGGGCTGATGCTAGGCCCCGTTAGCGAATAGGGCAAACGAGGTTTTTGCATACTATTGTGCTAATTTCTCACTCCGAAATCGTTGTAAACCACTAACATCCAATAAATTGGTGAGATAAACGTACATGCGCAGAAAGATACCCAGCACGACGGCCCTCATCAGTTTCGAAGCCGCCGCGCGGCATGAAAGCTTTACCGAGGCGGCGCGAGAGCTTTCAATCACCCAAAGCGCCATTTGCAGGCAAATCGCCAGCCTTGAAGAGTTTCTGAACGTTGAATTATTCCGACGCTCCCGGCGAGGGGTGAAGCTGACCGAAGTGGGTCTTTCTTATAGCCGCCGCGTGACGACTCAACTGGATGCAGTGGAACGCGACACTTTGTCAGCGATGGGTCAGCAGGGCGCCAATACTATTGAGCTGGCGGTGGTCCCCACATTCGGCACCCAATGGCTTCTGCCCCGCCTAAAAGATTTCCAACAGAAACACCCCGACGTGACGGTCAATCTTACCAACCGTACCCGCCCGTTCCTGTTTGCGGACACCGACTTCGACGCGGCGATCTACTTTGGCGATGCAGACTGGTCCGGCACTGAATCACATCGGCTGATGGGCGAGAATCCGATGCCTGTGTGCAGCCCAGCGCTACTGGGCAATCGCCAGAGCTTGAGCGCCAATGAGATTGCCGAACTTCCGCTGCTGCAACAAACCACAAGGCCCTATGCCTGGCGACAATGGTTCAGCGCTCTGAGCGAGAGCATTCCATGGGACATGACAGGCCCGCGTTACGAGCTATTCTCCATGCTTGCACAGGCGGCAATGCATGAGATGGGGATTGCACTGATTCCACCATTCCTTATTCAGCGCGAATTGGCGGACAAGCGCCTGATCATTGCAAACAGCTCCGCTCTATCGAGTGTTAAGGCTTATTACCTGATGATTCCGGAGCGAAAAGTAGAGTCGGCTTCATTAAGGGCCTTTCGTGATTGGTTGGTGGAGCAGGCTCATGGCTACACCCTGCTGGCCACAATGCCCGCAGCCAATACCTGACTGCGTAGTCAAGCAATTAAATTACCTACAGATATAACAATTTGTCGCTTTAAGCCCAACTGTACCGATAACCAAAAAATACTTCTAAACCGCTTAAACCGGGGCCTGCAGCCTCAACACGAAAAGGTCGCACGCATTCATCAACCTGATTACGCAAAAGGTCGTATTTACAAATAGATCGCTACAGGCCTTACAAACATAGGGTTACGTCCATTTGGTGCGACTTACGGTCACAGGGTGACTTGTAGTTAATTTTTCGTCACCCTTCATAAGTGGTTGAAGGGATCTAACTTCGCCTGCAAAATGCCGCGCCCCGCCCTGTTTTGGTGGGATCGTGCTGATCAGCCGAACCAGCCGCACCATCCGTAGTGCACTGGCCTATTCGAATATAAGAACAAGATCATGCAGGAGATTTGAACGTGCACATTGGTGTTCCTCTCGAAACCCATACGGGCGAAACGCGGGTTGCCGCAACCCCCGAAACCATCAGGAAGCTGATTGCCCAAGGCCATCAGGTCACGGTACAAAGTGGCGCCGGCATTCATGCCTGCGTTATTGACAGTGCCTATCAGTCCTGCGGCGCCATCCTTGGCACTGCCAAGGATGCGTTTGGTGCTGAGTTGGTCCTCAAGGTCGCCGCCCCTAACGACCACGAGCTGACGCTGATCAACCCCGGCACGATCGTGATCGGGATGCTCAACCCGTTTAATAACGAGACGATTTCAAAGATGGCCGAATGCGGTGTTACTGCATTCGCCCTTGAAGCTGCGCCGCGCACCTCCCGCGCTCAAAGCCTCGATGTCCTGTCTTCCCAGGCCAACATCGCGGGCTATAAAGCCGTTCTGCTGGCAGCCCATCACTATCCGCGGTTTATGCCGATGCTGATGACGGCCGCCGGGACCGTGAAAGCTGCACGCGTGCTGATCCTGGGTGCTGGCGTTGCCGGTTTGCAGGCCATCGCGACGGCTAGACGCATGGGCGCAGTGATTGAAGCGTCGGACGTGCGTCCCGCAGTTAAAGAACAAATCGAATCCCTCGGCGCCAAGTTCGTCGACGTGCCGTATGAAACGGACGAAGAACGTGAAGCCGCCGTCGGCGTCGGCGGTTATGCCCGTCCGATGCCTGCGAGCTGGATGCAGCGCCAGGCAGTTGCGGTACATGAGCGTGCCAAGCAGGCAGATATCGTGATCACCACCGCATTGATCCCTGGCCGTAAAGCGCCAGTGTTGCTCAGTGCCGAGACCGTTGCGCAAATGAAGCCCGGCTCGGTGGTCATCGACCTGGCGGCAGCGCAAGGCGGAAATTGCCCGCTGACCGTTGCTGACCAAGTAGTGATCGAGCACGGCGTGACCATCATTGGTTACACCAACTTGCCCGCAATGGTTGCTGCCGATGCCTCCGCTCTGTACGCGCGCAATCTGCTGGACTTCATGAAGCTGCTATTCACTGTAGAAGGGCAGTTGCAGATCAACCTCGAAGACGACATCGTCGCCGCGTGCCTGATGTGCCGCGACGGCCAAGTCATCCGCAAGAACGCCTAAAGGACAAGACGATGGAAGAGTTTATCTCCCCCGGTATCTACAACCTGATCATCTTCGTGCTGGCTATTTATGTCGGCTTCCATGTGGTCTGGAACGTTACACCCGCGCTGCATACACCGCTGATGGCGGTGACCAATGCGATTTCGGCGATTGTTATCGTCGGCGCCATGCTTGCGGCGGCACTGACCGTTACCCCGTTGGGCAAAACCATGGGCACGTTGGCGGTCGCACTGGCGGCGGTCAACGTGTTCGGCGGCTTCCTTGTCACTCGGCGAATGCTGGAGATGTTCAAGAAAAAAGCACCCAAAGCTAAAGGCCTGCCCTTAGAAACAGGGGCGCAGAAGTAATGAGCATGAATCTGGTAACACTCCTGTACCTGATCGCCTCGATCTGCTTCATTCAGGCGCTCAAAGGCTTGTCGCACCCGACCACCTCGCGACGCGGTAATCTGTACGGCATGCTGGGCATGACGCTGGCGGTGATCACCACCATCGGCCTCGTGTACAAACTTGGCGAGATGTCTCTGGCACAGGGTGGCGCTTCGGCAGGTATTGGTTACATTGTGATTGGCTTGCTGGTCGGCGGTACCGCCGGTTCAATCATGGCCAAACGCGTTGAAATGACCAAAATGCCAGAGCTGGTTGCGTTCATGCACAGCATGATCGGCCTGGCTGCCGTGTTCATCGCCATCGCCGCCGTTGTTGAGCCGCAGTCGCTGGGAATCGTTCATCACCTTGGTGACAGCATCCCAGCGGGCAACCGTCTGGAACTGTTTCTCGGTGCAGCGATTGGTGCAATCACCTTCTCCGGCTCTGTTATTGCCTTCGGCAAGCTATCTGGCAAGTACAAATTCCGCCTGTTCCAAGGCGCGCCCGTGCAGTTTGCCGGTCAGCACAAACTCAACCTTTTGCTGGGCTTGGCGACGATAGCCTTTGGCGTGATCTTTATCGCCACCGGCAACCTTGGTGCATTCGCCCTGATGCTCGCTTTAGCGTTCGTCATCGGCGTGCTGCTGATCATCCCAATCGGCGGTGCAGATATGCCAGTCGTGGTATCGATGCTTAACAGCTACTCCGGCTGGGCAGCGGCGGGGATTGGTTTCTCGCTAAACAACTCGATGCTGATCATTGCCGGCTCACTGGTAGGTTCAAGCGGCGCCATCCTCTCGTACATAATGTGCAAGGCGATGAATCGTTCGTTTTTCAACGTCATCGGCGGCGGTTTTGGCGGCGCAACGAATGTCACCGGCCCGACTGGAGATAAAGAAGCACGCCCGGTTAAATCGGGCTCAGCTGACGACGCCACCTTCCTGCTGATGAACGCCGACACCGTGATTATCGTTCCGGGCTACGGCCTGGCTGTCGCTCGCGCACAACATGCGCTCAAAGAGCTGACAGAGAAGTTGACCCATCGCGGCGTCACCGTGAAGTACGCGATTCACCCGGTCGCCGGACGGATGCCGGGGCACATGAACGTACTACTGGCCGAGGCCGAAGTGCCTTACGACCAAGTGTTCGAGATGGATGATATCAACTCCGAGTTTGGCCAAGTTGATGTGGTGTTGGTATTGGGTGCCAATGATGTGGTCAACCCAGCAGCCAAGAACGATCCGAAATCACCGATTGCCGGCATGCCGATTCTCGAAGCGTTCAAGGCCAAGACCATCATCGTCAACAAGCGCTCAATGGCGAGCGGCTACGCTGGCCTGGACAATGAATTGTTCTATCTGGACAAAACCATGATGGTGTTTGGTGACGCTAAAAAGGTCATCGAAGACATGGTCAAAGCCGTCGACTAATAACACCGCACGCCTCTTTGCTTCACTCTGACCCCAGCGCGAACATCGGCTGGGGTTTTTTACAGATTATGTAACAGTGTTTTACACCGAAACCTCAGCTTAGAGCCCTTGGATGCGACCTTGGTAGCGGGACGGGAAAAATTCAACTCACTAGACTGGGGCCTTGCTTCCGATATCAGAGATGACTATCCATGTACCGTGATCGTATTCGCATGCCTTCTTTATTTAGCAAGGTCATGAGCGCGTCAGACGCCGCAGCCTTGATTCAAGACGGCATGACCGTCGGCATGAGCGGCTTCACGCGCGCAGGCGAAGCCAAGGCCGTTCCACATGCTTTGGCCGAGCGCGCTAAGACGTCACCTCTGAAGATTAGCTTGATGACCGGCGCCAGCCTTGGCAACGACCTCGACAAGCAGCTCACCGAAGCAGGCGTATTGTCCCGTCGCATGCCTTTTCAAGTCGACAGTACGTTGCGCAAAGCGATTAACGACGGCACTGTGATGTTCATCGACCAGCACCTCTCGGACACCGTCGAGCAGTTGCGTAATCGTCAGATAAAAGCTGTAGACCTGGCCGTGATCGAGTGCGTTGCCATTACCGAAGAGGGCCATTTGATACTCAGCACTTCCGTCGGGAACTCGGCTAGCTTCGCGATTCTAGCCAAACAGGTGATTGTCGAAATCAATCTGGCGCAGCCGCTGGAGCTGGAGGGCCTGCATGACATTTATATACCTAGCTACCGACCTACCCGCTTGCCGATCCCAATATTGCGAGCAGATAGCCGCATTGGCAGTACAGCCGTGCAGATCGACCCGACTAAAATTGTCGGCATCGTCATCAGCAATCAACCAGATTCACACTCGACGATTCTGCCTCCCGATACCGACACCCAGGCCATCGCCAGCCATCTGGTTGAGTTTTTCAAACACGAAGTGAAAGAAAATCGCCTGACCAATAGCTTGATGCCGCTCCAGGCGGGCATTGGCACCATTGCCAACGCGGTGATGCACGGTTTATTGGATTCCCCGTTTCATGACATGACCATGTACTCCGAAGTACTTCAGGACTCCACCTTCGACCTGTTCGACGCCGGAATACTGAGCTTTGCTTCTGGCAGCTCCATGACGTTGTCAGCGGCGAAACACACCGAGGTTTTTAGCGACTTGAACCGTTACAAGCCGCAATTGGTGCTGCGACCGCAGGAGATCTCCAATCACCCCGAGGTGATTCGTCGCCTGGGTATCATTGGCGTCAATACTGCGCTGGAGTTTGATTTGTACGGTAACGTCAATTCGACTCATGTATGCGGCACCCGAATGATGAACGGGATCGGTGGCTCCGGGGACTTTGCACGCAACGCGCACTTGGCGATCTTCGTCACCAAGTCCATCGCCAAGGGCGGCGCAATCTCCAGCGTCGTGCCAATGGTCAGCCACGTCGACCACACCGAGCATGACGTAGATATTTTGGTCACCGAAATTGGCTTGGCAGACCTAAGAGGTTTGGCGCCTCGCGAGCGTGCGAGGGTGATTATCGACAACTGCGTGCATCCCGCTTATCGCGGAGCGCTAAACGACTACTTTACGGCAGCGTGCAAACTCGGTGGCCACACCCCGCACGTATTGCGCGAAGCGCTCAGTTGGCACATGAACCTGGAAGAAACCGGGAAGATGCTCGCCGACTGATCCAATAGTGGCTGACTGCACGTTATTTCCACGCGGTCAGCCCACTGAAAAAGCTTCTGGATTTAAAAACTGTACTGCTGTACTGGTCTTTAAACCGCTCTAATCCTTCAAACTCTGCTGTGCAAATGGATAAATGCACCGTTAAAGGGCACACCGGTACAGTTGCTCTGTTTTCGAACAAAACAGTGCCTACAAACAGTTAACTGAACCAGTACAATTAAAGCGAACTGTGTCTATTGGGACTGGCCAAGAGAGAGGAAAATCAGTACCAGTTAAACCACTACCTAATCCCGCCACAAGCGGAAGGATGTTCATCATGGAACGTACAATCAGTTCCGACCTGTTCTTCGAAACCACTGCTTCATCCGAAAAGGCCGTATGGCCTCTTCGCGCTTTCGCCAACCTGATGCTTTGGCAACGTCGTATTTCCAGCCGTCACCAACTGGCTCGTCTGGATTCACGTTTGCTGGCTGACGCCGGGATTAGCGAATCGCAACGCTACGAAGAGTTGAGCAAGCCGTTCTGGCGCTAACTTAGCGCTCGCTGGTCCCAGACCCAACAGGTCTCCTGCCAGCCACCCGAATTGCTCCATACAAAACCCGTCGCAGGTAACTGCCGACGGGTTTTGTCATTTAAGAGTTTCCCATTCTTGCACGCAAGTCAGAAAATCCCGTCACAGGTACAGTTCATATAATTCACTTCGTAACCTATACAGTTAGTTTTGGCTTTATTTTTTAACTGCATGCCTACGTGAAACCTTCCTCCTGTCGACAAAACAACCCTCTTAACGTCACATGATGGTGCGGATCGCAGCGCTGTTATAGGCTTGCCGCTGCCAAAATCTTATCCCTATGTCTTTGGAGTTCATCATGTCCCGCCTACGCCTGCTTAGCGCCGTAGCTTTTTTAGCAGTTATCGCCGCCAGCGCAAACGCCTCTAGTTTTGTTGTCACCACTGATGAACTAGTTCGCGCGTTCGATGCTTCCAGCAACGCTACCTCGAAACTGTCTTCTTCGTTAAAGGATGACAAAATAGTGCTCGCGGCCCGCGATGACGCGGCCAGCTTTGTAGCCAGCCAAGGTGAAATCCGTGGCGTGCAGCTCGAAGGCGCGCTGGACCACATTCGTCATCAAGCCCCTGAGTTGAGGGCAACAGATGTCCAACTGGCGCAGGCGATCCTGGCGATTTAGTCAACGGAGCAGCCCGCCTCAATGTCGGGCTAGCTCTGCTACGGGCATTGCGCTAGCCTTGCCAGCTCGAATCATTGGTTATATCGACCTATGCGCTTTCTGCCTATCCTCTTTATTACTCTGGCCTGGACTGCTCAGTCCCAGGCGTTTGATACGACCACTCAATCACTGGTCGCCAGCGGATTTGTTTCCAGCAAGGTGACCTCTGCACCGTTTGATCGAAAAATTGTACTTGCCGCCCAGGATGATGCTGCAGCCTTTATAGCCAGTGATGGCCAAATACGAGGAGCACAACTGGAGGAGGCCCTGCTTGGGCTACGTGAGCAGCTACGTCTAACCCAGCCAAAACTTTGTGCTAGCGACGCTGAACTGGCGCAAGCAATCCTCGTCCAATAATCATGTTTTATCTTCTGCATTTTGGAGACGCTCCATGCGCACCCCGCTGATTGCCGCCACCCTAGGTCTGTTGTTGCTGACCGGCGTGGCCCAGGCACAAACCGTCAAGGCCACCAGTAATATCGTCGTCCGCGCCTTCGGCCGTAGCATTGACTTCACTTCCGACAGCACCACCTCCACACGCGACTCCAAAGTCGTGATTCAAGCCAAAGATGACGCCGCCAGCTACGTGGCCAGCAAAGGCGATATTCGTGGCGCTCAGCTCGAAGCAGCCTTCGATACCCTTCGCGCGCATCTGCCCGAAGCCCGAAACGCTAATGACGAAACGCTGGCTGAAGCCATTCTCGCCTTGTGAGATGCCTTGCCGTCTGGATGTTGACCTGCGCGTTACTGTTGGTCGGTAACAGCGCAGTCGCCGGGTTAAGCCTCAAACTGGACACCGACGACCTAAGCCAGGCGCAGCAACACGCCAGCCAAATACTGCTTGATGAGGCGATGCAAGACCTTCCGCCCAGGTTTATCGCGCACTTGGACCGACGCGTAGACGTTAGCTGGTCCAATGACCTACCCAGCAACGCCTATGGCGAAGCGACCGGCCCACATCATCTCGACCTGAACCGCAATCTGTTGGCGAGCCTGACTGACGGCTCGGCAGCCACGCAAAAAACCAATCGCCCTCACGGCACTGTCCGCCGCGAAATGCTCGCCACGGTCCTGCACGAACTCACTCATATTTATGATCGCGCGGCACTGTGGCCTGAAGCCGAGCGCAAATTGATCCTCAATTGCCGGCGTCAAGCCAGCAGCACCGGCAATATCGGGCTGCCAGACCAATGCCGGGGCGAAACGAAACGGCGCTTCACTCTCAGCGACGACCCACGGTTGCTCGACCTTGCCGGTTGGCCAGAACACGTAGGTCGCCGTGGTGAGCGCGAAGAGAACAACCGCCAAGTAGCACGTAGCCCGGACATCTACGAAATCAGCAATCCGCGTGAGTTCGTTGCTGTGAACATGGAGTATTTCCTCCTCGATCCCGATTACGCATGCCGTCGTCCTGGGCTCTACGCGTATTACGAAGACCAGTTCGGCTGGGCTCCGTCGGCCAGAAACGATTGCCCAACGTCCTATCCATTCATCAACGCCGGCAGTGATTTTGCTGTGCAGCCCTTGGGCAAGATTGATCCAGAACGTGTTTATGCGGTCGACTACCTATTAGCTGAAGCCAACCAGAACTGGGTCAGCCGCTGGGGCCATAGCATGCTTCGGCTGGTGATCTGCAAACCTGGGCGGCCACGCGGGCCGGATTGTCGCCTGGACCTTGATCAGCACCTGGTGTTGTCGTATCGCGCATTTGTCGGCGACGTACAGCTGTCGAGTTGGGACGGCCTGACGGGCGTTTATCCGTCGAGGCTATTCGTTTTGCCGCTGTCGCAAGTCATCGATGAATACACCAAAACCGAGCTGCGCAGCCTCGCCTCAGTGCCTATGAACCTGTCGCGTTCAGAGATCAACGATTTGGTGCAGCACGCGGCCGAAATGCACTGGAGTTACGACGGCAATTACTATTTCATCTCGAACAATTGCGCCGTCGAGACCTTGAAACTATTACGTAGCGGCACTGATGACCCCCGCCTCAAAGGCTTGGACAGCATCATTCCTAACGGCCTGCTGGAAGTCCTTGACGCCCGTGGTCTGGCCGACACCAGCGTGTTGAAAGACCCCCGTGAGGCGCTGCGTCTGGGCTACCGTTTTGACTCGTATCGAGATCGGTACCAGGCGATGTTCGATATTTTGAAGAAAAAGCTCCCGATCCAGCAGAAAACGGTCGAAGAATGGCTGACGCTGCCCGCCAAGGAGCGTAACGCTTGGTTCGCCAATGCGGATCTACGCTCTAGCGCCGCCATGCTGTTGTTGGAACAGGCCAGCTTGCGCAAGCAGTTGTTGTTGGCTCAGGAAGAGGTCAAAAACCGCTACCTTAGTGCTCAGGAACAGAAAGATGGCAGCGTATCCAAAGCCACCGGCACGCTACGTGAGATTCTTGCCAGCAGTGGCTTCCTCAGTCGCCCGGCAGAATTACTCGGTAGCGCAGGTTATGGCTTGCCCCAGGCGAACGAATGGCACCGGCTTGAAGACGAAAGCAGCCAGCGCCAAAAACAATTGCTGCGCTTAACCGGTGACCTGGATAAAGAAGTTCGTGCACTGCTCGAACCCGACCGCGCCGCAGAAATCGCTGCCAACGAAGCAAACCTGAAGCAGATCGGCCAACACTTGCGCGCTCTGCACAAAGCGGCCGGCGGGCTGGAGTTGCCGTAAAAAGATATCTAACTCCCTGTACCTGTATGAGCGCTCGGCCTGTTCTACAGCTCATGCCTACTCAACATCTTTACCCATCGAAAGCTGGCTGAAAGCTTGCCCCTTTAGGATCGCCTCCGCTGCCGGTGTTAGACCGGTTGCGACATAACAACAATAAACTCAACAACAATGGTGATCCTGATGCCCTCGCATTCCTGCTCCAGCCTATTCCCGCTCGAAATCCAAGTGCTGACCTCATTGCGTTGATCTGACCTGCTCAATCCGCATTTCTCACGTCGCGCTGCACCTGGAGTATTTCTATGCTGACCTTCCTCGGCTTTGCCATGGTCGTTACGTTCATGTATCTGATCATGAGCAAACGCCTGTCCGCCCTGATCGCCCTGATTCTGGTTCCAATCACCTTTGCTTTAATCGGAGGTTTCGCCGCTGGTATCGGCCCGATGATGCTCGAAGGCATCACCAAGCTCGCACCGACGGGCGTGATGTTGATGTTCGCTATTTTGTACTTCGCGATGATGATTGACTCTGGCCTTTTCGATCCGGCTGTGCGCCTGATCCTCAAAATGGTCAAAGGCGATCCGGTCAAAGTTTCCGTCGGTACAGCCGTTCTAGCGTTGGTCGTGTCGCTCGACGGTGACGGTGCAACCACATACATGATCTGCGTGGCCGCCATGCTTCCACTTTACAGTCGCTTGGGCATGAGCCCCCGAATAATGGCAGGGGTAATCATTCTGGCCGGCGGTGTAATGAACATGACGCCTTGGGGTGGTCCGACCGCACGCGCAGCCAGCGCCCTGCATGTCGATCCATCGGCTATCTTCGTGCCGATGATCCCGGCGATGTTAGCTGGCGTAGTTGCGATCCTATTGATCGCTTATGCCTACGGCAGACGCGAGCGTGCTCGCTTGGGTGAGCTGCACCTGCCGGGAGATGAAGCCGATCACAGTGAAATCAGCGTTTCACAGTTTCCCGACGCGCGTCGGCCGAAACTGATCTGGTTCAACGGCGGGCTTACATTGGTGCTGATGGCTGCCTTGATCGCTGGCCTGCTACCGTTGCCGGTGCTGTTCATGGTGGCGTTCAGTATTGCGATGATCGTCAATTATCCTTGCTTGCAAGCGCAAAAAGACCGGATCGCCGCCCACGCCGGCAGCGTTCTGGCTGTCGTAGGACTGATTTTTGCTGCAGGTATCTTCACGGGCATTCTGTCGGGCACCGGGATGGTCAAGGCTATGTCCGAAAGCCTTTTAGCGGTCATTCCCGATGCGCTCGGGCCGTACCTCGCGGTTATCACCGCGCTGGTTAGCATGCCGTTTACCTTCTTCATGTCCAACGATGCGTTCTACTACGGCGTACTGCCTATTCTCGCCGAAGCTGCCAGCCATTACGGCATCACCCCTCTAGAAATGGCCCGCGCATCGATTGTCGGTCAACCCGTGCATTTACTAAGCCCGCTGGTACCGTCGACCTATCTATTAGTGGCATTGGCGGGGATTGAATTCGGCGATCATCAGCGGTTCACCCTGAAATGGGCAGTGCTGGTTTGCCTATGCATGTTGTTAGCCGCGTTGCTGATGGGAATATTTCCGCTCTACCGCAGTCTATGAAATGACGATTCACTCCCGGTAAACCGGGGATTAACCGCTTAAGGAATACCTATGGAATGGCTGACCAACCCCGAGCTTTGGGTTGCCTTTTTCACCCTCACTGCCTTGGAGATCGTTCTCGGCATCGACAACATCATCATGATCGCGATCCTTGTCGGCCGTATGCCCAAGCCCATGCAACCACGGACGAGAATCTTCGGACTCGCGCTGGCCATGGTTACCCGAATCTTGCTGTTGCTGTCGATTACCTGGGTCATGCGCCTGACCTCAGACTTGTTTGTGATTGTCGGCCAGGGTATTTCCGGACGTGATCTGATTCTGTTTTTCGGCGGTTTATTCCTGCTGTGGAAAAGCTCTCAGGAGATTTATCACGGCATGGAGGGGGAAGAAGAATCCATTGATGAGCCAAAGGGTAAAGGCGGCAAGTTCCTATACACCATCATCCAGATCGCGATCATCGACATTGTGTTTTCACTCGACTCAGTGATTACCGCCGTTGGGATGGTGTCGCATGTGCCGGTCATGATTGCAGCCATCGTCGCGGCAGTACTTGTGATGATGGCCTGCGCGGGGGTGATCAGCGACTTCATCGACAAGCACCCGTCGTTGAAGATGCTGGCGCTGTCGTTCTTGATGGTGGTCGGCGTTGTCTTAATCTCAGAAGCGTTCGATGTGCATGTACCCAAAGGTTATGTGTATTTCGCCATGGCGTTCTCGTTAGCCGTTGAAACCATCAACATAAAAATGCGTAGCTCGATGGAAAAAAAGAAAACACCGAACGAGCCGGTCAGAGCGCGCAGAGATACTCTCGGCTGATAAACACTCTCTGGCGTCATGACCGGCGAATGGCGAGCAGCTCCGTTTCTTCAGCGCCGATCCACAAAGTGGTACAGAGCCTGAAAACCAGTTCAGTGCATTTTGAATTGATTGCAGACACGAAGGAGTTCAGTCCCTGGTATTGCAACAGTGCCCATGCGGTACTTCGGACACAGCCGTCTTATTCAGCGACGCCGACACCGAACAGCTAATGTGAACGACTTAAGAGCAGAAAAGTCTGTTACACATATCGGCCCGCAAGGAATTTCGTTTTATGCGCTGCCTGCTGTTTGTCTGTTTTTTGTTAAGTTCGACTACCTTAATGGCCCTGGACCGCTTTCAAGTCGAAGGCTACGAGTTGCACAACGGCCTTCAAATACTACTCAAACCGGGTGATGGCAAAGGTCATGTCGCCATTCGCCTGGTGGTCGGCGTCGGCTTCGATGACTTTGCCTGCGACGAAAAAGAGCTACCACATTTACTTGAACATCTTCTGTTCAGCGGCACGGATGACCGCGGAGAAGGGGGCCTTGAGGAACGCATACAATCGCTGGGCGGTGAATGGAATGCGTTTACCAGCAACGCCGACACCACGTTCGTTATGGAAGCACCCGCCCGAAATCAGCGACAAGCGCTTGATCTGCTGCTGGACATTCTGACCCAAAGCCGCATCAATCAAAACACGCTGGCTGCCGCCAAAGGGATCGTCGAACATGAAGGCGGCGGCCACTATTCACGCCTGCAACGCTGGCTCGACCATAAGGACATTGGTCATAGTGCCAGCAAGCAGTTAGCGGTTGAGCTCGGCCTCAAATGCGCCGAGCGGACTGACATTGAATCGCTCTCCCTGGAGCAGGTCGAAAAGGTCCGCATCAACTGGTACGCCGCGAACAACATGACACTGATCGTCGTCGGCGATCTTGACCGTTTTTTGCCTGGGTACCTTGAGCGTACTTACGGCCAGCTCAGCGCGATTGAACCTGGCGACCATCCGCCTCTTGCTGCGATCAGCCACATGGCAAAGGCCGAACGCACGCTGACCAAAGGCTGGCTGGGTGAGGGCGCCCAAGTGCATTGGTATTTCCCTGAGCCCGTACTTGCGCAACAGCATGATGAAACCTATGAATTGCTTCAGAAGTACCTAGACTGGTCGCTATACCGCACATTGCGGTTGAAGGACGGCTTATCTTACGGACCTTGGAGCGAGCGCGAAGTCTTTGGCGACACTGGCTTCACTAGCTTGAACGCTGACTTGAGTCGCAATGATATTCAACAGGCGACGCAAGTCATGCGCGACTTGACCGCGAGCCTGCAAAAAGACGGACTCGACCCCGGAACCTTCGCCCGCATGCAACAGGCGGCTGTGGACAAACAGTCGTGGGCGGTTCAGGGCAACAGCGCATTGGCCGATTACTACTGGGGATCACTCAGCGACTACGACGACGGTCACTTTGCCGACCCGGCTCGAGAGATAAAGGCCGTCAGCCTCGACACCGCCAACCAGGCCTTAAGAGGATTGCTGGCACAGAAGGGCTATCTGCGAGTTGAAAAGCCGCTGCTCAACTACGATGAGTTGTATGAATTGACTGCCGGGGGCCTTGCGCTGTTAATGCTGGCACTGGCAGTGGTTTACCGCAAACGTAAGCGGAGAATCGGCTAGTCCATTTACAAAGTGCCATCATTTCGTATCTGCCTGACCATTAACCGAGCAGCATTGCTATTCTGTTGGGGTTTTTTCCTACAACACAGTGAAGTGTCGAATGCTCGACTGGAATCGCTACGTAAATCACGTGCTCGAACTGATGAAGCGCTATCCAGGGGTGATTGCGTTTTTCGGTTTTGTATCAGGTATTAGCAGCTTTATTTTGGTTGATCGCCAGGAAAGTCTGGCGACGTGGATCGCCACGATCATGTTGATTAGCTGGGCGTGGCTGATGCTCGAGAACAGCGTGATGAAGCTATTCACGCAAATTTTCAAACGCGAGATTCCAGAGTCATTGCTGCGCTATGGCACGCAGATGATTCATCAAGAAAGTCTATTTTTTGTTTTGCCGTTTTTCTTTATCACCACTACGTGGAACAGTGGACAGTTAGTGTTTACTAGCCTGCTGGGGGCAGCAGCGTTAATCTCGATCATCGATCCGTTGTACTACCACTGGCTGGCTTCCAAACGCTGGTTGTACTTGGCTTTTCACACTCTTACGTTATTCGCGGCACTGCTCACAGCGCTGCCGGTGATTTTGCACCTGACTACCGCCGAGAGTTACAAGCTGTCGCTGGGTATTGCCATGCTGTTGTCGTTTCCTAGCCTGGCCTCAAGCTTTCCGATTAATCATTGGCGACGTATCCCTTTGCTGCTGGCAGTTACACTGATCATTGGCGGCGGGGGCTGGTGGCTGCGTTCGTGGGTACCGCCAGCGACGCTTTGGCTGACCGAAGTAGCGGTCAGCACTGACTTCGACAATCAGAACCGCACCCCTGGCGACAGCGTGGAGGAGGTCAGCGCCAGCCAAGTGCGCAAAGGCGGTCTGTACGCGTACACCGCGATCAATGCACCACGCGGGCTGGACGAACGCATTTACCACGTCTGGCAGCACGACGGTCAAGAAGTGGATCGCATAGCACTAGACATTCACGGCGGGCGCAAAGAAGGTTATCGCGCCTGGACGCACAAGGAGCACTTTCCCGAGGACTCAGCCGGTCTCTGGCAGGTGCGGGTGGAAACTGAAGACGGCCAATTGATCGGCGTCTTACGATTTTTAATCACTGCCACCGATCAGGCCACAGTGACTGAGCCGGTCGACGATCCCATGGGCGTAAAACCGCCAGCAGATGATGATCCAGGCCCGGACTCAGAGTCTTCCACCCCAAGGCAACCCAACTAAGCTCGGAGATTATGAACTTACCTTCTGTGGCCGGTAGCGCCTCAATGAACATCGCCAGCAACCCAGCGAGCTTGCGGATTGCTGGCGATTGGACGCTTGCGCACTATCGCGACCTAAAGCGTCAGATGGGTAATGTGACAGGCCGGTACGACGCCAATACTCCAGTGGACCTCTCTAACATCGGCGACCTTGATACCGCAGGCGCTTCGTTGTTGGTGGAAATGATCGGCTGCGACCGATTAGGGCAACTGGCGGTCAGTGCACCAGGCCTCTCCACCGCCAGCCGCGCCTTATTGCAAACTATTCAAACCGCATTGCACGACTACTGTGAACCGATCAAGGAACCAGAAGCAGCCGTCGGCATGCAGTTGCTGCTGCGAATCGGTAGGGCGGTGGACACGATCTGGATCGACACCCTGCAGTTGCTTGGTTTCATTGGACTGATTCTTCAAACCCTGCTGTTTAACGCTATTCGCCCTAGGCGCTGGCGGTTTACTTCGGTCATTTCCCATGTCGAACAAACCGGCCTGGATGCGGCGCCTATCGTTGCCCTTCTGACGTTTTTGGTCGGCGCCGTGGTGGCATTTCTCGGCGCAACGGTACTGAAAAGCTTCGGCGCGAGTATTTTCACCGTGGACTTGGTCGCGTTCTCCTTCCTACGCGAGTTTGGCGTGTTGCTGACAGCCATCCTGATGGCAGGGCGTACGGCCAGCGCCTTCACTGCACAAATTGGTTCGATGAAAGCCAACGAAGAAATCGACGCCATCCGTACCCTTGGCCTGAGCCCCGTGGAATTGTTAGTCGTACCGCGAATCCTTGCCCTGCTGATCTCGCTGCCGATTCTGACTTTTGTCGCAATGATTTCTGGAATCATCGGCGGCGGCGTGGTCTGCGCGGTGGCCCTGGATATTTCACCGGCATTGTTTCTCTCGCTGCTGCAAAGCGACATCGGCGTTCAGCACTTTCTGGTGGGTATGATTAAAGCGCCGATTTTCGCTTTTTTGATCGCCGCTATTGGCTGCCTCGAAGGTTTCAAGGTCAGTGGTAGCGCCGAGTCTGTCGGCGCTCACACCACGTCCGCCGTGGTGCAATCGATCTTTGTGGTCATCGTGCTGGATGCACTGGCCGCGCTGTTTTATATGGAGATGGGTTGGTGACCGCCATTACATCGTCGATAGCGACCGCACAGCAGCAAGCGGTGATTGAGGTACATGACCTGTGCAATCGGTTCGGCAGCCAAAGCGTGCATGAGAACCTTGATCTGGAGTTGTTCCGCGGGGAAATCCTGGCGGTGGTGGGCGGTTCTGGCAGCGGGAAGTCCGTATTGATGCGCAGCATCGTCGGGCTTCGTCGGCCAGACGCGGGAACAATCCGCGTCTTGGGTCAAGACCTCCAGCACTTGTCGGAGAAAGACCGTTCGTTGGTTGAACGGCGATTCGGCGTGTTATTCCAGAAGGGCGCGCTGTTTTCCTCGCTGACGGTAACCGAGAACGTCGCGCTGCCGTTAATTGAGCACGCCAAACTGACCCGAGAAGAGGCCGAGCACTTGGCCGGGATGAAACTTGCCCTCGCCGGCTTGCCGTTGTCAGCGGCTCATAAATACCCGGCGTCTTTGTCCGGCGGCATGATCAAACGTGCCGCACTGGCTAGGGCATTGGCGTTGGACCCGGATATTCTGTTTCTCGACGAACCCACCGCCGGCCTTGATCCCATCGGTGCGGCCGCTTTTGATCAACTGATTCTGACCCTGCGCGACGCGCTGGGTCTGAGCGTGTTTCTGGTCACCCACGACTTGGACACGCTTTACACAATTACCGACCGAGTCGCGGTGTTGGCGCACAAGCGCGTATTGGTCGTCGATCAGATCGATAAGGTCGCGGCGACTCCGGATGCCTGGATTCACGAATATTTCCACGGCCCACGCGGCCGGGCGGCGTTCTCGGCCGCCACGCACCCCAAGGAGGTCTGAGGATGGAAACCCGTGCCCATCACGTATTGATAGGCCTGTTCACCGTAATCGTGGTCGCTGCGGCCCTGCTATTCGGTCTGTGGCTGGCCAAATCCAGTGTCGACACCGCATTTAAGGACTACGAGATTATTTTCAATGAGGCCGTCAGCGGATTGTCGCGAGGCAGCGCCGTGCAATACAGCGGGATCAAGGTTGGCGATGTCGTGCAATTGCGCCTCGACCCGGAAGACCCGCGGCGGGTGCTCGCGCAAATCCGGATTGCAGGTGAAACACCTATCAAAGAAGACACGATGGCCAAACTGGCTCTGACCGGGATCACCGGCACCTCGATCATTCAACTTAGCGGAGGCACCCCGCAAAGTCCGTCGTTGATAGGCGTCTTCGGCAAACTGCCTGTGATCATTGCGTCGCCTTCACCTATTTCCCGCTTGCTGAACGACACCGGCGACTTGATGACCGGAATCAATCAGTTGCTGCACAACGCCAATCAAATGTTCTCCAACGATAACGTCCAAAGCCTGACATTGACCCTGCAACACATGGAGCAGGCCACCCGCGTGGTCGCCGACGAGCGTGAAGATATTCGCCAGTCGCTCAAGCAACTCACGCTGATCAGCAAACAGGCAAGTGCCACCTTGGAGCAAACGACGCTACTGATGCGCGGCGCCAACGAAATGCTCAACAGTGACGGCAAGCAACTCTTCGCCAGTGCCGAGCAGGCCATGAAGTCCATCGAGCAAAGCAGCGCCACCATCAACAGCCTGCTCAAAAACAACCACGACGCGCTGAACGGCGGCATGCAGGGGCTTGGCGAACTGGGCCCGGCGGTGCGAGAGCTGCGCGACACGTTGACTTCATTCCGCTCGATTTCCCGCCGCTTGGAAGCCAACCCCAGCGGCTACCTTCTGGGCACCGAAAAAAACAAGGAGTTTGAGCCATGAGGCTTGCCCGTCATTCGCTGAGCCTGATGGCCATTGTCGGCGCTTTGCTGCTGTCGGCTGGCTGCTCGATCTTGCCGCAAGCTGAACCCACTGATGTCTATCGCCTGAGCACGGCGCAACCCGCTGCACACAGGGCTCTAGGTGCTCCGGTCCCATGGTCGCTGCGGATAGTTCGGCCCAGGGCCAGCGAAATGCTCGACAGCCCACGGATCGCCGTCGTGCCGCAGGGTAATTTGATCAGCAACTACAAGGGCGCTCGCTGGAGCGATCCAGCACCGGTGGCGTTGCGTAATCGACTGCTCGATGCCTTCTACCGCGGCGGCCGCGTGCAATCGTTGAGCACTGACGACAGCAACCTCCAAGCAGACTTTGAACTGAGCGGGGAGTTACAGGCTTTCCAAAGTGAGTACCACGGCGACGCCATCGAAGTCGTTATTCGTCTCGACGCACGCCTGGCCGGGGACAATCAGCGCATCGTCGCCAGCCACCGGTTTGAAGTTCACCAAGCGGTTAGCGACAAGCAAGTACCTTCAATCGTGAGCGGATTCGGCAAGGCCAGCGACACCTTGGCGGCGCAACTGCTGCAATGGACCATCGAGCAGGGACAGACGCATTACGCCATGCTGCCGAAAAACCAGTAGCAGACCAAAATGGCCGCGACTACACCCGCCAGTTCTGCCAACAGCGCGCACCCGACGGCGTGTCGGGCGCGCTGAATGCCAACCGATCCGAAGTACACCGCCAGCACGTAAAACGTAGTTTCGGTACTGCCCTGAATAGTCGCCGCCACCAACGCCGGAAAGCTGTCGACGCCTTGGTTCTTCATGGTTTCGATCAACAGGGCGCGGGCGGCGCTGCCGGAGAACGGTTTGACCATGGCGGTAGGCAGGGCATCCACAAAGCGTGTGTCCAGTCCTGCCCATTGCACCAGATGACGAATGCCATCCAAGCCAAAATCCAGCGCGCCGGAAGCCCTTAACACGCCGACCGCACAAAGCATCGCAACCAGATACGGCAGCAGATTCTTGGCAACATCGAAGCCTTCTTTCGCACCTTCGACAAACGCTTCGTAGACCTTCACTTTCCTGAACGCGGCGACCAGCAAAAAGGTCATGATCAAACCGAACAGCGTCAGGTTGCCAAGGATCGACGACAAACTGGCCAACGCGGCGGCGGAAAGTCCAGCGAGGAGCATCATGAAGGCCCCCAGCGCTAACGCCCCGGGAATCAAGTACGCCAGTACTACCGGATCCCACAGACGCAAACGCTGCATGAACGCTACTGATAGCAATCCGACCAGGCTGGAGGCGCTGGTCGCCAGCAAGATCGGCAGAAAAACCAGCGTTGGGTCGACAGCACCTTGTTGCGCGCGGTACATGAAGATCGTCACCGGCATCAGGGTCAGCGATGACGCATTGAGTACTAAAAACAGAATCTGAGCATTACTGGCGGTGGTGGGGCTAGGGTTCAACGCTTGTAGCGAGCGCATGGCCTTGAGGCCGATAGGCGTTGCCGCGTTATCCAGTCCTAGGGCATTTGCGGCAAAGTTAAGAGTGATCAGACCTAGCGCAGGGTGACCCGCTGGCACACCAGGCATCAGGCGCAGGAACAAAGGGCCAAGGGCCTTAGCAAGCCAATCGACGATCCCAGCCTTTTCGGCAATCCGCAAAAACCCGAGCCACAAGGTAAGAGTGCCGAACAGCAAAAGCATTACATCCACCGACAGCTTGGCCATAGCGAAAATACTTTCAACCATCGCGGCAAAAATTCCCGCGTTCCCGCCGATCAACCATTGCGCCAGCGCCGACACCGCCGCCGCCACAAAAAAGCCAAGCCATAGGCCGTTAAGCATCAGGAAGTCCCTCAGAAGATGCGCCGATGATAACGGTGGGGAGGTTCGACGACAAACAGGCAGGAGGCAATGCCAAGCACAATAAACACGGAATTACCAAACCCCGGAAATCCGGGGTTTTGTTTTGCAGCCAGTCAGCCTTCAATCAGCGACTGGCTGAGACTCTGGCAGTGGCGCTTTGCTGCGCCAGTGTGGGAGGGAGTTCCAGTAGGCTTGGCCCTTGGCATCGTCGTACATGCCTTCCCAGCGGGCGATAACCAACACAGCCAACGCATTGCCGATCACGTTCAGCGCGGTACGGGCCATGTCCATGATGCGGTCGACACCGGCGATAAACGCCAGGCCTTCCAACGGAATGCCGACACTGCCCAAGGTTGCCAAGAGCACCACGAACGACACGCCCGGTACACCCGCGATCCCTTTGGAGGTGACCATCAATGTCAGCACCAACATGATCTGCTGCCCGATTGACAAATCAATGCCGTACAGCTGAGCAATAAAGATCGCTGCAATGCTTTGGTACAGCGTCGAACCATCGAGATTGAACGAGTAGCCGGTGGGCACTACAAAGCTACAAATGGCCTTCGGTGCCCCGTAGGCTTCCATCTTCTCGATGACCCGTGGCAGAACAGTTTCGGAACTGGCGGTTGAGTAGGCCAACACCAGTTCGTCTTTGAAGATCCGCATCAACCTAATGACCGAGAAGCCGAACAGGCGCGCGATAGCGCCCAGCACGACAAAGGCAAAAAACGCGATGGCGAAGTAAACCAGAATCACCAGTTTGGCCAACGGCAACAGTGAGGCGAATCCGAAGTTAGCAACCGTCACCGCAATCAAAGCGAAGACGCCGATGGGCGCGTAACCCATGATCATGTGCGTGACTTTGAACATGCTTTCCGACACGCCCTGGAACATCGTCACCAGCGGCTCGCGCAGCTCCGGCTTCAGGCTGGAAAGCCCAAGGCCAAACAACACCGAGAAGAAGATGATCGGCAGCATGTCACCCCGAGCAATGGCGGCAAAGATGTTTGACGGAATCAGGTTAAGGATCGTCTGGATGAACGCATGCTCATGTTGAACCTCCGCGGCTGTCTCTTGGTACTTGGAGATGTCGACGGTCCCCAAGGTACTCAAATCGATCCCTGTGCCCGGATGGAACACGTTCGCCAACACCAGCCCGACCAAGATAGCGATGGTCGTGACCGCCTCGAAATACAAGATGGTTTTAAGACCAATACGTCCCAGCTTCTTCGCATCGCCCACGCCGGCAATCCCGACGATCAACGAAGACACCACTATCGGTATCACGATCATCTTGATCAACCGGATAAAGATGTCGCCTGCGGGTTGCAGCACATTGCCAATCCACCAGGCTTTTTCCGCACTGAAGTGATTAAGTACGGCGCCGATTGCAATCCCCAACACCAAACCAATGAGAATCTGCCAGGCGAGGCTTAGCTTTGCCTTCTTCATGTTAATACCCTTATATCCCGTAGAAGGTCGCTGCGAGCGAGCATCCCGGCTCTGTTGCACGCGAAAAAAGGCGCAACTATTCCCACGCAGAGACAAGACGTCTAATGCCGTAAACGCCTACCTCATGCCGAATCGGCATGATCTACTGAATTTCTCTGACAGAAGCCGCCTACGGAGGTACATGAAAAAAACCGAATTTGCCTAGCGAGCGGGCGAACAGGTGGGTATAGCGCAGGGGGGAAGGGGAGAAAAGCTAAACGCTTAGAAAATCAAAGGATCATTCGTAATGCAGGCATCGACGAATGAAAAGGCGGAGTTATCGATAAATGGTCACGCGGATAATGATTCGCAAGCCCAGCGAATCCATTTTTGAATCAATATCGCGGGCTTGCGCTACGTCTTAACCCTGACCCGACCCTAAACGGAAATACTCCCTGTATCCCTAGGTCGCTCCGATCCAACTGCAATCAAAACAACCCGGCCCCATGGTCATGCGCTCATCTTCATCAGGCGGCGCAGCCACCAAGAAGTCGTGCGAATTCAAGCGCCGACTTCACATCAGTGCGAGCATGCCAATGCTCAATACCACTTAGGATCTTTCTTCAGCTGTTCCATTAACAGTGCCTGCATACCCTTGTCAGGTTTCCCAAGGAAGCGATAATCGGCGTGACGCGTGGGCGACTTGTCAGCGGGCAAACCCGCCGGAACTTGCACCCACATCGCATACGCGTTTTTTTTATCGAAACTCACCGCAATGATAAGACGACTACTCAAACAACTGTCCGCCGACTCACACAGTGGGCCGACCAAATACTTATCACCTTTCTCAGTAACAGCGGACATGGGATCGGACGTACCGGAAAGGTTAAGCACCCAATCGGGGAGTCGTTCCTCCTTTTTAACAATACCCATCCATGTCTGCCGATACTCAGGGGACGAACTCAATAGATCGCTGACTCGAGTTTGACCATCATTAGACGCCGTTGCTAAAGCGCTGCCGCTTAGACAAGCGGCAGTCAGCAGCATCTGCAAGTAACACGTCTGCAAAAGCCTATTCAGCATCTTTTCAACCTCGACCGCGGCGGCCGAAGATGAACGAAGCTACAAACAACACCAGGAATACAACGAATAGGATCTTCGCGATACCCGTCGCAGTGCCAGCGATGCCACCAAAGCCCAAAACAGCGGCGACGATCGCAATAATCAGGAATGTAACAGCCCAACTCAACATAATGACTCTCCTTTTCTTTAGTATCTTTAGTTTTTTCGGGTAATTCGTTATCTCAATCGAACTTATTTAAAACACCCACGTTTGCGCATGAACCTTTTCATCAGGAAGTGCGGCCGCTTGTTCGGCGCGCAGTCGAATTGAGTTTTCTCCGGAAAAAAGCGTGCGCACAGAGGGGTAAGACTTAGAAATGGATATCCGCTGAGTTACATGTAGTGCGTCATGATGAGTGTCCCAACGCTGAACCTGCTGACCAACAACTAAAGTGAGGAAAATGACGAAGCTAGTAAACAACCCCTGCTGGGTATGCGCAGGCGAAATACGCAGTTGAGCGATACGCTGACGAATCATCCTGAATCTCCTCCACTGGAGTAGCTGCTCTTATTTTGTAATACAAAACGTATGGCTCATTCTATATTGAGACTATTGCACTCTGTGTGCCAGTGTCGATTTTAAATTTTCAATATATAAATCAATGACTTACTGTAATAACTCAAACGGGTCGGCAAGCATCTTGCACGATGTCATAACTGGCATCGTGCGTTATGCACGACCGTCGACCACTACTAACGTTGGCGTTAATGCGAATCGCGTTTCAAGTTACGCATCCGATCATGCGCAGCCCGTACTTGCGGCAGTTTTTCAGCAGCGACCGCCTTAACTTTAGGGTCTTCGCTTTGAAGTGCGTCTTCAAACGCGTGCAGAATGCGGTCCTCTGCTTCCTCCAACTGCTCTATGTACGTGTAGCTCTCATCGCTAGATAAAGTGGCTTTAGTGTCAGCGTATATCTGGCGTATCTTGCCGAGCATGGTTCCCCCATCAGCGGGCTTTTCGTTCTCAGTCACAACGTCTACAGAAAGCGCTCTGATCACTTCATTTTTTGCGTGGGCCATGTCTAGGAATAGCGCCTTGAAACGCGGATCTTTGACTTCATCGGCGGCATGCTCATAAAAACGCTGGCCGTCACGGATGATTTCAATTAACTCGTTAAGTTTTGTATGTGTCTCGCTCATGGTGATTCTCCGCTAGTAAGTACAAAGGACCGCTTGGATTCAGATTTAAGTGCACCGATTTATCCCGCCGTAGCGGTTACGACCTTCAAGGCATCTGCGTCTACGCCCCGGACGCCTCGGATGTTCCGGGCGATCTCTATTGCCAGTTGTTTTGCAGCGTAATTGGCGACGACGCCGTCGAGGCTCACCATCCCACTTCTGGTGTCGACCTTGATATTGATGCCATCAAGGTTACGACTGTATATAAGGCTGGATTTCACCTTGCTGGTGATCCACAAATCACTGATTGCCTCTCCCGCATTGTTCATACCAAGCGGAACCTTAGGTGCCGACGGATCAGTGGCGGTAAGGCTGATAAGGTTATTCACTTCTGTTACCCCATCTGTATTGCTGGCCAAGCTACCGGCAAGCAATTTGGCTTCAGCACTTTGTGCCTGCCCCTTAAGCGTGACTACACCGGCTTTGCTGTCGACTTGAATATTCAGAGCCTCAGTCACGCTGTTCCAAAGCAACTTTGATTTCACCGTGGCAGACAACGTGGCGTCTTCGAAATGCTGAGCAATCGTGGCTTTAGCTCCCGGTTCAACCACGACCATAGGATCAACTTCCAATCGGTTGTTGACCTTCTCGATCCCGGCAACGTCCAGAGCTATCTGCTCAGCTAATTCCCGGTCGACCTTATTTTCGACTTTGCCTTCAAGCACAGCCGTGCCGCTATCAACGCTTACTTTTATTTTGAACGGACTTAAGTGCCGGTTAAGTGCAAATGCAGTCCATATCGAGCCTTCTTGACGTGCCTCAGTGACTTGACTGGCTAAATCTTTCTCTGCCGCCTGCGCGACCATTGGCGTTAACCCAACCATCGCGCTTGTCGCAGTGACCAGCGCAATTTTTTTAAGCAAGTGCATAAGGCCATTCTCCATCCGACAGCCACCAGGACTTTTTACGAAAGCGATGCACGATTCGCAAGCGTCATGCCAGTACCGGTCGCAGCTAAAAATTCATAAATATCAAATTGATAACGATGAGGGTATTACAGGGCTACCATGCAAGGCGCGGAATGAATCAGAATTGACCATGCAACTTGCCCGAAATTTCCGGGACTAACTCAGATCATTCATAACGGAGCGTAGGAATATGGACACAGCCACTGATCATCAGGGCCGTATTCTTTTAGTGGATGACGAATCCGCGATCCTTCGCACCTTCCGCTATTGCCTGGAAGATGAGGGCTATACCGTTGCAACCGCTAACAGTGCCGCCCAGGCAGAAACGCTGCTTCAGCGTCAGGTATTCGACCTTTGCTTTCTTGATTTACGCTTGGGCGAAGACAACGGCCTCGATGTTCTAGCGCAAATGCGGGTTCAGGCACCCTGGATGCGGGTTGTAATAGTCACAGCTCACTCGGCCGTTGATACCGCTGTGGATGCGATTCAGGCGGGGGCCGCTGACTATTTGGTCAAGCCGTGCAGTCCGGATCAATTGCGCCTGGCAACCGCCAAGCAGCTGGAAGTTCGTCAATTGTCGGCGCGCCTAGAGGCGTTGGAAGGGGAGGTCCGCAAACCTAAAGATGGTTTGGACTCCCACAGCCCCTCGATGATGGCCGTTTTGGAAACAGCCCGTCAGGTTGCCAATACGGACGCAAACATTCTGATTCTCGGCGAATCAGGTACCGGTAAAGGCGAGCTGGCTCGGGCAATCCATGGTTGGAGCAAGCGCGCCAAAAAATCTTGTGTGACGATTAACTGCCCGTCGTTGACAGCTGAGCTGATGGAAAGCGAGTTATTTGGCCACAGTCGTGGGGCATTCACAGGGGCCAGCGAAAGCACCCTTGGTCGCGTAAATCAGGCCGACGCAGGTACCCTTTTTCTGGATGAAATAGGTGATTTTCCGCTGACATTGCAGCCCAAGCTTTTGCGTTTTATTCAGGATAAGGAGTATGAACGAGTTGGCGACCCTGTGACCCGCCGCGCCGACGTTCGTATTCTCGCTGCCACTAACTTGAACCTCGAAGACATGGTACGTGATGGCCGTTTTCGCGAAGACCTTTTGTATCGCTTGAACGTTATCACCTTGCACTTGCCACCGCTGCGTGAGCGCAGCGAAGACATCCTCACGTTGGCAGATCGTTTTCTTGCCCGTTTCGTCAAGGAATATGCACGTCCCACCCGTGGATTTAGCGAAGATGCTCGATCAGCGCTGCTCAACTATCGATGGCCCGGAAACATCCGTGAACTGCGCAACGTGATAGAGCGTGCCAGCATTATTTGCCCTCAAGAGCGGGTCGAAATAAGCCATCTGGGAATGGCTGAACAGCCGACCAACAACGCGCCCCGAGTAGGCGCGGCGATGAGTTTGGACGAACTGGAAAAGGCACACATCGGAGCTGTCTTAGCCACCAGTGATACCCTTGACCAGGCGGCGAAGACGCTGGGTATCGACGCCTCAACGCTTTACCGCAAACGCAAGCAATACAACTTATGAACGGCGACTTATGAAGCTGGCCATGAAGTTGCGTACTCGCCTGTTCCTGAGCATTTCAGCGCTAATGACCGTCGCCTTGCTGGGACTGTTACTTGGACTGGTCAGCGTCATGCAGATGGCCAAATCCCAAGAGTCCTTGATTCAACACAACTTCATATCCTTAGACTTAAGCATGAAGTTACGTCAGAACTTGGGCGATCAGCTGATATTGATGCTCGAGACGCCCCCAGACCGGAAGGCTATCGGCCATACGCAGCAAGAGTTCCAGGATCTGCTGGCCCAAGGCATTGAATACGACGCACAAGACCATGTGCAAGACGGCTTTGTCCACGCGCGTGCCGATTATCAACAGTTTTTGTACGACTTCGATCAGCTCCAAGCACAACCCGCGACGCTGCATGACAACCTCATGCTAACGAACAGCTTCAAGGCGTTGCGCGGCACCTTGATCAGCGCGCATAAACAGGCGCTGGACAATATCAGCCGCACACAAAATACGGCTCGGGAACGAGCATTGTGGGTCGCGGGCTTGTTGGGTTTGGTGGGCATCGCGGTTCTGTGCATTGGGTTTATCACTGCCCATGGCATTGCCCGGCGCTTCGGCGCTCCCATCGAAGCGTTGGCCAAAGCCGCCGACAAGATTGGCCAAGGAAATTTCGAGGTCACGCTTCCGATTTCTTCGGCTGCGGAAATGAACTTGCTAACCCGCCGATTCGGAATCATGGCGCAAGCACTGCGCCAACATCAGGCAACCAATATCGACGAGCTACTTGCAGGCCAGCAGAAGCTGCAAGCGGTACTGGACAGCATTGACGACGGCCTGCTGATGATCGACCGGCAAGGTCGTTTGGAGCACCTTAACCCGGTAGCACAGCGCCAACTGGGGTGGGATGAAAATCGCCTCGGGCAGGGGCTGGGCGAAGCGTTGCAGCGCCCGGAACTGGATGAACAGCTGTATCTGACCCTTCGTGGTGCCAACCTTGAACGGGCGCCTGAAGACCTCGCCATTGAGGTGGATGGTGAGTCAAGGCTGCTGACCTACAGCCTGACACCCGTCAGTCATACCAGGGGCAATATCCTGGGTGCGGTGATGGTATTACATGACGTGACAGAGCAGCGTGCGTTCGAGCGGGTCAGAAGCGAGTTTGTGCTGCGTGCCTCACACGAACTCCGAACGCCTGTGACCGGCATGCACATGGCGTTCGGCCTGCTGCAGGAACGTTTGCATTTTCCGTCTGACTCCCGCGAAGCGGACCTGCTCAACACCGTCAATGAAGAAATGCAGCGCTTGATGCAGTTGATCAACGACTTGCTGAATTTTTCCCGCTACCAGAATGGTTTGCAAAAACTTAGCTTGGCGCCCTGTGCCATCGAAAATTTACTCGCGCAGGCCCGCGAACGTTTCAACCAACAAGCCGATGATCAAAATACCGTGTTGCTTGTAGAAATACAGGAACCCTTGCCACTCTTGCACGCTGATCAGGCGCAGCTGGAGCGGGTGCTAGATAACTTGTTGGATAACGCTTTGCGTCATACGCCGGAGAACGGACTCATCCGCTTGCAGGCCCGTCGCCATGGCGAGCGGGTAATCGTCAGCGTGGAAGACAACGGGGAAGGAATCGCTTACGGGCAACAGGGCCGAATTTTCGAGCCATTCGTTCAAGTCGGGCGCAAAAAGGGCGGCGCAGGGTTAGGTCTGGCACTGTGTAAGGAAATCGTGCAACTTCACGGTGGTCGGATGGGTGTTTATTCGCGACCGGGGCAGGGCACGCAGTTTTATATGGCGTTGCCGCTTTAAGCAGATTTTCCGGAAGGGTAGGCTTGCTCGCGAATAAGCTGACGCATCAGGCTTCATCATCATTGCGGCGACTTATCGTACGTCTACCTCCTGTAACCAATTCCGTCAGCTTCGTCGCAGTCAAGGGTCGGGCAAACAACCAGCCTTGACCGTAGTTCACCCCCTCACTGCTGAGCAGTACGGCTTGCGCTTCATATTCGATCCCTTCGGCAATAACCCTTAATTCCAGCGCATGGGCCATGCGAATGATGTGTGGTGCCACACCGCTGCTTGCCGCATCGTGCCCCAGCGCATCGATAAATGCCTTGTCGATCTTCAAGCAGTCAACCGGCAAGGTTTGCAGATAAGCAAGACTGCAATATCCAGTACCAAAATCGTCGATCAACACCTGATGACCCACATCGCGCAGTGCTTGCAGATGATTGCGCGCGACTACCACGTCGATAAGGCCACGTTCGGTCACCTCAAAGGCTATTTGGCTAGGAGACACACGATGCTGAGCTAGCAATCTCGCAGTCACCCGACCGATGCGAGGTGCCATGACGTCACAAGCCGCCAGGTTTACGGAAATATAAAGGTGTGGGTTAGCGCGCAGCAGGTGGCCTAATTGTTCCAACAACTGCTGAAGCACGAAGTCTGTGATTTGGCGTATTTGTCCGGTGTTTTCCGCCAGCGGGATGAACAAATCGGGACTGGTCAGGCTGCCATCTTGGCGTCGCCATCGCACCAGTGCTTCGGCACCAACACAACGGCGACTTTTTAGGTCGAAGATCGGTTGGTACAACACCTGTAACTCACCACGGCGCAATGCCCCCTGAAGCTCACCCCCCAGCGATTGGCGTTCACGCATCAATTTATGCACCAATATGCCAACGCAAAACGCAATAAGTAAACTGGCGGGGGCGAGAAACCACCAAGCGCCGCCCCACTGCTGTCCGAGCGAAGCCCGCGGGGTAATAAGCACTAACTGATACTCAGGGCTCTGTGTGGGCATGCGATAAATCAGCTGTGTAGGCGTCGTGACCAGGGTTTCCGCGGTGATTGATGACCAGTCCGGTGTGGGAGGCCACAGTTGGGAGGGGCCTAAAACAGGGATGGCCCTGGCCCCGTTGTCTAGTACCACCAACAAGCTGCCACCCTCAGGCAAATCAACCACATCGGTCAGGTGTCCACGAGACGTCGACACCCGAAAGTCACCTCGCCCCAGCATTAACGCCGCCAGATTGTCGTCCGGCTGTGCCGAAGTATTGAGCCAATAGTCGTAAGTCGGCCCGCGAATATCAGGGGGACGCGGGCGGTTGAGTTCAGTCCGGTGCGGCCAATTGGAGCACGGTTGATCATTACCACCCACGAAGGCCGCTTCATATATGAATCGATAGCTGACGCTAACCTGTCGCAATATTTCCAGCATCTGCGGTTCGCAGGAACGTAAGGGCTGTGCTTCCAGTTGATCAAGACCTTCACGCAACTGTCCAAACAACTGCTCCAGACGTACCAGAAAGCGGTCACCCCGGGCATTCATCTGCTCCCTTTCGTCTTGCCGAGCCTCATTCAGAGTCAAACTGAAGCTACCCCCCAGCAAAAGGGCAGCACTAAGCATTGCCGCAAGCAAAGCAAGCAGCCAAGGACGAGAGCTCGCTATGCGTGCTGCAGCCGTGGACATCATTGGTTATCCGGAGAATACCAATGAGGTATAGCAACAAGTTAGAAAAATGCCCGTCAAATCAGAAAGTCGAAGCGTATTTAGTTGTGATGGTTTAACACTTGGAGAATAGCTGCGCTTTGCACATCCGGCTGTCCATCGAAGCGCTCGGGTCGATAATGCATCTGAAATGCAGCAACGACGCGACGGGTGGCCGTGTCGAGCTCTCCGGTTTGAGGGGTCGCGTAGCCTAACTGAGCCAATTGCTGTTGGAACCAACTGACGCTCGGCAAATTATTCATCATGAATGCTTGGCGTTGCGCGACATCCTGAGCATTCGGCCAAATCCCTAACCCTTCATCTGCCAGGCGTTTCCATGGAAATAAAGGACCGGGATCAAGTTTGCGCTGCGGTGCGATATCGCTGTGACCAATGACGTGTCTGGGGTCAATGTGATTGCGCTTGACAATATCCTTGAGCAATAAGGTTAAAGCCTGGATCTGCCCTTCACTGTAGGGGTACCAGACGCGCCCAGCGGGCAAGTCACGATAGCCAGGGTTGACGATTTCGATACCGATGGAGCTGGAGTTGAGCCACGTACGGCCTTCCCATTCACTTTCACCGGCATGCCAGGCACGGAGGTTTTCATCAACCAGCTTGTAGACCACTGGATACTGCTGGTCGCCAATCAAGTAATGGCTGCTGACCTCTCCATGAGTCAATAACGCCAGGGAGCGCTCCAACGGCGCGGTCGTGTAGTGCACGATGACGTACTGGGCCCGGCTGTCGAAATTAGCTGATGGATGATTGGTGTCGAGCCTTAACCCATTACTGCTACATGCGGTCAGGAGAAGGAGCATTACCAACGAGGAAAGCAATTTCATGGCAGGTCAAAACACCTAGGAACGTGACGCCATAGCATAACGGAATGCAGAGGAAGCGCTGCGCTAAAGCCAGAATTGAAATATCCGCTCATCCAATCGATTCGATCTCAGCCTTGTTCGATCCGATTCCGACCTTCATTTTTGGCTCGATACAAAGCCTGGTCCGCCCGATGGATGACCGACTCACTGCGTTCACCGACTCGAAAAGCAGTGATCCCCATCGACAACGTGATAGTGACCGGCTCGCCCTTGAAGTGGAATGGACATGCCTCAACCGCCATACGCAGCTTATTCAGAAGCGCCATTCCCTCAATCATGGACGTTTCAGGGATAAGCAGGACGAACTCCTCTCCGCCAAATCGAGCGATAAAATCGCCCGGGCGTAGGCGTTTGCGCAATTCAGTGCCAATGATTTTGAGTACCTTGTCGCCTGCAAGGTGCCCGTAGTTGTCGTTGATTCTCTTGAAATGATCAAGGTCAAGCATGCTCAACAACAGGTTATTTCCGTTTTTTTGCCACAGATCGACTTCATGTTCCAGTCGCTCACTCCATGCCGCACGATTAGGTAACGTCGTCAGCGGGTCGACCAACGCTTTTTGACGCTGTTCTTCGAGGTGGACCCGAAATCCTTGAGCTTCTTGCTCCATAGTCGCCACCCGTGTTGCCAAGCCTTGTAAGCGTAACGCAACCTCTTGTTCGCGCTCATCGTGGTGCCGTTGATGCTGATCCATAGTGCCGAGCAACCCTTCAAGGCGGGTTTCCAACACCTGCTTAAGGCTGGTCAAGTCAGTGGCTTCTTGCAGGCTGCTTTGCAAGCCATCGACTTGTTCGCGCAATTCACTCTGCATACCCCGCGCCGCGCAGCGGCCATCAGCGTGGTTATCACTGACGGCTTGCAGGTTATTCTGGAAGGACTCCAACCGCTCATTGAGCTGTTTGAGATACACCTCGAAATCGCGCTGGCCACTGTCGTTGATTGCCAGCATTAACACGGCGAGATCATCGAGAATCGGCAGCAGTTCGTACCAGTTCAGCCCCTTTTCCAAGCGAGCCCGCATTGCTATCGCCTGAGGACGATGGTGCTCGGGCAGTGTTAACTCATCAAGCAGGCCCAACAGCGTTTCTTCGATGTGAATCGCGACCGAGCTGTAACTGGGCTCAGGGGAGGAGGGTAAATCGTAGGTCGTATCTGGTTCTATAACGGTGTGATCCAGGTCGGATGATGTCTCCAGCGTGACCTCTCGCAGCTGTTCTTCGGACGGTGGACTCGGCGCCGCTTTTTCTGATCGGGCTTCTGACAATACAGCTAGCGGTTTGATCGGCTCCGACACTGTGGAGGACACTTCAGTGACCTGAATATCAACGGAGGCAGGTGTTTCAGTAAACACTAGCGGATCTTCGACGGCGGCGGAATGCGCAGCCGTTAAAATTAGATCCGGTGCTGGTGCAGGGGTTGGGAGTAGCGCAACGACAATCTTGGGCTCGACTGGAGTTCGGATAGATTGAGGCGCTTCGACGACGCCCGATTCCAAAACAGGCGTTGAAGCAGCCTCCACGAACGCGTCTGACATCACCTCCGCGCCTGTATTTGCAGCTTCGCGCCCGCCGAACAGTCGCTGCAAAAGCCCTGGCCGAGTTGACTCGTCAGCATCAGCATGCTCTAGAACGGTCAGGGCCTTGCCTTGCAAACCGCTTAACTCATCGAGCAGTAGCGGCAGTTCCCGCGCTTGAGAAACCCGATCATCCAACTGCTTGGCAAATGCCTTGAGCGGACGGCTGACTTCACGTGGTAACGGCAGGCGTTGCAGCTGACTAACTAATGCGTTCAATGCCGTGCCCATCTGCCCGACCCGGGTCTCCCGACGCTGCTCCGAGTCGAGTACGGCTTTTTCCAAACGCGGGATCAGGGCTGCAAGGCCTGCGTCCATGTCATCACGGCGGACGATTTCACGCATTTCCTTCATGCACTGGTCGACCGCTCGATCAGTGCCCTCAGCCGCTAGACTGCTGCGCACCAGACCTCGACGCAACAGGTCAAGCCGAGCGTTCCAGCGAATCTGAAGCTTGTCTTGTTGCTCAATGTTTTTTAGGTACTTTTCTTTCCAGCGCGCAGCTTCGTCGCTCATGCGAGGGTTCCGCGAGGAGGCGTGCCGAGAACAGGCAGCGCATCTGAATTCAAAAAGTCCGGCAACCGAATCTCTACCGCTACGGGTAAATGATCAGAGATGGGCTGAGCTAAAACCTGCACCCGCTCAAGAGTCAGGGTAGGACTAAGTAAAATATGATCAAGACAACGTTGTGGGCGCCAGCTTGGGAAGGTTGCCTCAATCTGCGGCGCTAGGAGCCCAAGGTCTCGCAGCGGAGAGCTCTCAAGCAAGTCAATAGCATGAGTGTTCATGTCACCCATCAGCACTTGGTGGTGATAATCACCAATCAGGTCACGAATATAAGACAACTGGAGGTTACGCACGCGCGCACCTAAAGCAAGGTGCATCATCACCACCACCAACGCCTCAGGCCCTTCCCCGAAACGGACAAGTATCGCGCCGCGCCCAGCAGGCCCCGGCAACGGATGATCCTCAATTGCCCACGGCCGCAAGCGGCTGAGTACGCCATTGCTGTGCTGGCCAAACCGACCGAGATTGCGGTTGAGTTGTTGATACCAATACGGGAACGCACCTAGTTGGGCAAGGTGCTCGACTTGATTGACGTAACCGGAGCGCAGGCTGCCGCCATCGGCTTCTTGTAACGCAACGAGATCGAAGTCGCCCAACAGACCACCGATTTTTTGCAGGTTGCCCGCCCGCCCGGTGTGAGGCAGCAGATGCTGCCACCCACGGGTCAAATAATGCCGGTATCGCTCGGTGCTGATGCCAACCTGTATGTTGAAGCTGAGTAAGCGCAACCGACCATCGGCCGGTAAACCGCTTGCTTGAAGGTGGTGCTCGTTGATATTCGCATCAGGTCGCCCAACGACGCGCTCCGTTCTCCAGCGTCGCATGGCCGGCGCGCTTACTTGGCAGCGACAGAGGCGCGTTCTTTAGCGATCAGCTGATCGGCGACTTGAAGCGCCTGCTCAGGACCGCCAGCAGTGCCCAGGTCAAAGCGATACTTACCATTTACGATCATGGTTGGCACACCAGAAATCTCGTATTTCTTCGCCAGTTCTTTGTACTGGGCAATTTTGCCTTTCACTGCGAAGGAGTTGTAGGTCTCCAGGAACTTGGTTCTGTCGACGCCTTGGGTAGCCACGAAATCAGCCATGTCCTCTGGCTTGTCGAGGCGCTTGTGTTCTTTCTGAATGGCTTCGAATACTGCCGCGTGGACTTTGCTTTCTACACCCATGGTGTCGAGGGTAATAAACAACTGACCGTGAGCGTCCCACGGGCCGCCGAACATGGCTGGAATTCGGATGAAGTGAACATCAGCCGGCAGTTTTGCAACCCAAGGATTAATGACGGGCTCAAAGGCATAGCAGTGTGGGCAGCCATACCAGAACATTTCGACTACTTCGATTTTGCCCGGCACCGAGACAGGGACGGCGCTGCTCAGCTCGACATATTGTTTGCCCGCTTCAATTGGATCGGCAGCTTGGACAGACATTCCGAACAAGCTGGCGGCAACGAGAGCGGCGCCGAGAATCAGATTACGCATGCTTTACTCCTGGGCATTTTAAGTCGCCTTAACGCGACCTGTCTTTGACTCGGTCGGTCGGCTTGAGTTCGCTAGTGTAACGCTGGCAGGTGTGAAAAAGGGCAGCCGAAGCCACCCTTTTTGAACCCGCGTCCTTGCTTGAAAGCCTGAAAATCAATGCGACGCGTGAAAACCGATCGCAAAAACGATCAACTCACTGTTAATGCAGGCCTTCGATATAAGCGGATAATGCTGCAATGTCTTTGTTGCTGAGCTTCGAGGCTACGCTGCGCATCACCATCGTGTCGCCATCGTTAGTACGATCGCCTTCACGGAAGTTGGTCAACTGTTTTGTTACGTAGGCCGCATGCTGACCACCCAAGTGCGGGAAGCCGGCAGCAGGGTTACCCACGCCATTGGGCGAGTGGCAACCGGTACAGGCAGGCATGCCCTGATCCAGCTTTCCGCCACGGAACAAGGCTTCGCCTGCGGCAACCAGTTTCGGATCAGCTGCGCCGACGCTGCCTTTCTGACTGGAAAAATAAGCCGCGATATCCGCTAAGTCTTGGTCCTGCAAGTTGGTCAACAGACCGGTCATCTCCAAGACCGTTCGCTTACCCTCCTTGATGTCATGCAACTGTTTGATCAGGTAACGATTTCCCTGACCCGCCAATTTGGGAAAATTGGGCGCCATGCTATTGCCATCTGGACCATGACAAGCGCCACACACAGCAGCTTTTGCCTGACCAGCAGCAGCATCGCCCACTACAGCGGCAGCGTGGGCAATACCGGAGATGCCCAGGGTCAAGACCAGACTCGCGAGTAATTTGTTCATCAGCTATCCAACTACGGCTAAGGGTGAGAAAGTTATGTATCGAGAATTACTGGCTCATCCAATAGATGACAACGCGGTAATCCTCGCTACTGCAGTCCATGCACAATCCACGCGGCGGCATCGCCTTGAAACCCTGGGTCACATGCTGCACCAGCGCCTCCACGCCTTGCGACAGTCTAGGCGCCCAAGCTGTCCTGATCGCCGGGTTAAGGCGCCATTGGCAACTGGCCGACTGACAGGCCGCACAAGCACGGTTGTACACAGCTTCTGGTCCTGTGTAGCCTGAGTACTGAAGAACGGCATGAAGGAAACCGGTAACTAAGGGCCATTTCTTCAGAAAACGACTTGTTCAGGGTTGGGAACGTGCTGCGTTCTAATGCGCAATTCACTCAATCGTCCCCGTGAACTTCATCCTACGGTGGGACAAAGCGCACACAAAATCTACGGCATTATATACTGGCGCTACTGAAACGGAAACGACACTGCTTGCCGCGCCTCTGCCGGCACCCGCCCTCATCGGAAATATCATGCAATTCAAGAACCCCATCCTAGGCCTGTGCCAACAGGCTACCTTCATGCTCAGCGCCGCTAAAGTCGACCAATGCCCCGACGACGAAGGCTTCGAGGTGGCCTTTGCCGGGCGTTCCAACGCTGGCAAGTCGAGTGCGTTGAACACTCTTACCCATGCGAGCCTGGCCCGCACCTCGAAAACGCCCGGCCGTACCCAACTGCTAAACTTTTTCAATTTGGATGAAGAACGTCGCCTGGTCGACTTGCCCGGCTATGGTTACGCGAAGGTGCCTATCCCGCTGAAACTGCACTGGCAGCGCCATTTAGAAGCGTACTTGGGCAGCAGGGAAAGCCTTAAAGGTTTGATTTTGATGATGGATATCCGTCATCCCATGACAGATTTCGACCTGCTGATGCTTGATTGGTCCATCGCCAGCCACATGCCTATGCATATTTTGCTGACCAAAGCCGACAAACTGACCTATGGCGCAGCAAAAAATACTTTACTGAAGATTCAGGCAGAAATTCGCAAAGGCTGGGGCGAAGCAGTAAGCATCTCGCTGTTTTCAGCACCAAAACGCTTGGGTCTAGAGGAAGCCTATACGGTCTTGGCGGGCTGGATGGAGCTGGCGGACAAGGTCTCCGAGCCAGCGTCATAGGAATTACAGGCAAAAAAAACCCCGGGCTTCTATGGGGAGGAGGAAGTTCCGGGGTCCAAGGTCCAGACCTTTAGGGCGAGGTCTAGATATCTGCCAACACTTAACACAACATAGGAGCATCGAAGGGCTTCACCAGCCATTCCTAGTCTCTGAGTGCCAATTCACCGGTTTAGTTCCTTGGTGGTTAAAGCTGTTCGCGATAGAAATCGAAAATTCGAAGCATAAGCCGCCGATAGATAGCGTTGTTACTGCGACCTTAAGTCGCAGTAACAACGTTCGTTTAGTGAGCCTCATCCCAGTTGTTACCCACGCCAACCTCCACGAGCAGCGGTACGTCTAACGTTGCTGCGCCGCTCATGTAAGGACGAATCAGTTCGTTTACCTCTTCGACAAGATCTTCGCGCACTTCCAGAACCAACTCGTCATGCACCTGCAAGATAACCCGAGCATCGATTCCCGAGTCAGTCAGCCAACCATCCACAGCAATCATCGCCTTCTTGATGATATCGGCGGCAGTGCCTTGCATGGGCGCATTAATTGCAGTCCGTTCGGCACCCTTGCGAAGCGATTGATTCTTGGCATTGATATCGGGCAAATACAGTCGACGGCCGAACAAGGTTTCAACAAAACCCTGTTCTGCGGCCTGCGCCCGAGTGCGCTCCATATAGTCGAGCACGCCTGGGTAACGGGCGAAATAACGATCGATATAAGCTTGGGACTCTTTACGATCCACGCCAATCTGCTTAGCCAGACCAAAGGCACTCATGCCGTAGATCAAACCAAAGTTGATGGCCTTAGCCTTGCGACGCATGTCAATGCTAACGCTGTCCAGTTCGACACCAAATACCTCGGCGGCTGTCGCGCGGTGCACATCCAGGTCGTTGCGGAACGCGTGGAGCAAGCCTTCATCCTTGGCCAAATGGGCCATGATCCGCAGTTCAATCTGCGAATAGTCCGCCGCCAACAGCTTGTAGCCTTTGGGCGCAATAAAGGCCTGACGAATCCGGCGCCCTTCGGCGCTACGAATCGGAATGTTCTGCAGGTTAGGATCACTGGAGGACAAACGACCCGTCGCTGCCACGGCCTGATGGTACGACGTGTGAATCCGCCCGGTGCGCGGGTTTATCTGCTCGGGCAAACGGTCGGTGTAGGTGCTTTTCAGTTTGCTCATCGAGCGGTATTGCATCAGCACTTTAGGCAGCGGGAAATCCAGCTCGGCCAGTTCGGCCAAGACCGCCTCGGCCGTAGACGCCTGGCCCTTGGCAGTTTTGCTCAGAACAGGCAGCCCGAGCTTTTCATAGAGAATCACTCCCAACTGCTTGGGCGAACCCAGATTGAACTCCTCACCGGCAATCGCGAAAGCCTCACGCTCCAGCCCGGTCATCTTGTCGCCCAGCTCGACGCTCTGAATACCCAGTAACTTGGCATCGACCAAAGCACCCTGGCGTTCAATTCTCGCCAACACCGGCACCAGCGGCATTTCGATATCAGTCAGCACCGGCGCCAAACTTGGCGTCACCGCGAGTCGCTCCATCAAAGCGTGGTGCAAGCGCAGGGTCAGATCGGCGTCTTCGGCCGCAAACTGGGCGGCCTGCTCCAACGCAATCTGGTCAAAGCTCAGTTGCTTAACGCCTTTGCCGGCGATGTCTTGCAGGCTGATATTAGTGTGATTCAAATACTTGAGCGCTAAATTGTCTTTGTCATGGCGAGTGGCCGTTGAATCCAATACGTAGGATTCGAGCATGGTGTCAAACGCCAAGCCTCGAACCGTGATGCCTTGACTCTGATCACCATCCATCGCGCAGTTAGCGAGAATATTGATATCAAATTTGGCGTGCTGACCGACTTTGATTTTGCTCGCGTCCTCAAGTAATGGCTGGAGTGTGCGCAGCACCATGTCGCGATCCAGTTGCTGCGGCACGCCCATGTAAGAGTGGGTCAGCGGGACGTAGGCCGCCTCGTTGACCTTGACCGCAAACGAAATGCCGACCAGTTGTGCCCGCTGAGCGTCGAGCCCGTTGCTTTGAGTGACGAACGCGAAAAGCTTGGCGCCGTTTAGCTTTTTCATCCAGGTATCTAATTGATCCTGTTCGAGGATGGTCTCATAGCGTGTCGGAACGACCATTGGATCGTCGGATATAACAATCTCTTCGCCAGCGCGTTTCGCATCGCGCTGTAACTCTTCGATCCAGCTTTTGAATTCCAGCTCGGTGTATAACTCGACCAATTTTTCACGGTCAGGCTCACTGCAATGCAACGCATCTAGCTCAATATCCAACGGCACGTCGATTTTGATCGTCGCCAGCTCGTAGGACAGGAACGCCATGGTCTTGTGCTCTTCGAGCTTGATTGCCAGTGTTTTCGCACCGCGAATCGGCAGAGCCGCGACTTTTTCCAGATTCGCATAAACGTCGATTAATCCGCCGCCAATGCCCGCCAGCAGACCCACCGCAGTTTTCTCACCTACACCAGGTACGCCTGGGATGTTGTCGACTTTATCGCCCATCAGCGCAAGGTAATCGATGATGTGCTCAGGACCGACGCCGAACTTCTCCTTCACGCCAGCGATATCCAGCACGCTTCCAGTCATCGTGTTGACCAAGGTAATGTGCCCATCGACCAGCTGCGCCATGTCCTTATCGCCGGTCGAGATGATGACCGGACGATCAGCGGCCGCGCTGCTGCGGGCCAATGTACCGATGACGTCATCAGCCTCGACATTTTCAACACACAGTAACGGATAGCCCAAGCCCTTTACGCAAGCGTGAAGCAGATCAACCTGCACCCGAAGATCATCCGGCATGCTCGGGCGATTAGCTTTGTATTCGGCGTAGAGAGCGTCGCGAAACGTGCCGCCTTTGGCATCGAAAACCACAGCAAACGGGCTGTCGGGGTATTGCCGACGCAAACTTTTAAGCATATTAAGCACGCCTTTCACCGCCCCGGTAGGCAACCCCTTAGAGGTGGCGAGCGGAGGCAGCGCGTGAAAGGCGCGGTAGAGATAAGAAGAACCGTCCACCAGGACGAGGGGGGCTTGGCTCATGAGCAGGATCAACCTTTTCGACGGGGTCGGCGCTAGAATGCGAGGACCGTTGACGACAAAGGGACAAGGTTATCATGCGAACAACAAATCGCCTGTTGCTGGCCAGTCTGTTGCTACTCTGTCCGTTCGCGGTTAATGCGCAAGACGAAGCCCCTTCAGCGGAACCGGACATCACTATTCACACTGAAGGTGACAAAGTCATTCAAGAGTACCGACAAAATGGCTTCCTTTATGCGATCAAGATCACGCCGGCGCATGGCAAACCGTATTTTTTAGTCCGCGCCGATGGCACAGACGCCAACTTCATTCGTTCGGACCAACCGGACATGCTAATTCCCTCATGGGTGCTTTTCAGTTGGTAACGCCCCACATTCACTTAATTTGCTGGCAGTCTTGATCATGTCCGTGTTTACCCCCCTGGCTCGGCCCGAGCTGGAAACCTTTCTTGCCCCTTACGGCCTAGGCCGTTTGCGTGATTTTCAGGGCATTGCCGCTGGCAGCGAAAACAGCAATTTTTTCGTCAGCCTGGAACAGGGCGAGTTCGTTCTGACATTGGTGGAACGTGGTCCGATTCAGGATTTGCCGTTTTTCATCGAACTGCTCGATGTCCTGCACGACGCGAACTTGCCAGTGCCTTATGCCCTGCGCACCACTCAGGGCAGCGCATTGCGCGAGCTGGCGGGCAAACCGGCTCTGTTGCAGCCGCGCCTGGCGGGCAAACACATCAAAGAGCCGAACACTCAGCACTGCGTGCAGATTGGCGAATTGCTCGGGCATCTACACGTGGCCACCCGTGACCGAGTGCTAGAGCGCAAAACGGATCGGGGGCTAGACTGGATGCTGACTGAGGGCACAACCTTTTTGTCGCACCTGAACGAAATCCAGCGTGGACTGCTGCAATCGGCGCTGGAAGAAATCGAGCGTCTTAAGTCTCGTATTCTGGCTTTGCCGCGAGCCAACCTGCACGCAGACCTGTTTCGCGACAACGTACTGTTTGAAGGTACCCATCTGACAGGACTGATTGATTTCTACAACGCCTGCTCAGGCCCGATGCTTTATGACGTTGCGATTGCGCTGAACGACTGGTGCTCATTCCAAAACGGCCAGATCGACGGACCCCGGGCCCGCGCCATGCTCGGTGCCTACGTTGGCTTACGCCCCTTTACCGCTGGCGAAGCCGAACTGTGGCCGACGATGCTGCGCGTGGCCTGTGTTCGTTTCTGGCTGTCACGCTTGATCGCCGCAGAATCATTTGCCGGGCAAAATGTATTGATCCACGACCCAATGGAGTTCCAGCAACGATTGGCACAACGTCAGCATATTCATACACCGCTGCCGTTTGCGCTATAAAAGTTGACGCTCTTTGCTATCGAGCTTTTTAGTAACCCTGAACGGCACCCATAAACTGGACGACCATCTGCTTTTGGAGTGCCGTTACCGATCACGACTGCCTCACAGAGACTCCAGGCAACTGACCAAATCATTGCCGATTTTTTTCATCATCTGCTCGTAGCCCTGCGCGGTCGCAGGAGCGTAGCCTCCAAGACCATCGAGCTCAGCCAATTTTACGGGTAAGCCTGCCGACAGGGTTTCCGCGAGGCGCGGGCGTAGCGGAGGCTCGCTGAACACACACGTTTTGCCGACTTCAGTCAGTCTTGCACGCATTGCAGCGACGTGCTGAGCCCCTGGCTGCACTTCTTCGGCCACGCTCAATACACCCGCGTGCTTGATCCCGTAAGCGTCTTCGAAGTAATCGAATGCCTCGTGAAAAACAAAGAATGGCATGTTCACAACGCCAGCGACCCGGGACTTCAATTGCACATCCAATGCGTCGAGACGCGTGTCGAACGCCTTCAAGTTACTTTCATAACGTGCCGAGTGCGTGGGGTCCGCCACAGACAAATCGCTGGCCATCCGAGCCGCGATCACTCGCGCATTCACCGAGGACAACCACAGGTGAGCATCAAGGCTGCCCGGCCGGTGATCGTGATCGTGTTCTGCCGTGTCAGCAGCTTCATGAGATTGGCTATCAGCCGCGAAATGGCGCAGGTGCAGGCCTGGTAACGACTGAACGCTGATGGTCGGCAATGTGCGATTTTTCAGCACGCGAGGCAGGAAGCTCTCCATGTCTGGACCGATCCAATAAAGCAGATCAACGTCGCCCACCCGCCGTACATCGGACGGGCGGAGCGCGTAATTATGGGGTGATGCGCCCGGCGGCAGAAGCACTTCTGGCTTGCCTACACCGTCCTGAACGGCAGCAGCAATGAGCTGTAACGGCTTGATACTGGTCAATACCCGAACATCAGCGTTGGCAGAAGAAATCATCAGTACGCTGGCAGATAGAGCAACAACGATGACAAAAAGACGGGACACGAAAACCACCGAAAGAGACAGGAACAGGTAACATAATAACGTCTCTCACAAAAATCGTCCTCGCCCATGCCCAAAACCCCGCTTGCCAGTCGTCCCCACGATCACTCCCATTGCGTACACACTGCGCTTTCCGAGGCTGACACGCTGTGCGCGCGTAAAGGCTTACGCCTGACCGCCCTGCGTCGTCGTGTACTGGAGCTGGTCTGGCAAAGCCATAAACCGTTGGGTGCCTACGACATCCTGGCGGTGTTGAGTGAAGAAGATGGTCGTCGCGCCGCGCCCCCTACTGTGTACCGAGCTTTGGATTTTCTACTGGAAAACGGTCTCGTTCACCGGATTGCCTCGCTCAACTCATTCACCGGCTGCAACCATCCGACGCATGCGCATCAGGGCCAATTTCTGATTTGCCGCGAATGCAATGCGGCTATCGAACTCCAACATCCACTCATTACTCAAGCCGTAATCAGTGCAGCGACGGAAGTGGGTTTCACCGTTGAAGGGCAAACCATCGAAATTCTTGGAATTTGTGCAGGTTGCAAGGCCGCCTGATGAGCACTGCATTGATCCATATCGACCAGGTGAACGTCGCCTTCGCCGGGCAAAGTGTGCTGGAGAACATCCAGCTTAGTGTGGAGCCCGGACAAATTGTCACTTTGATCGGTCCCAACGGTGCTGGCAAAACCACGCTTGTGCGGGCCGTTTTGGGTTTGCTAAAGCCAGACTCCGGGACTGTTTGGCGAAAACCGAAATTGCGTGTCGGCTACATGCCACAAAAGCTTCATGTCGACCCCACACTGCCGTTATCGGTGCTGCGTTTTCTAAGGTTGGTGCCTGGTGTGGGCCGCCTTCGGGCACTGTCGGCACTCAATGAAGTTGGCGCTGAACGGGTGATCGACAGCCCGCTGCAGGGTATTTCCGGAGGTGAAATGCAACGGGTTCTGCTAGCCCGGGCCTTACTGCGCGAACCTGAATTGTTGGTTCTCGATGAACCGGTGCAAGGCGTCGACGTTGCAGGCCAAGCCGATCTGTACAGCCTGATTACCCGCCTGCGTGATCGTCATGGCTGCGGCGTGCTGATGGTGTCTCACGACCTGCATCTGGTGATGAGTACGACCGATCAAGTGGTTTGTCTGAACCGGCACGTGTGCTGTTCGGGCCACCCTGAACAGGTCAGTAACGATCCGGCCTTCGTTGAGCTATTTGGCACCAACGCGCAAAGTTTGGCTATTTATCACCACCATCACGATCACGCCCATGATTTGCACGGCGCGGTGGTCGATGACAGTGCAGCAGCGGCACAACCGACTCATCTCCACGGAGACAACTGCAAGCATGGCTGATTTTCTACTCTATGCCCTGTTGGCAGGTTTGGCTCTGGCGGTGGTCGCGGGCCCGTTGGGCTCGTTCGTGGTCTGGCGACGCATGGCGTATTTTGGCGACACCTTGTCCCACGCAGCCTTGCTCGGTGTGGCATTGGGTTTTTTGCTAAACATCAGCCCTGCTTTAGCGGTCACCGTCGGCTGCCTGCTATTGGCAATCTTGTTGGTGACGTTGCAACAACGCCAGCCGCTGGCATCCGACACGCTGTTAGGCATTCTCGCACCCAGTACGCTGTCCCTCGGACTGGTAGTACTAAGTTTCATGCACAACGTCCGCATCGATTTGATGGGTTACTTGTTCGGTGACTTGTTGGCGATCAGTCCAACTGACCTGGCGTGGATCCTGAGCGGCAGCGCTATGGTCCTGGGACTGATCATCGTGCTCTGGCGACCGTTATTGGCCATCACGGTGCATGAAGAGTTGGCAACCGTCGAAGGATTGCCCGTGGCAACACTGCGCCTGACCTTAATGCTGCTGATCGCGATCGTTATTGCGGTGGCGATGAAGATCGTCGGCGTTCTATTAATAACCTCTTTATTGATCATTCCAGCGGCTGCGGCACAACGTCACGCACGATCTCCCGAACAAATGGCCTTGGGCGCTAGTCTATTAGGTGTGGTTGCGGTGTGCTGCGGGCTGGCCCTGTCCTGGTTCAAGGACACTCCGGCCGGACCATCGATTGTGATCTGTGCCGCGGGGCTATTTTTACTCAGCTTCGTTTTGCCTAAGCGGTAGTGCCAGACCCACAAATGCGCTCACAATCGAACAGTTATTTTCGAGGCAAGGCACTTATGTGTAAACTTGCTCGTTTTTTGCGCAATTAGAGAGTCGCAGGATGAAGCCGTTCACCTCCCGTTATCTGCTCCTTGTCGCATTTTCCATCCTGTTAGGCGCTTGCCAGACAGTGCCGATGGTCGAGTCCCCTGCGCCCGCTCCAGAGCCAAATGGCTTCGAGCAGCTTGGGCAAAACATTGCCAGCAGCGAATTAGCCACGGCTGAGGATCAGTTGGCAGCGCTGCAAAAACAGATGCCCAATGATCCCCGCATAGAGCAATACCAGCGACAACTGGCCGAGGCGTATTTGAAGCGTAGCCAAGTGGTGCTACAGAAAGGCGATATCAACGCCGCAGCCACAGCCTTAAGTCGTGCCCGCGTACTGATGCCTAAGGCGCCGGCACTCACTAGCGGCGTCAATGGCGCAATAGCTCAAGCACGTAAAGCCGAATTGGAAAAAGCAGAAGCAGAGCTAAAAGCGGCGGAAGCTAAACGCATTGCGAAGGTCATTGACCCTGCGGCAGAAAGCACATCAATTGCACTAAAAATCGGCGAAATGCGCGAACTACGTAGGCAGCTCGATGGGATTGCCGCCGACGTAACTGCCTTCAATTGCACCGTGACGCTACAGGTGCCGCGCACCGACGACTACCCTTGGCTCGCGACGTTGCTGACCAAGCGTGTGACAAAGATTAATCCCGACTTTGAATTGCAATTGGAAAGGCAGATTGATCGAAGCCAACCTGCCCATCTGATCCTCAAGCCCGCGAAGCTGTAAATCCCGAATTCGAAATTTTCTGTAGAAGCCCACTTGTTGGCGAAAGGCTTAATGCGGTGAGTCAGACCACCGCCTCGCTAACAAGTGGGTTACTACAGAACGATCATGCCGGAATCGCTTTAGCCTTAGGCTCTCGCGCCCACACGCGGTGTTGTGCAATCGCGGCAAAAAATGCTTTGAACAGCTTGCCATTCTTGCTCACTAACAATCCGTCGTCCGCATCCAAGTGAAGAACGTCCAGCAACTGGCTGGCCTCACCACTCAAGGCGATGGCTTTCAAGTGCTTATATGCCTCCAACAAGAAGTGCAATGCCACACCGTTGGTGCTTAACGCGGTCACTGAGTCGGCGCCGCCGGGTACGAATACCGCATCAAACGCCACAGAAGGCATGCCTTCCATAGACGCATCCACAGGCAGGAACTGACCATCGGCGGTCTTGATCGGTGCAGACGTAGGGCCAAGCAGTTTGGCGTGCGCACCCTCCGCCTCCAGTGCCTTCTTCAAGGCGTCGATAGCCGCACCGTCAACACCGTTCGCAGCCAGAATCGCCACTTTGCGCGAAACAATATCGCCAGACAGCAAGTTCACCTGACTCAAGGCAGGCGACTCTGTGACCGATACCGTATGGGGTGTGACCGTACCCGAGGTAGGCGCAGAAAGTCCGAGGTTGGCAGCTACCCGTGCCGCCAGTTCTAAATCAATGTTTGCCAGAATTTCATTGATCTGCCGCGCGCGAATCGATTCACGTTCGACCTTACCTAACTCGAAACTGTAGGCGGCGATAATGTGCTCTTTTTCGTGATGGCTCATGCTGTTGAAAAACAGCGTCGCCTGAGAGAAGTGATCAGAAAACGATTCGCTCCGACGCCTTACCTTGTGCGCCTCTAGACGCTCGGGATAAGTCTCGAAACCACCGTCCTGCGGGGCCGATGGCGTTTCTTTAGGCCAGCCACCGTCGATGGAATTAGGCTCATAGGAAGCCCGGCCTTTGTCGATGGTCATCCTATGCAGCGCGTCGCGTTGGTCGCTGTGATTCGGCGCAAGCGGACGGTTTATCGGGATTTCGTGGAAATTCGGTCCACCAAGTCGGCTGATCTGGGTATCAGTGTAGGAAAACAGCCGACCTTGCAGCAGTGGATCGTTGGAGAAATCGATGCCTGGCACCATATGTCCTGGGCAGAACGCGACCTGCTCAGTCTCGGCAAAAAAGTTATCCGGATTGCGGTTTAGCACCATCTTGCCCAGCGGCGTTACCGGCACCAGCTCTTCGGGAATAATTTTGGTCGGATCGAGGATGTCGAAATCAAACTTATGCTCGTCCTCTTCGGCGACGATCTGCACACCGAATTCCCACTCAGGGTAATCGCCGGTTTCGATCGACTCCCACAGGTCGCGACGGTGGAAGTCGGTGTCTTTACCGGCCAATTTTTGTGCTTCATCCCACAGCAGGGAGCAGACGCCGAATTTCGGCTTCCAGTGAAACTTGACGAAGCTCGACTTACCTTCGGCGTTGATTAAGCGAAAGGTGTGTATCCCGAACCCCTGCATCGTCCGCAGGCTCTTCGGAATGGCGCGATCAGACATGGTCCACAACACCATGTGTGCAGATTCCGGAACCAACGAGACGAAGTCCCAAAACGTATCGTGGGCAGAACCGCCGGTTGGGATTTCATTGTGCGGTTCAGGTTTTACCGCGTGGACGAAGTCAGGGAATTTGATCGCGTCTTGAATAAAGAACACCGGCATGTTGTTGCCAACCAAATCGAAGTTGCCTTCCTCGGTGTAGAACTTGACGGCAAAACCCCTGACATCACGCACCGTATCGCCAGAGCCCCGTGGCCCCTGGACCGTAGAGAAACGCGCGAACACCGGGGTCTTTTTCCCAGGATCCTGCAGGAATCCTGCCTTGCTTAGCAGCGCATGATTTTCGTAGGTTTGAAAATAACCATGCGCGGCTGTGCCGCGTGCATGCACGATGCGCTCTGGAATTCGTTCATGGTCAAAATGCGTGATTTTTTCACGCATGATGAAATCTTCAAGCAAAGACGGGCCGCGATCACCGACTTTGAGCGTGTTTTGGTTGTCAGAAACCTTTACGCCCTGATTGGTACGCAAGGCTTGCCCAGTGGCGTCAGATCGAAACTGATCAAGGCTTTCAACTTTCTCATTGGTGTTGCCCCGATCCAATGTGTCGGTGCCCGCCATCTGGCTGCTCACAGGGTTAGAATTCGCATGGGTTGTCGTGTTGGTTATGGTCTTCTTAGTGGCCATCAGACTAAATCTCCTGGGACTCAGGTCACCCGTCAACTGGGTCGTTACGGATGTAATCGGGATTGACTCTCCTGGCACGTAACTCAGGAAACGCCGGTGTCTATTAATGACTAAGAACGAAATAAGCCGTTCCGAGTATTTTGCGACCTTTGGTCTGCTCGCCAATGGATGTCCGACTCAGATTCCCGATATTGCCGTTTCGTCAGTCCAGTATGAAATTAATGCTAAGAACCTCCCGCCGGACAGGCTAAAATGCGCGCCCGGCTCACCCAGTCGGTGTTTGTTGGTCGTAAGAACGCCTGGGCATTCGGCACTTTCACCAGCCTTTTTTACCGCGCCCCCACAAGGTTCGCTACGTGATCGAGTTTCATAACGTCCACAAAACCTATCGGGTTGCGGATCGGGACATCCCCGCTTTGCACCCCACCAGTCTGCGGGTCGAAGACGGCCAGGTATTCGGCCTGATCGGCCATTCCGGCGCCGGCAAAAGCACGCTTCTGCGGCTGATCAATCGCCTGGAAACACCGAGCGGCGGACAAATCGTTGTCGATGGCGAAGACGTCACCGCTTTCGACGCCACTGCCTTAAGGGGTTTTCGCCGCCAAGTCGGCATGATCTTTCAGCATTTCAATTTGCTGGCGTCCCGGACTGTCGCTGATAACGTCGGTATGCCGTTGACCCTTGCAGGCGACATGACGCGCAGTCAGATTAGTGCGCGTGTGGCCGAGTTGCTGGAACGCGTCGGCCTGGCCGACCAGGCGAAAAAATACCCAACTCAGTTGTCGGGCGGGCAAAAGCAACGCGTTGGTATTGCGCGCGCACTGGCGACTAAACCAAAAATACTGCTGTGCGACGAAGCCACTAGCGCCCTGGATCCGCAAACCACGGCGTCGGTGCTGCAACTGTTGGCTGAAATCAACCGAGAGCTGAAACTGACCATCGTCCTGATCACTCACGAGATGGACGTTATCCGTCGCGTCTGTGATTACGTGGCGGTAATGGATGCGGGAAAAATCGTCGAACAGGGTCCGGTGGCGGATGTGTTTCTGCACCCACAGCACCCGACAACCAAGCGTTTTGTGCAAGAAGACGAGCAGATCGACGACGGCGAGCTTCGTGACGACTTCGCCCATGTGCAGGGCCGCATCGTGCGTCTGACCTTTCAGGGAGAATCCACTTACGCGCCGCTGCTGGGCACCGTGGCTCGAGAGACGGGCGTCGATTACAGCATCCTTGCTGGCCGCATCGACCGCATCAAAGATACTCCGTATGGGCAACTGACCTTGGCCATCACCGGTGGCGACATGGAGGCGGCGTTTGCCCGCTTCACCGCCGCGGATGTCCACATGGAGGTGCTGCGATGATGGACACTCTGGTGAATCTATTCTCCAACGTCGATTGGTACGAAATCTGGATCGCTACCGGCGATACGTTGGTGATGCTCGTTATTTCGCTGGCCTTCACCGTGCTGCTGGGCCTGCCGCTGGGGGTGTTGATGTTCCTGACCTCGCCACGCCAGCTGTTGGAAAACCATCGTCTGTATGCCACCGTGGCGCTGTTGGTCAACATGCTGCGCGCGCTGCCCTTTATCATCTTGCTGATCGTGATGATGCCCCTTACAGAGCTGATCACTGGCACCTCGCTGGGTGTTCTCGGCACCTTGCCACCACTGGTGGCCGGGGCTACGCCATTCTTCGCACGACTGGTCGAAACCGCGTTGCGCGAAGTTGACAAGGGCATCATCGAAGCGACCCAAGCCATGGGCGCAACGACTCGGCAGATCATTATCAAAGCGCTGTTGCCCGAAGCGCGGCCTGGCATTCTGGCCGCGATTACCGTGACCGCCATCGCCTTGGTGTCATTCACCGCCATGGCCGGTGCCGTGGGTGCAGGCGGCCTTGGTGATTTGGCGATTCGTTATGGTTACCAACGCTTTCAGAACGATGTGATGTTCGTCACGGTCGTATTGCTATTAGTCCTGGTGCAGATCCTGCAAACCGTCGGCGACAAGCTGGTGGCGCACTTTACCCACCGCTAAACCTAGACAGCCAAGGCCTTCTCGAACGAGGGGGCTTTTCACGGAGTTGATGCATGAAAAAGCTTATCGCAGTGTTCGCCGCTTTAGTTGCTCTGAGCGCCCACGCTGATGAAACCTTGGTTGTGGGCGCCTCGGCCGTACCCCACGCGGAAATTCTCGAAGTGGTCAAACCGATGCTGGCCAAAGACGGGATCGATCTGCAAATCAAAGTCTTCAACGATTACATCCAGCCCAACGTGCAACTCGCAGAAAAACGCCTCGACGCTAACTTCTTCCAGCATCAACCGTACCTGGATGAATTCAACAAAGGCAAAGGCACCGATTTGGTGGCCGTCGCCAAGGTCCACGTCGAGCCACTGGGCGCTTACTCCAGTACCTATAAAAAGCTCGATGAATTACCGGACGGCGCGACCGTAGCCCTGCCCAACGACCCCACCAATGAAGGTCGGGCGCTGTTGCTGTTGGCGAAGGGCGGCTTGATCACACTGAAAGACCCGACCAACATTCTGTCGACACCCAAAGACATTGCGGATAACCCAAAGGCGCTGAAATTTCGCGAGCTGGAAGCGGCCACCTTGCCTCGCGTGTTGACCAGCATTGATCTGGCGCTGATCAACACCAACTACGCATTGGCGGTGCAGTTGGACCCAACCAAAGATGCGTTACTCATCGAAGGCAGCGACTCGCCTTACGTGAACATCTTGGTCGCTCGTCCGGACAATCGGGATTCGATTCCGATGCAGAAGCTAGTCGCCGCGTTGCACAGCCCGGAAGTTAAGCAATTCATTCTTGAAAAATATCAAGGTGCGGTCGTTCCGGCGTTTTGATCTAAGCGCCATTGGCCTAAACTCAGGGCACTCCGTATCCCTGATTGAGGTTGTTTGTCATGGCGCTGTCCCCTTTCCATTTGGCAATCCCTGTTCACGACCTCGCCGCCGCTCGGCATTTCTACGGCGAGGTGTTTGGCTGCGCCGAAGGCCGCAGCAGCGAGCAGTGGGTCGACTTCAATTTCTTCGGCCATCAACTGGTTATCCACCAACAAGCCAAAAGCCCGGCCCAGGAAAAAGCCCTAAGCAATGCAGTGGACGGCCACGACGTGCCGGTGCCGCATTTTGGCGTTGTGCTGGATTGGGAAGAATGGGAAGCGTTGGCTGACCGGCTCAAAACACGGCAAACCACATTTGTGATCGAACCCTATATCCGCTTTCAGGGCCAGGTCGGTGAACAAGCCACCATGTTCCTCTTCGACCCCTGCGGCAACGCGTTGGAGTTCAAAGCCTTCAAGGACATTGGGCAGATGTTTGCCAAATAAGAAAACACCCACCCTTATTAATTATTTACTCCCGAACCAACAACCGCGGCAGTTGCTCGACCATTTTCTTGTTATTCAACGGCGAGCGAATGAAGCCGCGTTGGGTGCCGTCCGGGCCGAGGAGGGCAAGGTTGCCGCTGTGGTCGACGGTGTAATTAGGCTTGCTGGTGTCGGCTGGAATAAACGGGATACTTACCGCGTTGGCGAGTTTCTGGATGTCTTCAACCGGTGCTGTCAGGCCTTGGAACTCGGGGTCGAAGTAGCCGAGGTATTGTTTAAGCTGTTGTGGCGTATCCCGATTAGGGTCAACGCTGACCAGTACAACTTGTAATTTGCCGAGCACCTCGTTGGGCAGTTCTTTTTTAATCTGACGCAGTTGGGCAAGGGTGGTCGGGCAAATGTCCGGACAGAAGGTGTAGCCGAAAAACAGCATCGTCCATTTGCCTTTCAATTGAGCGATGGATACTGCTTTGCCGTCCTGATTTGTCATCTTAAGGTCAGGCAGGCTACGGCTGGTGGGCAGCAAAATGATCCCCGCATCAATCATAGCCGTCGGATCGCCCTGACCTCTGTTGGACAACACCTGATTAACCGTAAGGCCCAGAACCAAGGCCACAATCGCGACCAGAATAAAAACCGTTTTTTGAACTCGAGTCATAGATTCAACAATAAGTAGTGATCGACGAGCAGCGCAATGAACAACAGGAACAAGTAATAAATAGAGTACTTGAAGGTGTTGATAGCCGCGTGCGGTTTGATGCCACGGTACAGCACCCATGACATCCACAGAAAGCGCGCACCCAAACCTAATGCGCATAGCAGATAAAGCATGCCGCTCATATGAATGACATACGGCAGCATACTGACCGCTAACAGCACCATTGTGTACAGCAGAATATGGACCTTGGTGTAATGCTCGCCATGAGTAACCGGCAGCATCGGAATGTCCGCTTTGGCGTATTCCTCCTTGCGATGAATTGCCAGCGCCCAGAAATGCGGCGGGGTCCAGGCGAAGATGATTAGCACCAACAATAGCGACTCGGCACTCACATGGCCGGTGGTAGCCACCCAACCGAGCAACGGCGGCGCTGCGCCAGCGAGGCCTCCAATCACGATGTTCTGCGGCGTCGCACGCTTCAGGAATCCGGTGTAGATCACTGCGTAACCCAATAACGAAGCCAGCGTCAGCCAAGCCGTCAGTGGGTTGGTAAACGCAAGCAACAAGGCTTGGCCCGCCGCCGCCAGCAACAGAGCAAAGGTCAAAGCAGCAGCGGGGGTTACACGGCCCTCGGCCAACGGCCTTTTTTTGGTACGCGCCATCACTGCGTCGATACGTCGATCCACTACATGATTAACCACAGCCGCGCCGCCCGCGCAAAACGCGATCCCCATATTGCCAAACACCAACACGGTCCACGGCACGCCCGCGCGAGTGGCGAGAAACATCCCGACCAGAGACGTGATGAGCATCAGCACCACCACCTTCGGCTTGGTCAGTTCAAGGTAATCCCGCCAGATAGCCTGATGGTGTTGCTCGCGGACTAGAGTAGTCACGGCATCTCTCCTTATCGTTATTATTGTGTGCAGGCTATTTACCCGGATGCAGATACCCGTGCCCATGGTCCATTGCTTCAATGCCAAGCCGAGGTGTAGTTCTGGTTGCCCAGCTCCGCGCCGACCTGGCGCGGTAGTTCACCAGCGTGACCGCTAACATCAACACGGCGCCCCCAACGTTATGTGCCACTGCAATCGGCAGCGGCAGATGAAAGACCACATTACTAATACCCAACGCAACTTGCAGCCCCAATGCCATCACCACCAATGACGCCATGCCTTTTAGCCCGGCCCGTTTGAGCTGCCACGCCAGCACCAGCAACACCAAGGTGACTAGCAGCGCGCCCAATCGATGGGTGATGTGAATCGCTGTGCGCGCATCACTGTCCAATTGCCCGCCCAAGTAATTCGGGCCAATGTGTTGGGTCAGACGAAAACCGTTGACGAAGTCCGCTTTGGGCCACCATTGGCCATGACACGTTGGTAAATCAATGCACGCCACGGCCGCGTAGTTGGAACTGACCCAACCGCCCAAGGCGATTTGCGCCACCACCAACACCAATCCCAGTGCGGCCAAATGACGCAACCGCGGGGGCAACTCTGGCAGCGGAGCTAAAGCGCCAGATAACCGCAGTGTTAGCAAAAACAAAAGGCTTAACGTGGCGACCCCTCCCAGCAAGTGAGCCGTGACCACCTGCGGCCAAAGCTTGAGGGTCACCGTCCACATACCAAACGCCGCTTGGGCAACCACCACCCCAAGCATCACCATCGGCAACTTGAACGGTTGCCCCTCATGATGCCTACGACGTAACGCTTGTGCCGCTAGCACAATGATCATCAACGCCAAGCTGCCCGCAAAATACCGGTGAATCATCTCATTGCGGCCCTTATGTGGCTCTACCGGCGTATCGGGGAAGTGCAGTTCGGCATGTGCCAGCTGTGCCTCGGTGTTAGGCACACTGATAAAACCGTAGCAACCCGGCCAGTCAGGACAGCCTAGACCGGCATGCGTCAGCCGGGTAAAGGCACCGAGTACGATCACAGCCAGCGCAAGCAGCGTGGCAAGTAAAGCGAGGCGAAATCCAGGTCTGGCCATTACGATGCCCTATCCGATGTTCGACAGTTTCAACAGTTGGCGTAGATCGTTGAGCAAGTCCTTGCCGTTAACCTTGGCGTCGTAACGCAGTACCAGGTTGCCGTGGGGATCGACGATCCAAAGGTGTGGCGCTTCCGCGCCGGGTACAGCCTTGTTGTAAAGCGACAAGTCCAACGGATAGCGTTGTAATTTTGGATAATCGCGAGCCAGTTTGGCGCTGTAATCGGCACTTAATGGCTGGCCAACGGCCAAACCGTGACTGGCCCGCGCAGCATCCTGGCCCAGCCCGATATTCAGTTGGCGCGCCAAATAAACAAGGTGTTGGCAATCCGCCTCGCAGTTCTGCGGCGCACTGACCAACAACTGCCAACGCTGTTCATCCGCCTGTACTCCAAGCTCTGCACGGCTTTGACCGTTGCCGATCATCTCACCGTGAAAACTGCGGGTGTCCGGGACCCAAAACTGGAGCTTGTACATGCCGGTGGCGAGAACCATTGGGCCGATTGCGATCAATGCAACTAAAATAAGCTGCAAGCGGCCTTTACGACGCGATGTTGGCGGACGTGTTTCAGACATGCTGATTGGATTCATGGCTCGTCCCATGCTTTTTCTCCTTGGCGTTGCGATACCCCAGATACAGAAACAAACCGAACAACGCTGCGGCCATGGCAAACCACTGAACGGCATAACCGAGGTGTTTCTCCGGCCCCATAGCCACCACAGGCCAATCAAGCTGATACGCTGCTGGCCCAGGTTCGAGCCGTAATTCGTCGGCAAATCCTTCTCGACCGAGTTCATCCCAGAGTTTTGCGGGATTAACCGCCGTGACCAATCGGGGCCAAGGCGCGCCCACAGGGTCCGCGCCTAACTGAAAGGTTGCGCCAGAGGGCATGTAAACCCAGGCGTTTAAATTCAGCACTTGCTCTGGCGTGTTAAAAACCGGCGGCGTGCGCCGGGTAGGCCAAGGTAGCCAGCCGCGATTAACCCATAACCAAAGTCCGCTAGCCTGATCATGAAAAGGTTGAATTAACTCAATGCCGCCGCGACCGCCACGAGTGCTGTTGTCCAGCATGAGGCTATGCGCAGCATCGAATTGACCCCGCAGTTGCACCCGTCGATAAGCCGGATCGACGGTTTGTTCCAGCTGGGTACTGGTGATGGGTTCAGCTATTCGACGTTCGGCAAATTGGTTGAGCAACACGCGCTTCTCCTCTCCCCGGTCTAGCTGCCAGAAACCCAGAAATATCAGCAGCGGCAGCAACAGGAAAACCACCACCGTGGGCGCCATGCCGGGTTGAAAATGTTTCATGGCGCCTCCGATTCTGTCGATTGGCGACTGTCTATACTGCATGGCATGTCTTCCCACCCGACTCGTCCCGGAGTTGCATCATGCTCAAAGCGGCGATTGTTCTAATGCTCGTTGCCACGATGATCAGCCTGTTCAGCGGCCTGTTTTTTCTAGTCAAAGACGACAGCAGTTCCAACCGAGTAGTTAAAGCGCTAACCGTACGTGTTTGCCTCGCCGCGATCACCGTTATCTTGATCGCCTGGGGCTTTTACAGCGGTCAACTGGTGTCACATGTGAGCTGGTAAGTCGTTCGTCAATACGTAGGGCCTAAAGCTACCGGCAGATGATCCGGCGCTTAAAGCACATAGACGAAAACAAACAAGCCAATCCACACAACGTCGACAAAGTGCCAATACCAACTGGCCGCCTCGAAGCCGAATTGATGTTCGGCGTCAAAATGCCCGCGCATCACTCGCATCAACATGACAAACAGAATGATCGTGCCGATGGTGACGTGGGCGCCGTGAAAACCGGTGAGCATGAAAAACGTAGCGCCGTAGATGCCCGAACCCAAGGTCAGGCCCAGTTCGTGATACGCCTCCATGTATTCGGTTGCCTGCAACATCAAAAAGCTCAAGCCCAGTAACACGGTGATCGCCAACCAAATTTTTAGGGCGCCACGGTGGCCTTTTTTCAATGCGTGGTGAGCAACTGTGACCGTGGCGCTGGAGCTGACCAGCAGGACGGTATTGATCAGCGGCAAGTGCCACGGGTTAATCACCTCTTTCGGACCAGGAAAGAGCTTTGGGTCAGGTGGATTCATTAGCGGCCAGGCGTAGTGAAAGTTCGGCCAAAGCATGTGCGCCACACCCTTAGAACCTTCACCGCCCAGCCATGGACCGGCCCAAGTGCGCACGTAGAACAGCGCGCCAAAGAATGCGATAAAAAACATGATTTCGGAGAAGATAAACCAGCTCATTCCCCAGCGAAACGAACGGTCCATTTGCGCACTGAACAACCCCGAACGGCTTTCCTTGATAACGGTTCCAAACCAGCCAAACAGCATGTAGGCCAACAACAATCCGCCCACAAAAAAGATCAATGGTCCGTGGGATTCGGGACGTGCCGCCTTCAGGTCGTTGAACCAGGTGCCAAGGCCAAACATCGTAGTGAACATGCCGACCGTAGCGATAATCGGCCACTTGCTTTGCGCGGGAACGTAGTAATGCTCGTGAATTGCCATCTTATTGTTCTCCTTATCGGGCACCCTTGGTTGCAAGGTCTTGGCCGTCATTGCTGGCGACTTTGGCAACTGGCGGCGAGCGAGCGGTGATGTCAAACAGCGTATAAGCCAAGGTCAGTTGTTTCACGTCTTTGGGTAATTCGCGATCGAGGATGAAGCGCACCGGCATTTCGATTCGCTCGCCCGGCTGCAAGGTTTGTTGTGTGAAGCAAAAGCATTCAGTCTTGTGGAAATACACCGCGACTTCGCCCGGCGAGATGCTCGGGATTGCCTGCGCTTTCATCACATGGTTGGTCGGGTTATGCGCCACGAACAGCATCTCGTTGACCGCGCCGGGGTGTACGTCCAACACATCGCCCTTTGGGTAGAAGTCCCAAACCATGTCGCTGTTGTTGCTCGATAGAAATTGCACCTGCACCTGACGACTCTGATCAATCACTTGGGAGCCTTCGTATTTATCGCCGGTCTTGCCATTGATGCCGAGCGCCTTGCACATCACGTCATACAGCGGCACCAACGCGAAACCGAACGCAAACATCAGCACCACCAACATCAAGAGGCGGATGACCAAGCGCCGGATTGAACGCTGTTCGTCCATGTCACTTCACTTCTGGCGGCGTGGTGAAGGTGTGATACGGCGCGGGGGATGGAATACTCCATTCCAATCCATCGGCACCATCCCAAGGCTTGGCTGGCGCTGGAGGGCCGCCGCGAATAGTTTTGATCACGATGAACAGGAAGAAGATCTGCGTAGCACCAAAGGTAAATGCTCCGATGGACGACACCATGTTGAAATTTGCAAACTGTAAGTTGTAATCGGGAATACGCCGTGGCATGCCAGCTAGCCCGAGAAAGTGCATCGGAAAAAACGCGACGTTCATGCCGATAAAGGACAGCCAGAAATGCAGCTTGCCCAGCGTTTCGTCGTACATGTGCCCGGTCCATTTCGGCAACCAGTAGTAAGCCGAGGCGAAGATTCCGAAAATTGCACCCGGTACCAGCACGTAGTGGAAGTGCGCCACCACGAAATAGGTGTCCTGATACTGGAAGTCCGCAGGAGCGATGGCCAGCATTAGCCCAGAAAATCCGCCGATGCTGAACAAAATCACGAAGGCAACAGCGAACAACATCGGCGTCTCAAAGCTCAGCGAGCCTTGCCACATGGTGCTAACCCAGTTGAACACCTTCACCCCGGTGGGCACCGCAATGAGCATTGTGGCGTACATAAAGAACAACTCACCCACTAACGGAATGCCCACTACGAACATATGGTGCGCCCATACGATAAACGACAGAAACGCGATGCTTGCCACCGCATAAACCATCGAGGTATAGCCAAACAGCGGTTTACGCGAAAACGTCGGGATGATCGAACTGACCGCGCCAAACGCCGGCAGGATCATGATGTACACCTCAGGGTGCCCAAAAAACCAGAACACATGCTGGAACAACACCGGATCACCACCGCCCGCCGCGCTGAAAAAACTGGTGCCGAAGTGGATGTCCATTAACATCATGGTCACGCATCCAGCCAGCACTGGCATCACCGCGATCAATAGAAATGCCGTGATCAGCCATGTCCAAACGAACAACGGCATCTTCATTAACGTCATGCCGGGCGCGCGCAGGTTGAGGATGGTCGCAATCACGTTGATCGCGCCCATTATCGAACTGATGCCCATCATGTGAATGGCAAAAATGAAGAAGGTCACACTTTCCGGCGCGTAGGTTGTCGACAACGGCGCATAGAAGGTCCAGCCGAAGTTCGGGCCACCACCGGGCATAAATAACGTCGAGATCAAGAGCAAAAAAGCCGCCGGAAGTAGCCAGAAGCTGAAGTTGTTCATCCTCGGCAGCGCCATGTCGGGCGCGCCGATCATCAACGGGATCATCCAGTTGGCAAGACCGACAAACGCGGGCATCACCGCGCCAAACACCATCACCAGACCGTGCATGGTGGTCATCTGGTTGAAGAACGCCGGCTCGACGATTTGCAGTCCGGGCTGAAACAGCTCTGCGCGTATCACCATGGCGAACGACCCGCCGAGCAAAAACATACAGAAGCTGAACCAGAGGTACAGCGTGCCAATGTCCTTGTGGTTAGTGGTCAGTACCCAGCGCATCAGGCCCTTCGCGGGGCCATGCGCATGGTCATCAACATGGCCCACGTGGCCATGGTCATCGATCACTGCACTCATGATCTGTCTCCTGCAAAACAGTCTGCGAAACGACGTGATTCAGCCATGGACGAGGTCATTTCGCGTCCGCCTGTTTCAGAGCCAACACATCTTTGGGGGTGACCATGTCGCCTTTGTTATTACCCCAAGCATTGCGCTCGTAAGTAACCACCGCCGCAATATCCACTTCTGAAAGCTGTTTACCGAACGCCGCCATCGCCGTACCGGGACGACCATGGAACACGGTGTTCAGGTGGCCTTCTTTGGGCCCGGTGACAGTTTTCGAACCCTTAAGCGCCGGGAACATCGGCGGCAGGCCCTGACCTTCCGCCTGATGACAAGCCACGCAGGTGGTGTGATAAACCTTATCGCCACGGGCCACCAACTCATCCATCGTCCAGTCTTTACTGGTCAACTCCTTGAGTTTGGCGCTTTCAAGTTTGCGCCCCGCCAGCCAAGTGTCGTAGTCAGCCTGAGTCTTGGCTTCCACCACAATCGGCATGAAGCCGTGGTCTTTGCCACACAATTCTGAACACTGACCTCGGTAGATCCCGGGTTTATCGACACGGGTCCAAGCTTCGTTGATGAACCCCGGAATGGCGTCGCGCTTGACTGCAAACGCTGGCACCCACCACGAGTGGATGACGTCAGCAGCGGTCACCAGAAACCGGATTTTCTTTCCCACTGGAATAACCAATGGCTCGTCAACTTCGAGTAAGTAGTTTTCGCCCTTGGCTTCTTTGTTGTGTATCTGCGCAGCAGGGGTAGCCAAGTTGCTGAAAAATTCGACGTCTTGTCCTAGATATTTGTAATGCCACTTCCATTGATAACCGGTTATCTGGATATCGATATCCGACGCACCGGTATCGTACATTTTGATCATGGTTCGGGTGGCAGGAATAACCATTACGATCAAAATCACCAGCGGCACAATTGTCCAGGCAATTTCAACTCGCGTACTCTCGTGAAACTTGGCGGCCACTTGCCCAGTAGAGCGCCGATGAAGAATCATCGACCAAAACATGGCCCCAAAAACGACGATACCGATCACTACGCATATCCAGAAAATGGTCATGTGTAAATCGAATATCTCATGACTGACTTCGGTCGCTCCTGGCGCCATATTCGTCGTCCAAGCGGCCTGCGCCTGATTGAATATTGACGACAACAGCAAGCCCATCCAGACATATGGATGTCGCATCATTGCGGGTTCCCCTTATCGTTCTTGTTATCCCGCCGGCTTTCACTTTCATCTGCGGCCAAGGGAGCGGCTGTCAAGAATGGTGGCTTGACGGTCGGGCCAAAGCTGCGAATTCATTCGGGCGTCGCCGGTTAATCTTCCTTCAACCCCGAGTATAGACAGCGCTTGAGACCTCGCAATGTGCTGACGCAAAATCTCGTTAGCTGGCTAAATTGTCGATTCGCAGCTATGAGGGGCGCACAATGCGTCGACAAAATGAAACTGCTTATATAGGTCACCCACAAACGTGTGAAGTTGTTATGACAAATGCGTCTGAGAGAATTTTATAAGCAGGCTACCGTATGACTTCGTTTTGCTTTTTGCCTTATTTCATTACGTTCAGGAGTTTTCATGAACACCGCCGCTTTGCGCGAGCAGATTCAACAAGCGCTCCAACACGAGGCCGATACCGGTCAATTGTCGCGTCAGCTTGAAACTCAGTTGCCACACCTGCACCCCGCCATTCACGTCCCTGAATTAGATGCGAAAGGCGTTTTGACACGCTTTGTAGCAGCTTATATTGAACTGGTTCCCGACTTGCTAGAGGCTGCCAATGCGGTGGCTATCGAGGCGGGCATTGAAGCGCAGATCAAACCTGTCTTGAAGATCGCCGAACAGTTTTTTCTTCAACCGCCCGCGATTATGGCCGGTCATGAAGGGTTGGACAGCTTGCTAGACGAAGCCTATCTAGCCCATCGTCTGGTTGAGGAGGTAAACGACCTCTACATCAAGCACTTTGGTCAGCCGCTGATTCCCTCGAACACCACCGTGGCGAGCGTTATTGCCCATCAGTTGATCGGCGAAGCTTTTGCTAACCAGCTAGACGAAGCTGTACACCATGCGGTGGATGAAATGCTCGACGAAGATAGCTTCGCGCTAGAGTCAGTAGAGGCGTATCGCGAACGCCTTAAGAGCCCTGACACCGAAGCGGCGTGGAAGCGCTGGCCGAGCCTGTCGCGCCAACTGGGCGTCGGACTCGATTTGGACACGTCACAAACGCATTAAGGGCAAGACTGCGCCCGCGCACGACTCAGCCGACTCACACGCCGGGGGTCGTGCGCAACCTATTTGCAAATGCTAGAAACGCGACTTGGGCGTTGCCACCGGAATAGGGTGCGAGCCATCAAGCGGCAGGAAACAATCCTGTTCGGCGTCATAAGCCAGAATGTCACTGGTTTCAATGCTGTAAACCCAACCGTGAATAAACAACTGACCGCTGGCCATCTTCGATGCCACTGACGGATGCGTACGCAGATGCTGCAACTGCGCGATCACGTTTTCCTGAGTCAGTACGTGCATGCTCTCCTGCTCATCTGCACAGTGGCAATTGTCTTCGACAACCGTCTTCGCCACTTCGGCATGCCGCAGCCACGCTTTGACCGTGGGCATTTTTTCAAGGGTTTGTGGGTTAAGGACAGCGCGCATCGCGCCGCAATCGGAATGTCCGCAAATAATGATGTGCTGCACGCCCAAGGCGATCACCGCGTACTCGATGGCAGTTGAAACGCCACCATTCATCTGACCATAAGGCGGCACAACGTTACCGACGTTGCGGGTAACAAACAAATCGCCCGGAGAACTTTGGGTAATAAGCTCCGGCACGATCCGTGAGTCGGCGCAGGCAATAAACATCGCGCGCGGCCGTTGGACAGTGGCCAGGCTTTTGAAGAGCTCCTCCTGTTTCGGGAAAACTTCATGGCGAAAATGCAGAAATCCATCAACGATATGCTTAAGCGCTACATCGGCGCTTTCCGCAGCCAAGGGCTGTTTGTCAGTGCCACTCATGGTAATCGTCTCCAAGGGAACGTGACCAACTGGCCACTTTGACTGAACCGTACTGGCATAAGCTTAATTGAAACTGAAGCGACAGAGTTTCCAACACTGCGATAAGGGCCCAAAGACCTTCCGACAATGGCGAGTCTGACATTAAAGGGCACGTACATTACAACAACGACATCTGCCCTCCAGGCGGGCAAAACGCTTCGCAATCCAAGCTGAGACTCTCCCGATGATTCAACCCAAGACGCTTCACTGCAACGTTGTAGCGCTGGGCCAACAGATCGGCGAAGGGGCCTTGACCTCGCATACGCACGCCAAAGCGACTGTCATACAACTCGCCACCGCGAACCTGCCGGATAAGGCTCATCACATGCGCCGCCCGTTGCGGGTAGTGAGCGTGCAGCCACTCTTCGAACAGCGGAGCAACTTCCAGCGGCAATCGCAGCATGACGTAGCTAGCACTCAATGCGCCCGCCGCTTTGGCCTCGGCCAACAGGCTCTCCAGTTCACTGTCATTGATCATCGGGATCATCGGCGCGCACAACACGCCGACAGGAATACCCGCCTGGCGCATAACCCGAATTGCCCTCAACCGGGCCTTGGGCGCCGCAGCGCGGGGTTCAAGAATGCGCTTTAGCTCGTCATCAAGGGTCGTCAGACTAATAAACACAGACACCAGGCGCTGTTTGGCCAACTCCGCCAGCAGGTCAAGATCGCGCAAAATCAACGAACCTTTGGTGATGATCGTCACCGGATGCCGATAGCGCAGCAGAACCTCAAGCAGCGCCCGGGTGATTTTGTACTCGCGCTCAATCGGCTGATAAGGATCGGTGTTAGAGCCCAGGGTTATGGGCGCACAACGATATCCCGGCTTGGACAACTGTTGCTCAAGCACCGCAGCAGCATTGGTTTTGGCGATCAGTTTGGTTTCAAAATCCAGCCCCGGCGACATATCCCAGTAAGCATGGCTGGGCCGGGCGTAACAATAAATGCACCCGTGCTCACATCCTCGATAGGGATTGATTGACCGATCAAATGGAATATCCGGTGAAGTATTGCGGGTAATGATCGTCTTCGCCGTTTCGCTACGCACTTCAGTGCCCTGGGTCATTGGCACTTCTTGGTACCAACCATCGTCCTCGGCTACGGATCGGTTGGGCGCAAAGCGATTGTAGGGATTGCTCGCAGTGCCACGACCGCGAGGGGGCAGGGAGATAGACATACGATTTTCCACTTACTGTTTATACATACAGTATCGTCGAATAAGGATTTTCTCCACAAAAACCTGAGCACGACTGCACCGAGCTTTAATGCCAGGCGAGCTTTAGACGCGCGCTCGCTCGCGATGGATCGCAAAACGCTTCCGATAGCTGCTTGTTTCAGCTGAAAGATTGTGTTGCTGCTTTTACGACTGCTGCGTAGCCGATTGCGGGCAAGCCCTCAGGTTTCGCGTTTTATCTGACAGAGCAAGCTCCCCCAAAGATTCTGGAATCTTCTAAGGGGGATTCATTCGCGAGTCGTGATGCGGGACGTTATTAGTTCGGCTCAACCGGCTTTTTCAGCTTCGGATTAGGGAAGAACTGCACGCCCTGCACCTTAGGGTCAGCCACTTTGGCCGGCGCCGTATTGACCCGAGTGCCCAATTCCTTGGGCACCGATAAGCCTTGCTCGTTGAGTGTGTCTGAGTAACCACAGCTCACGCATTCGCGGTGAGGCACGTCGTTCTCGCTCCACATCATCAACTTGTCCGGCTCGCTGCACGCCGGGCAAACAGCCCCGGCAATGAAGCGTCGTTTGGTGATGGTGACGGGTGTATCGGTCATGCTGCCGCTTCCTCACTCAAGCCTGAATGGCGCAACAGGGCGTCAATCGACGGTTCACGTCCGCGGAAGTCCACGAACAGCACCATCGGCGCCTGTGAACCGCCACGCGCCAGGATCGCGTTACGGAACGCGCGGCCGGTTTCGGCGTTGAATACCCCGTCTTCTTCGAACTTCGAGAAGGCATCGGCTGACAACACTTCCGCCCACTTGTAACTGTAGTAACCCGCCGCGTAGCCTCCAGCAAAGATGTGCGCAAAGCTGTTGGGGAAGCGGTTATAGGCAGGCGGACGCATTACCGACACTTCGTCGCGGATATTTTCCAGCACCTGCGCCACGCTTCGACCATCGCCGTGGGTCGCATGCAGTTCGAAGTCAAACAGCGAAAACTCCAGCTGACGAACCATCATCAGCCCAGACTGGAAGTTTTTCGCGGCGAGCATTTTTTCCAGCAAATCCTGGGGCAGCGCTTCGCCGGACTGGTAATGCGCGGAAATCAGCGCCAAGCCTTCAGGCTCCCAGCACCAGTTCTCCATGAACTGGCTAGGCAACTCCACGGCATCCCACGCCACACCGTTAATACCGGACACACCGGCATGTTCAACGCGGGTCAGCAAGTGGTGCAGGCCATGGCCAAATTCGTGGAACAGGGTGGTTACTTCATCGTGGGTCAACAACGCAGGTTTACCGCCGACGGCTGGGGTGAAGTTGCACACCAGATTCGCCACCGGGCTTTGCAGCCGGCCTTCAGCGGTGCGACGACGGTCACGGGCACCGTCCATCCAGGCGCCGCCACGCTTGTTGGCGCGAGCGTAGAGGTCGAAGAAGAAGCGCCCGACGTGCTGGCCATTCTCTTTGATTTCGAACAGGCGAACATCCGGGTGCCAGGTGTCGAATCCTTTCTGTTCAGTGATTTCGATCCCGTACAGACGCTGCACAATCGCAAACAGGCCGCTCAGCACGTTGTCGATGGGGAAGTAGGCGCGCAGGGTCTCCTGAGAAACGCTGTAGCGCTGTTCACGGAGTTTTTCCCCGTAGAAACCGCTGTCCCAGCTTTGCAGGTCGTCACAACCTTGTTCGGCCGCGTAGGCCTTGAGCTGCTGGAGATCCTGAACAGCAAACGGCTTGCTGCGCTTGGCCAGATCACGCAGGAAACTCAGCACCTGATCGCTGGATTCAGCCATCTTGGTCGCCAGGCTCAGTTCAGAGAAACTGGCAAAACCCAACAGCTGAGCCAATTCCCGACGCAGGTCGAGGATCTGCTCCATGACCGGGCCGTTGTCATTCTGCCCAGCGTTCGGGCCTTGGTCCGACGCACGGGTGCAGTACGCCGCGTAAAGTTCTTCACGCAGGGCACGGTCTTCGGCGTAGGTCATCACCGCGAAGTAGCTCGGGAATTCCAAGGTGATCAAATAGCCGTCGAGGTCTTTGGCTTTCGCCGCTGCGGCCATCTGCGCTTTGGCCGAGTCGGTCAACCCGGCGAGGGCTGCTTCGTCGGTGACGTGCTTGGTCCAGGCTTGAGTCGCGTCGAGCAGTTGATTTGAGAAATGGCTGCCCAATTCGGACAACTTGGCCTGCACCTCGGCATACCGCAGCTGCTGTTCTGGCGGCAAATCGATACCCGACAAACGGAAATCGCGCAACGAATGCTCAAGAATGGTTTTCTGCGCGACATCAAAACCCGCGGCTTCAGGACCATTGGCCAACGCCTCGAAGGCCTGAAACAATTCCCGGTTCTGGCCCATTTCGGTGGAGTAAGCGCTCAATGCGGGTAGACAAGACTCGTAAGCCTCGCGCAACTCGGGGCTATTGCACACGGCATTGAGATGGCTGACCGGACTCCAGGCGGCACCCAGACGGTCGTTGAGCTCGTCCATCGCCAGAATCAGCCCGGCCCAAGTCGGCTGTTTACCCTCGGTCACGAGCAGCTCGGTAATCGCCTTGCGGTTGTCGGCAAGAATCTGTTCAATCGCCGGTTTGACGTGCTCGGCACGAATGGCGGAGAACGGTGGCAGGTCATACGGTTGTAAAAGAGGGTTGTTCGCGCTCACGGTTAAACACCTTGGCTTGAGGAAACGTGGGTCCATCTTAATTACAATCGACGCCGACCGCAGCACTCAGACCCATCTATCACTCCTAAAGAAGGAAGCTATCGTGACTATTCGACCGTTTCAGGGACACATGCCGGTGCTTGCCGAACGTGCATTTGTCGATCGATCTGCCGTCGTGATAGGGGATGTCGAGATTGGCGCTGACAGTTCGGTCTGGCCATTGACGGTGATTCGCGGCGACATGCACCGTATCCGCATCGGCGCCCGCACCAGCGTTCAAGACGGCTGCGTGCTGCATATCACCCATGCAGGTCCGTTCAACCCGGACGGCTTTGCGTTGCTGATTGGCGACGAAGTGACTATTGCGCACAAGGTCATGCTGCATGGCTGCACTGTCGGTAATCGCATTTTGATTGGTATGGGCAGCATCGTGATGGATGGCGCGGTGGTTGAGGACGAGGTGATCATCGGCGCAGGCAGCCTGGTGCCGCCAGGCAAGCGATTGGCCAGTGGGTTTTTGTACGTCGGCAGTCCGGTCAAACAGGTTCGCGCACTGAACGACAAAGAACGAGCGTTTTTTAGTTACAGTGCTGGCAACTACGTGAAGCTCAAGGATCAGCACCTGGTCGAAGGGTATGACCAGCCGATTTAACATGCCGTACAAGCCTGCTTTTAGGATTTCCATGCACTACCAAACTATTTTGTTCGACCTCGATGGCACCTTGACCGACCCGCGCTTGGGTATTACTCGTTCGATCCAGTTTGCCTTGAGCCGTCTGGGTATTGATGAGCCGGATCTGACCAAGCTTGAACACTTCATCGGCCCGCCGTTGTTGCAGGCGTTCATGCAGTTCTACGAATTCGATGAGGCAAAGGCCTGGGAGGCGGTAGGGTTTTATCGCAAGCGGTTCAGGGTCACCGGGCTGTATGAGAATCGGGTGTTTGATGGCGTGATTGAGCTGCTGGAAACCCTCGCCAAGCAGGATCGGCAGCTGTACATAGCGACCTCAAAACCCTGGGAGTTTGCCCGGGAAATCGCCCGGCACTTTAATTTCGCCAAGCACTTTAAAGTGATTTACGGCAGCGAACTTGATGGCACGCGAACTGACAAGGTCGAGTTGATCGGTTATTTGATGAGCGAAGAACAGCTTGATCCCAAACAAACCTTGATGATCGGCGACCGCAAACATGACTTGATCGGCGGCAAACGTAATGGTTTGGATGTGGCGGCGGTGGGATATGGGTTTGGCAGTCAAGAAGAACTGACTGCAGAATCACCGACTTACCACTTTGCGACATTGGCCGAAATGCATCGAGCGTTTTTGAAGAGTTGATGCCATGTCGTGACACACATCGCTTCCGCGAAGGGTCGAACCGTTCCCGAAATCAGCTACCCATCAACTTGCGCATCTGCGCTCTACGCTGCTCAATCGGCAACCCACCCAGCTTTTCCACCGCACTGTAAAACGCCGACCAATCGCCGTGTTCCTGTTTATACAGCGCCGCAAACGCTGGCACCCATTGGTCATACAATCCAAATGGCAGCAGCTTGGCGTTGTTCAACGGTGCATTGATCCAAGGATCGTAGCGGCGATTGCCTGCCCACTGACTGTCGCGGATCTGCCGGTAGTCGCTGCGCAACCGCTCGAACTCCGCCGCTTTACGTTCGCGCATCACCTGCGTCGGCAGCGGCTGCGCGTAGAGTTTTTTCAAGCGTTCCCGCGCCCCTAAAACCAGTTGGGTAAATTGTTCCCGTTGTTTGGAGTCCGACTCTTTTTCCGGAGCCAAACCACGCGCCACGCGCCATTGGCGACCGCCTTCTTGCTCGACAAAATTGGCATAAGACTCGTTGAACTCAGAATCGTCCTTCACGTAAAAACGCTGATGCGCCAACTCATGAAAGATCAATGCTGCCAGACGCTCATCGCCCCAATGCAGCATCGAGCTGATGATCGGATCGTCGAACCAACCTAACGTCGAATAGGTTTCAACGCCGCTCAAATAAACGTCTTGACCGGCCAGACGCTGCAATGCCGCTTTGCCCCGAGCGTCGCTTGGGTTGTAATAACCTCGATAAGCTACGCATCCCGCAACAGGGAAACACTGGCTCTGTGCGTTGAGGGAAAACTCATCGGTAGCGAATACATTCCAAACTACATAAGGCCGCCCGATATCGACATACAGCCGATAACTTTGGTTGTCTGGCAGGTGCAGTTGGCGACTGGCGAACGCTCGCGCCTGTTGCGATTGAACCAGTTGGTTTCGCAGCTTCGGGTCGCGTTTAGGGTCAGCAATAATAGTAGTTACCGGCTCACGAGCATGGAGTAAACGCAATTGCCCAGTGGCAAGCTGACCGTAGTAGTCGACACTGGTACAGCCGCTGAGCAGCAATATTGCCAATAGCGCGAATCCACGGCAAAGAAACAGAAAGTCGTGTCGAATCATGCCTTGGCCCTAATGTCTTAATTCAACCTGCGTTATGCCGGACACCACACCCCGAACGCAACTACCATCGACACCTGTTCGATCACGGAGCCCCCCATGCGCCAGCCTTTGTTGATAACTGCACTAATTCTCAGCGGGTGCGCAATTCCGGCTCTGCCTCCGGTTGACGCGCAACAGGCGTGGATCGAGATGTTTACCTACACCGGCAATTTGGTGATGGCAGACAAGCTCGATGGACAGCGTTGGGGAGATGGTCGTTATTTTCAGGTGCAACCTGGCAGTCATGAACTGCAGGTGCGATTTGACTATCAACCCAACGGGATTGGCTTGAGCGGATTTGACAACGTAGGAGATCGTACGTGTTATATCGTTTTGCGCTACGACCACTTCGCGCCAGGGCAACGTTATCGCCTTGAAGCCCGGAATGCAGGGATTACAGTCAGTGCCCGACTATATGACGCGAAGCGCCAAATGGTGGCCGAAGACCGTGAAGTGACATGCCTTTGATTATTTGTCGTTGCGTTGGTAGATGATTTTTCGCGTACCGTTTTCACAGGTACCAACAACCATGTTTTCGTCGTGGACTTCCTCGTTGGAAACAATTTCCAACGTATAGGAGGTTACGTTTTTAGCTTGAATCTGGGCCTCAATTTCATCCTTGAGCTCACCGCAAGGTTTTGGCGCTGCCAATGCTGTAGCGGCAAATGCGGTACAGATACCAGCTAAAAAAATGCGCTTCATGTTCGACTCCCTCGATTTAGCGAACACAATACCGGGTTATCCATTCATAGACACTGCGTAGGAACAGGGTTCTCCATAAACCCACGCAGGCAACGCTGCGTGGGTTGGCATATCCATCAACTTACCAACGTGGCATCCAGCGTAATAGCCGCGTTTAGTACTTTGGAGACCGGGCAGCCGTCTTTGGCTTTCTTGGTCAGCTCGTCGAATTGCGCTTGAGTGGCGTTAGGAATTTTCGCCTTCAAGGTCAGGTGTATGGCGGTGATATCAAAGCCACCAGCGGATTGCTCCAAGGTCACGGCCGCGTCGGTGTCGATGCTGTCGGCTTCGAGGCCCGCGCCCTCAAGAATCATCGACAGTGCCATTGAAAAGCAGCCAGCATGTGCCGCGCCAATCAGTTCTTCAGGGTTGGTGCCCTTACCGCCTTCAAATCGGGCCTTGAAGCCGTAAGGTGCTTTGTTAAGTACGTTGGTTTCGGTAGAGATGCTGCCAATACCGTTTTTCAGATCGCCTTTCCAGTGGGCTGATGCTTTTTTAACGATGCTCATGGTTTCTCCTCATGCATGTATTGAACGCGTGCAGACGGTTTGCACAATGACTAGAGTTCTGAGGAGTGTAGGCTTTACAAAGTTCAACCAAAGGGCATTTCCTACTGTTTCAGTAGGATATTTCGGCACCAGCCATTGAAACGCGAAAATACGCCCCTATTTTCATTACACGTTATCGTGGGTTCTGTTCGCCGTTAAACGTCTTGGCGCAAACCTGCACGGCATACTCCAGAGGCTATTAGTGGCTTATGAAACGTTTAGCGGATGTCAAAATCTCTACCCTCGATCTGGTGCCAGTGCGCCAAGATGCTGGCTCAGCGCAATCGCTTCGCAACTCGTTGGATTTAGCCAGACACGTTGAAAAGCTTGGCTATAACCGTTTTTGGGTGGCCGAACACCACAACATGGACGGCATCGCCAGCTCGGCGACCTCAGTCCTGATTGGCTATGTAGCCGGTGGCACCTCGACCATTCGCGTCGGCGCCGGTGGCGTCATGCTGCCCAATCACGCACCGCTGGTGATAGCAGAACAATTCGGAACTCTCGCCAGCTTATATCCAGGCCGCATCGATTTGGGCCTGGGCCGCGCGCCAGGATCGGATCAAATGACCGCCCGCGCCTTGCGCCGCGAACGCTCCGGCAGCGCGGACGATTTTCCTGAAGACGTGTCCGAATTGCTGCGCTATCTAGGTCCTCGCACGCCGAATCAGCGGGTAATTGCCGTACCGGGTACGGGCACCAACGTGCCGGTCTGGTTACTGGGCTCTAGCTTGTTCAGCGCACAACTGGCCGGCGAGCGCGGTTTGCCTTACGCCTTCGCATCCCATTTCGCGCCGCGTTACATGCACGAAGCGATTCGGGTTTATCGTAACCATTTCAAGCCGTCGATCTACCTGGACGATCCTTACGTCATGCTCGGCGTGCCATTGGCGGCCGCCGATACCGATGAGCACGCCGATTATCTGGCGACCTCGCTTTACCAGCGGATTCTTTCGTTGATGCGGGGCCAAAGCTTGGTCCAGAAACCTCCGGTAAAAACCATGGAAGGCTTATGGTTGCCCCACGAACGTGAAGCCGTGGCTGATTTCCTAGGGTTGGCAATGGTCGGCAGCGCGCTGAAAATTCGCGCCAAGCTTGAAGTGTTAGTGGAGCAGACCCAAGCCGACGAACTAATCTTTACTTGCGACATGTACGACCACGCCGATCGATTGCGCTCTTACGAGATTCTGGCGGAAACTGTACTGGGCTGAATCTTTGCAGGCTGCGCAGATCAACGAAAGGCGGGAAACTTACGTAAAAAACCGACGCCCTTGAGGGCGTCGGTTTTTGTTAAGCCTTACGCATTAGCCGCGCTTGTACACAATTTCCTTGGTGCCGGCCTCACAGGTGCCCACAACCTTAGCATCCGTCGAGCTGCCTTTCGCAACGACCTCAAGGCTGTAAGACGAGGCACCTTTAGCTTTGATTTTCGCATCGATTTCCGATTTTAAATCATCGCAGGACTTGCCAGCGGCCATCGCGGTACCTGCAATGCTTAACAGCGCTATCGCCAATACAAACTTCTTCATCGGTCACACTCCCTCGTTAGGTTAACCAGGTTGGGACGCAACCTAATCATTAACCACGCCAACGATTTCGCGACAGCGGGTTCACTGTTTGTAGCGGATTTTATGGCAATCGGCCAGTGCAAAAGTTCAGCGTGATCAGCTATTCGCGATTCGAAAGCCTACATTCAACGTCACCTGGTAGTGCGCAACCCTCCCATCTTCAATATGGCCGCGAGTCTCCAGTACTTCGAACCACTCCAGGTGCTTGATGCTTTTGGCCGCTTCAGCGATGGCGTTGTCGATCGCGTCTTCGATGGTGGTGGACGATGAGCCAACCAGCTCGACTTTTTTGTAAGTGTGGTGATCACTCATGGCAGTTCTCCCAAAGATGTCGTTAAGAGCGTAGCAGCGAATTGCTACTTACTCTGTGGGCAAAAACTTTTGAAAAGTTCAGGTACCGCCGCACTTTCCTGAAACCTCGGAGTCGGAAACAACACACGCCACTCATCACTGCAGGAGAGCCACTATGGCTAACACCTCTCTACGTAAAGCCTCGTTGCAAAGCATGGAAGCCGAGATCGAAAGTCTTCTTAAATCCCTTGAGAGCCTTAAATCCGATGCGTCGGACGAGTCGCGCAAAACCCTGAAAAGCCTCAAAGCCAACGCTGAAAATGCGCTAAGCCATTCACGCAGCTTGCTTAGCGATGTGTACGCCGAAGTTAAAGACAAAACTCGCGAAACGGGTCTTGCTACTCGCGATTACGCGCAAGAACACCCGTGGACCACCGCTGGCGTTGCGGTCGGTGCAATCGGTCTGCTGGCTGCCTACCTGTTGTTCAGGCGCGATTGATTCAGCCTCTGGCTCCCCGCTCAAGCTCGGCTTTTAGCCACTGCGCCAATTGCTGAGCGCGCCCATCTGCGGCGCGTTTCGGAATCCACAACGCCAGCCGCGCCGGTGTCTCACTAAAGCCCCAAGGTGCCGCTAGGCGTCCGGCACGTAGGTCATCCGCCACCAGCGGCTCCGGCGCGATCGCAATGCCTAATCCTGCAACAGCTGCTTCTAGCAAATAATACAAATGCTCAAAACCCTGACCATAATGCAGCGCGTCTGGCTCGATCCCGTTTTTCTGAGCCCAAATCGGCCAAGCTTGCAACCTAGACGTGGTTTGTAACAGCGTTTCGCTCGTCAATGACCGCACCGGCGCATGACGAAGTTTTTCAAAACCGGAAAACCGGGGACTCATCACTGGGCCAATCCGCTCACTGGCGAGCTCATATACCTGCATGTCTGAGGGCCAAGGCGGTTCGGCAAAAACCAGTAAGGCATCCAACCCGGGACGACGGGGATCAAAATCACCTTCCCCGGCCGACAAATGCAGGCGCAAATCTGGTAACTCCGCGTTCAGACGCCCCAGACGCGGAATAAACCAGCGTGCCAGCAGGCTTCCTGAGCAGCCCAGAACAAAGGGGGCGTCGGCGCTGGTTTGAGTTAATTCAGCGCAGACCGAGCGCAAGCGTTCAAATACGTCAGCGCTGGCATCGCGCAACCGAATACCTGCATCTGTGAGTTTAAGGCCACGCCCGTCTTTGACGAACAACGCGAGGCCCAAGTGCTCTTCCAGCACTTTGAGCTGCCGACTGACCGCGCCGTGGGTAACGTGGAGCTGCTCGGCAGCCTTGCTGACGCTGCTTAAACGGGCAGCCGCTTCAAAAGCGCGTAAGGCATTAAGAGGGGGGAGATCTCGGCTCATGGTATCCGTGAGTTTTTCTGACAAGTCGCGTCGATCTTATCGGTTTTCATCGGCGATGGCGCTGGTTAAAGTGGTTGTACTGCCTCAACGGCTAATCATTTTCGATACATCACTTGGAGGTCCCATGACCCAGACCCATTTTCGCAAAGGCGCTGATGCAAACGGCCTGTTTGGCTCATTTGGCGGCCGTTACGTGGCTGAAACCCTAATGCCCCTGGTGCTCGACCTTGACCGAGAATACGAAGCCGCCAAGGTCGATCCCGAATTTCTTAAGCAACTCGCCTACTTTCAGCGCGACTATGTGGGCCGTCCAAATCCACTATATTTCGCCGAACGTCTGACCGAGTATTGCGGCGGCGCAAAAATCTACTTTAAGCGCGAAGAACTGAACCACACCGGCGCGCACAAAATTAATAACTGCATCGGCCAGGTGTTGCTTGCCAAACGTATGGGTAAAACACGCCTGATCGCTGAAACAGGTGCTGGCATGCATGGCGTGGCCACAGCGACCGTAGCAGCGCGTTTCGGTCTTCCGTGCGTTATCTATATGGGCGCAACCGACATAGAACGGCAACAGGCCAACGTGTTTCGCATGAGGCTGCTGGGCGCTGAGATCGTGCCAGTCATTTCCGGCACCGGCACTCTGAAAGACGCGATGAACGAAGCTCTACGCGATTGGGTTACCAACGTCGAGGACACCTTCTACATGATTGGAACCGTGGCTGGCCCACATCCTTATCCGTCGATGGTTCGCGACTTTCAATCAATCATAGGCAAAGAAACCAAAGAACAGCTGCAAGAAAAAGAAGGCCGTCTGCCAGACAGTCTGATTGCTTGCGTCGGTGGCGGCTCCAACGCCATGGGCCTGTTTCACCCCTTTCTGGATGACGCCAGTGTCGAAATCATTGGCGTTGAAGCTGGCGGTCATGGCGTCGATACCGACAAACACGCCGCCAGCCTGAACGGCGGCGTACCGGGGGTTCTGCACGGCAACCGCACTTATCTACTACAAGATACCGACGGCCAGATCACAGACGCGCACTCGATTTCTGCTGGCCTCGACTACCCTGGCATTGGCCCGGAACACGCTTACCTGCACGAAATGAAACGCGTCGAGTACGTCAGTATCACCGACGACGAAGCACTCGAGGCGTTCCACCATTGCTGCCTGCTGGAAGGCATTATCCCGGCGCTCGAAACAGCTCACGCATTGGCCGAAGCCATGAAACGCGCCACCAACCTGCGCGATGATCACTTGATGGTGGTTTGCCTCTCGGGCCGTGGTGACAAAGACATGCAAACCGTGATGAGCCACATGACCGCTGCCAACAAGTCCCAGGAGCAATTGGTATGAGCCGTCTCGAACAACGTTTCGCAGAATTGAAAGCCGAAGGCCGGGCCGCGCTGGTAACCTTTATCACCGCTGGCGACCCGGGTTATGAAACCTCCCTGGCAATCCTCAAGGGCCTACCGGAGGCCGGAGCCGATGTTATCGAGTTGGGCATGCCGTTCACCGATCCCATGGCCGACGGGCTGGCGATTCAGTTGGCGACCTTGCGCGCTTTGGACGCAGGTCAAACCCTGGCAAAAACCCTAAACATGGTTCGCGAATTCCGCGTCGACAACCACTCCACACCGATTGTGCTGATGGGCTACTACAACCCGATTCACCGCTTCGGTGTTGAGGCCTTCGTGGCAGAAGCCAAAGCCGTCGGCGTCGATGGCTTGATCATCGTAGACCTGCCGCCCGAACATGACGCTGAGCTGGCCACGCCGGCGCAGGCTGCCGGTATCGATTTTATCCGCTTGACCACCCCAACCACCGATGACGCACGCCTGCCAACGGTCTTGGAGCGCAGCTCTGGCTTCGTCTACTACGTGTCTGTTGCCGGAGTTACTGGCGCTGGGTCGGCGACTTCGGACCAAGTCAAATACGCGATTGAGCGTTTACGTCGCCACACCGATCTGCCGATCAGCGTCGGCTTTGGCATCCGTACCCCGGAACAAGCCGCTGATATCGCGAGGTTGGCAGAAGGTGTAGTGGTCGGTTCGGCCCTGGTCGACAAAATCGCCAAGGCCACCTCTCCAAACCAAGCCATCGACGACGTACTGAGCCTGTGTTCCGCGTTGGCAAGCGGCGTTCGTAGCGCCCGTGTCAGCAAAGGGTAAAGATTGCTCTGAAGAGGAATTTAAACCTCAATAAACACACTAAGTTACAAGCGAAAAGGGTTCCTGGCGGCGGCTTAGAACCCTTTTTGCTGACCGAATTTCGAGGATCGAGAAATGAAACTGCCAACCCGTTTAGTTGCAGGCCTGGGGATCATGATGATCATGAGCGCCAGTCCGTTGTTGCACGCCGATGACCGTGATCAGCACGATCACGGACGTGGAGGCGACAATCATCAGGACGAAAATTACCGAGACGACAATCACGGCCATGACGGCCATGACGACCGCCATTATGACCATGATGAACACGGTCCACGCCGGCCGCCGGAGAACTTCGACGAGGCACGTCGCAGCTTCCATGATCACCATGAGTACTTCTCCCGGGGTCGGCCATTACCGCCAGACATCCGATTGGAGCGTGGCCGCCCACTGCCTTATGGTTACGGCGAACCGATTGACCCGCGCGCACTTGAACAGTTACCTCGTTACGAAGGTTATGAATGGCGCCGGGTAGGGCCGGATGTGGTGCTGGTCGCAATTACCACAGGCGTCATTTACACCATTTTGGATAACGTGCTGAATTGATCCTGCGCCCGACGCAGACTCACTGAGCCAACACGCGGGCGAGACGGCAGATTTTGATCATCGCAACTGGCCTCTCGCCTTGCTTTTGTTTCGCGTAAGCGCCGCGTCGAAGGCGCAGGCAGCCTCTCCTACAGAGAAAAATACGCCTATACAGCAATCGACGGCAACGTCCGTCCCGCCAGCGAATCGCCGCTTTGCGCCTGCTCCGTCGCCAGCCAATCGACAAACTGTTGCACCAGTTGCACCCGGCGTTTGCGTTGCGGCAAAACTACGTAATAGCCGCACGCTGAGATGGCGGTAGCAGCGATGGGCCTGCAAAGTAGATTTTGTTCTAGCAAAGCATCCACTAGATGCCGCCAGCCGATGGCAACTCCTTGGCCGGCAATAGCGGCTTGGATCAACAGCGTGTAATTGTCGAAGCGCAACTGGCCTGGGGCCGGAGCCTGGCGCAAATTGAGTTCACGGAAAACTCCGCTCCAATCAAACCAATTACTGCTGCCCTCACCGCGTAAATGCAGCAAGGGAAGGTCAAGCAACGCTTCAGTCGGCAACGGTAATGTCCTGCCTGCTACCAATTGCGGGCTGCACACAGGAAACACTTCTTCACTGAACAACCAACGGCTTTCGCCCTGCTTAAAACGCCCGTCACCGAACAATACCGCCACATCGACATCAGCCCGCAGCATGTTATGGCTACGCTCACTGGTAACCAAACTGACGTCCACGTCCGGGTTAGCTTTGTGGAAGCGATGCAAGCGCGGCATGAGCCAATAAGCCGCAAACGCAAAGTCGGTGGCTACCTGTAACACTTCGTGCTGACGCTGTGCAGTAATCGCATGTAATCCACCATCGATGGACTGCAAGCCCGACTGCACGTAGCTAAACAAAACTTCGCCCGCTTCGGTTAGCTCAATGCCCCGGTAGATGCGGTCAAACAATCGGGTCGTCAGTTGTTCTTCGAGACGCTTGATCTGCTGGCTGACCGCAGGCTGAGTGGTGCCCAGCTCAACCGACGCAGCGGTAAAACTACGATGTCTGGCAGCGGCTTCAAACGCCCGCATCAAATCCAAAGACAAACCACCAAGGGCTTCATACATAAGCTGAACTTATCCTAGGCATTGTTTGGCATGGGCTTTACCGCTAAGTCCATGGGTCGCATTCTCAGGTCCAGCACTCTCGCATAAATTTTCACTATGGAATGCCGCGAATACATGAAGCGCAAGAATATTCTTTTTATCATGGCCGATCAGATGGCCGCGCCGATGTTGCCGTTTTACGCCTCATCTCCAGTCAAAATGCCGAATTTGAGCCGCCTCGCCGCTGAAGGCGTGGTGTTCGATGCCGCCTACTGCAACAGCCCGCTGTGTGCCCCCTCTCGATTTACCTTGGTCAGCGGTCAATTGCCAAGCAAGATCGGCGCCTACGACAACGCTGCCGATTTTCCAGCTGACATACCGACCTACGCCCACTATTTGCGAGGTTTAGGCTACAAAACCGCACTGTCCGGCAAGATGCACTTCTGCGGCCCGGATCAGTTGCACGGCTACGAAGAACGCCTCACCAGTGACATTTACCCCGCCGATTACGGTTGGGCTGTGAACTGGGACGAGCCGAATGTCCGACCTAGCTGGTACCACAATATGGCGTCGGTGCTGCAAGCCGGGCCATGCGTGCGTACCAATCAGTTGGATTTCGATGAAGAGGTGGTATTCAAGGCACAGCAGTATTTGTTCGATTACATCCGTGAAGATGGTGATGCGCCGTTCTGCCTGACCGTTTCCATGACTCACCCGCACGACCCGTACACCATCCCGAAACCGTTCTGGGATCTGTACGCCGACGAAGACATACCAATGCCGCCCGCCCACGCCGATCAGGCGGCGCTGGACCCACATTCGCAACGTCTGCTCAAGGTCTATGATCTGTGGGACAAACCGATGCCTGTGGATAAGATTCGCGATGCCCGTCGCGCCTACTTCGGTGCGTGCAGCTACATCGACAGCAACATCGGCAAGCTGCTACAAACTCTCGAAGACGCTGGCCTAGCCAACGACACTATCATCGTGTTTTCGGGCGACCACGGGGACATGTTGGGCGAACGTGGTCTTTGGTACAAAATGCACTGGTTTGAGATGGCCGCACGCGTGCCATTGCTGGTCTACGCTCCAGGCCAATTCACCGCGCGTCGCGTAGGCTCAGCCGTCTCCACCGCCGATTTGCTTCCAACCTTCGTGGCGTTGGCCGGGGGCGAGTTAGATGCCGGTCTACCGCTTGATGGTCGTTCGCTAGTACCGCATTTGAATGGTGAAGCCGGACACGACGAAGTGTTTGGTGAATATATGGCTGAAGGAACGATTAGCCCGCTGATGATGATTCGTCGCGGCGCCTATAAATTCATTTATTCAGAGCAGGATCCGTGCATGTTGTTTAATGTGCACAACGATCCCAAGGAGCTGGAAGAGCTAAGCCAGTCAACGTCTCATCAACAGTTGTTCACTGCGTTTCTGGCCGAAGCACGGGCCAAATGGGATATTCCGGCGATACACCATCAGGTGCTCGCCAGCCAGCGTCGTCGACGTTTTGTCGCCCAATCGCTGGCAATCGGCAAGCTGAAGAGTTGGGATCACCAGCCGCTGGTAGACGCCAGTCAGCAATACATGCGCAACCATATCGACCTCGACGATTTGGAGCGTAAGGCACGTTATCCACAACCTTAACCCTGCCAAAATCAAAAAAAACCAAAGGGGCACAACCAAATGAAGTTATCCACAACACTGGCGGTCGGGTTTATTGCTTTGACCAGCGTTTCGGCCTTCGCCGCTGATCAGAGCTGCAGCACGGTAAAAATGGCTGATCCCGGCTGGAGCGATATTGCGGCTACCAATGCGATTACCGGCTTCTTGCTCGATGGTATGGGTTACAAAGCCAAGGTGGACACACTGGCTGTACCGATCGCCTACGGTGGCCTCAAGGACGGCCAAGTGGATATATTCTTGGGTAACTGGATGCCGGCCCAGCAAGGTTTCTATGACAAGTTCATTGCCAATGGCGAAGTCACTCAACTGACCAAAAACCTGGATGGCACCGAGTTCACCCTCGCCGTGCCGGATTACGTCTGGGACGCAGGCGTACACAACTTTTCCGATCTGAATAAGTACGCTGATAAATTCGGCAAAAAAATCTACGGCATTGGCTCCGGCGCACCGGCCAATATTTCGCTGGCGACCATCATCAAGAAAAACGAGTTTGATCTGGGCCAGTGGAAACTGGTTGAGTCCAGCGAACAGGCAATGCTGGCCGAAGTCGCTCGCAACGTGAAGAAAAACACCTTTGTAGTGTTCCTTGGCTGGACGCCGCACCCAATGAACGTGCAGATGAAAATGCACTATCTCAAAGGCGGAGAGGCGTATTTCGGCGACACCGGCAGCGTGTTCACCCTGACTCGCAAAGGTTATGCCGATGCGTGCCCGAACGTCGGCAAGCTTCTGACCAACCTGAGCTTCACGCAAGAGATGGAAAACAGCATCATGTCTGAAGTGGTGAGCAAGAAAATCACCAACGCAGAAGCGGCCAAAGCCTGGATCAAAGCCAACCCTGCTGTTCTGGAAAAATGGCTCGACGGCGTAAAAACCATCGACCAGAAAGACGCGTTGACTGCTGTAAAAGCAAAGTTGTAACGGTAAAAGCTTCGCTGGCAAGCCTGCTCCTACAGGTATGGGCTGTGTGCCCCATATCACATAAGAGCGAGCTTGCTTGCGATTGACTGCCAAGCAGTCACCACACACCGTGACCCTGCATCGAAATGGCTAAAATCCCACTTTCACGCTTTTGTAAAACCACTGAGAGATTCATGGGTTGGTTCAACCGCCACACACTCTTTCCGTTCCTGGATTGGCTTCCCCGACAAACCCGCGCCAGTGTTGGTAACGACGCGCTCGTAGGCTTGAGTGGGGCAATTCTGGCACTGCCGCAATCCATCGCTTATGCCTTGATCGCAGGATTACCGCCGGAGTACGGTCTTTATGCGGCCATTGTTCCGGTATTGATCGCCTGTTTGTGGGGCTCGTCGTTTCACTTGATATGCGGGCCCACTGCGGCAATTTCTATCGTGCTCTACGCGAGCATCAGTCCGTTGGCGGTACCCGGCAGTAACGATTACATCACACTGATTTTGCTGCTGACGTTCATCGGCGGGCTGTTTCAATGGCTGTTGGGGTTGCTACGTTTCGGGGCGCTGGTGAACTTCGTTTCACATTCAGTGATATTGGGTTTTACCTTGGGCGCCGCCGTAGTGATCGCGCTGGGCCAGCTGCCGAGCTTTTTGGGGTTGGAGGTGAGCAGCCAATCCACCGCGCTGAAAAGCATATCTGCCCTGCTTGAACATCGGCGGGAGATTGACTCTTCATCGCTGATCCTCGGCGCCCTGACCCTGGTCGTCGGTGGGACCCTGAAATACTTTCTCCCACGCTGGCCAACCTTGTTGATTACGTTGTCAGGTGCCGGTTCTCTGGTGTGGCTATGGCCGGAAAAGTTTGGGCAGGTGCAACTGGTCCATGCGTTTGTCGGGCATTTACCACCTTTCAGCGCGCTGCCGCTGGACGTGGAGCTGATTCTAAAATTACTGCCCAGCGCCGTCGCGGTGGGCATGCTCGGGCTGGTGACCAGCCTGTCTATTGCTCGCTCGCTATCGACGCGCTCACAACAATTACTCGATGCCAATCAGGAAGTCCGCGCCCAAGGTCTGTCGAACATGGTCGGCTCGTTATTTTCTGGGTACCTCTCGGCGGGTTCGTTCACGCGCGCGGCATTAAGTTATGACGCCGGCGCGCGTTCACCATTGGCCGGAGTGTTTTCGGCCTTATGGGTAGCGCTATTTGCGCTGTGCGGCGCATCGTTGATTGCGCACATTCCGATTCCAAGCATGGCTGCATCAATTCTATTGATCTGCTGGGGCTTGGTTGACCGTCGCGGTATTCGCGCACTGTTTCGTGTGAGTCGGGCGGAGTTTGTGGTGATGGCGTTGACCTGCCTGGCCACGTTGCTATTGGAGTTGCAAACGGCGATTTACGCGGGCGTGCTGGTCTCACTGTTCTTCTATCTCAAGCGCACCTCGCAGCCGCGAGTCCAGCAGTGGCGCGACGGCGATGATGATATTTTGCGGGTGGGCGGATCGATTTTCTTTGGCGCCAGCCACTACCTGCAGGTCCGTTTGCAAAGCAGCAAAGGCCTGCGCGTGGTGATCGAAGCGCAGCAAATCAACTTCATCGATTACTCCGGCGTTGAAATGCTTCATCAAGAAGCCCGCCGTTTACGTGGCCTAAACCGCAGCCTGACGCTGAAAAGCGCCCGGCCGCAGGTAGTCGATGAACTGCGCAAGCTGGAAGGTGCCGATAAATGCCCGATTCTGTTTGTCGACTAACGCCTTAGCTCATCAGGTGCTGGCCAACTGGCGCCGTAATTCAGCCAATACTGGCGCTGTGTGCGGACGCATCCCGCGCCACAGGTAGAACGCTTCGGCCGCTTGTTCGGCAAGCATGCCCAAGCCGTCCAAAACGTTGGCCGCGCCATGGTCCGTGGCCCAACGGCAGAATGGCGTAGGTTCTTTGCCATACATCATGTCGTAGCAAACGGTATGCCCCTGCTGGATCAAACTGGAGGTAATCGGCGGAACCTCACCGGCAAGACTGGCGGAGGTGGCGTTGATAATTACGTCAAATGACTCCTCCAGCCAATCAAAGCCACTGGCAAAAACTGGCCCTAAATCGGTGAATTCCTGGGCAAGTTGCTCGGCTTTTTCAACCGTACGGTTAGCGATCACCAACACCGCTGGCTTCTCGGCCAACAATGGCTCCAGCGCGCCCCGTACCGCGCCGCCCGCACCGAGCAACAGGATACGCTTTCCCTTCAAAGCCACGCCGGCATTCACGGTCAGATCCCGCACCAGCCCGGCACCATCAGTGTTATCGCCCAACAGGCGACCATCTAAACCTTTGCGCAAGGTGTTCACAGCACCCGCGCGTTGCGCACGTTCAGTCAAGCTGTCTGCGAAACGAAAAGCCTGCTCTTTGAACGGCACGGTGACGTTGGCACCGCATCCGTTTTCAAAGAAATTCTTTGCACAACCGATGAAGTCATCCAGCGGCGCTAGCAAGGTGCTGTATTCGAGCTGCTCTCCCGTTTGCTTCGCGAACAAACGATGAATCAGTGGCGATTTGCTGTGGCCTATGGGGTTACCAAAAACGACATAATGGTCCATGGAAAACTTCCTGATTCGGTCTTTGTGGCGTTTGGACTGAGGCAGTCACTATTGAATCAGCTCCCACAGGTGAATCACCTGAATGACCGAACTCACTTGGAAAATCAAGCCGCGGCCTATCAGGCCAGCGCCAACCAATCCCGGTCCTGCAAGAAGTACTCAGTCAGGCGCGCTTCTTCGGTGCCCGGTTCAGCCTTCCAATCGTAGCTCCAGCGAACTTGTGGCGGCAGCGACATTAGAATCGACTCGGTACGGCCACCCGATTGCAGACCGAATAGAGTGCCCCGGTCGTAGACCAAGTTGAACTCGACATAACGTCCACGGCGAAATTCCTGAAACTCACGCTGCTTCTTTGTGTAGGCCATGTTTTTACGACGTTGAATGATGGGCAAATATGCGTCGATGTAAGCGTCGCCGATGGCACGAACGAAAGCAAAGCTGATATCAAAATCCCACTCATTCAAGTCATCGAAAAACAGGCCGCCAATCCCGCGCGGCTCGTTGCGATGCTTAATATGGAAATAGGTGTCGCACCAGGCTTTATAACGGGGATAAACATCGGCCCCGAACGGCGCGCAAGCCTGTTCGGCAATACGGTGCCAGTGAACGCAGTCCTCTTCAACGGCGTAGTACGGGGTCAGATCGAAGCCGCCACCAAACCACCAGACCGGTTCTTCGCCTTCTTTTTCGGCGATAAAAAACCGCACGTTCGCGTGGGATGTTGGCACATGAGGGTTGTGCGGATGAATCACCAGCGACACGCCCAACGCCTCGAAACCACGCCCGGCCAACTCAGGCCGATGTGCGCTGGCGGACGGCGGTAAGCCGCTGCCGAAAACGTGAGAAAAATTGACCCCACCTTTTTCGATCACATCACCGTTTCCGATGACGCGGGTGCGCCCGCCTCCACCTGCTGGCCGCGTCCAGGCATCTTCAGCAAAGCGTGCGCCGCCATCTTCGCTTTCCAGCACATTGCAAATTCGGTCTTGCAGGTCGAGCAAGTAAGCTTTTACAGCGTCGGTGCGGGTTGTCATCGGGTCACCTTGTAACGTCGTTGAACCGTGAGGATCAGCGGGGCTGGCAAATTGGCGCTTAGCATACCATTGGCCATATGGCTGACGCTGTTGACGGGGATCAAGGGATCGGGTCCGATGGCTACCTGCATTTCTTGTTTCAATTCATCACCGGAGAGAACAGATGGCAAAGCGTATCCAGTTCAGCATCATTGGCGGCCCCGAGGTTCTTGAATATGTGGAGTTCGAACCCGCCGAACCGGGTCTTCAGCAAGTCCGCGTGCGCACCAAAGCGATTGGCCTGAACTTCATCGACACTTATTTCCGTAGCGGTCTTTACCCGGCACCGTCAATGCCGTCCGGCCTGGGCACAGAAGGAGCGGGCATCGTCGAAGCGGTTGGTAGCGACGTTCGCCAGTTCAAGGTCGGCGACCGCGTGGCTTACGCAAGTGGCCCCTTGGGCGCTTACAGCGAGGTGCATGTTCTTCCAGCCGCGAACCTGGTGAAACTGCCGGACTCGATCAGCTTTGAACAAGCTGCTGCAGTAATGCTCAAGGGCCTGACCGTGCAGTATCTGTTTCACCAGACATATGCGCTTAAGAGCGGCGAAACCGTGCTGTTTCATGCAGCAGCTGGCGGCGTAGGTTCTCTGGCGTGCCAGTGGGCGAAGGCCTTGGGCGTTAAACTGATCGGCACGGTCAGTTCCGCTGAGAAAGCGGCGCATGCCAAAGCGCTGGGTGCCTGGGAAACCATCGATTACAGCAAAGAAGACGTGGTCAAGCGGGTTCTCGAGTTGACCGACGGCAAGAAATGCCCGGTGGTGTACGACGGCGTTGGCCAGGATACTTGGCTGACCTCGTTGGACAGCCTCGCGCCGCGCGGTCTGTTGATCAGCTTCGGCAATGCGTCAGGGCCAGTGGCAGGGGTCAATCTTGGCATTCTTGCGCAAAAAGGCTCGCTGTACGTCACGCGCCCAACGCTGACGACCTACGCCAATAATGCGGAAAACCTGCAAACCATGGCCACCGACGTATTCGCCCTGATCGCCGAGGGCAAGCTCAAGGTAGATGACATCCAGCGCTATGCACTCAAAGATGCCGCCAAGGCGCACATCGAACTCAGCGCACGTCGCACTACGGGATCGACCATTTTGATTCCTTGATCTTACGACCTAACCCGGGCGAACGGTTTCGCCCGTCACCAGGTCTCGAATCAGACTCGGGTGCTTACGGCCGCCCAACAGACCGCCGAGCACCAAATCAATCTCTCCTCGAAAATACTGCTCCACTCGAATGCGCGTCCGGGCCGCCGGACGCCCAGCCGGATTGGCGGATGTCGAAATCAACGGCCCGACCAACGCACACAACTCACGTACCTGTGGATGATCACTCACGCGCAACGCGACTGTGTCATGAAGACCCGTGATCCATTCGGGTAACAGGTCTTGATGCGGCACCAGCCATGTAGTGGGTCCAGGCCAAGTCGCAGACATGCGGTCGAGCCAGGTTTCCGGAAAATCTTCGAGCAGAAAATCGAATTGGCGAATGTTATCGGCTACCAAAATCAGGCCCTTATCCACGGGACGCGACTTGATTGCTAACAACCGATATACCGCGTCTTCATTCCACGGATCGCAGCCCAAGCCCCATACCGCCTCGGTTGGATAGGCAATCACCGCGCCCGCTCGAATTTCTCGTGCGGCTTGCTGCACACGCCAACTGCTAACCATTTGCGCCATCTCCGAGTAACAACTGCGCGCAGTTTAACCTCAGCACGCACGAGCAAACCATCTCCCGGCCTCACCACTTATATGCCCTTCAAGCTCTAGCTCGGTCAATGCAGCCAATACCTCGGGCAATGACCAGCCGATTGAGAGCGCCAGCGCCTCGCTGGTATGCGGCGCGGCATGTAATAAGTCGAGCAAGGGATGACGTACTCGTTCGGCTGTAGCGACCGTGGACGTCGGAATAGCACTGGCTACGGTTTGCCAGCCGCGTAAGGCCTCAATGATGTGCTCGACGGTTTCTACTAGCACCGCACCGTCACGAATCAGTTGATGACAACCGCGTGCGCCTGGGTGGTGAATTGACCCCGGAATGGCATACACCTCACGTCCTTGCTCGGCGGCCAAGCGTGCAGTTATCAGCGATCCGCTGCGCACACTGGCTTCGACCACCAACACCCCAACCGACAAGCCGCTGATGATTCGATTGCGTCGGGGAAAGTTGCTAGGTTGTGGCCCGGCGTCTAGGGGAAACTCGGAAATCACAGCGCCACCTTGCGCGCACATGGTGGCGGCAAGCTGCCGGTGACGCTGTGGATAAAAATTTTCAATGCCTGTGCCAAGCACGCCAATCGTCTGCCCGCCAACGTCCAGCGCACCTTGGTGGGCGGCGCCGTCAATACCCAGCGCGAGGCCGCTGGTGATGACAAAACCCGCGCCAGCCAGACTTCGGGCAAACGCAGTGGCGGTGTCCAGTCCCGGCTTGGAAGCACGCCGACTGCCAACCATACCTATTTGGGGCCGTTCGAGAATTCCGGCGTCACCGGCCACGAACAACAGCGGCGGAGCGTCGGGAATTTCAGCGAGTAACGCAGGGTAGTGAGGGTCGTCCCACATCAACAAATGCTGGCCGGGACGCTCAAGCCAGGCCATTGCAACACCGGCGCCATCGCGTACGTTCGGACAGCGACGAGCATCGGCACAGGCGCTAGGAATTCTCAAAGCCCGCCACGCGCTGGCCGGCGCACTGAGCGCCGCCGAAGCCGAGCCAAATGCGCTTATCAGCCGATGAAAGCGTTTCGGCCCGACCTCCGGTAGACGATGTATACGCAGACGCGCTTCGAGTTCAGCGGGTGGAACAAGAGCGGTTTCGAACAATGGCATAGATCTTCCTTGATCCTATTGCGCTTCATCTTTGGCACAGACACCCTGTGGATAACTCTGTTAGTAACTATTTGATAAGTTCATGCCCTGTGGAAAAAACACGCTCTTATTCTGAAACATAGCTCTACGGGTTTCGCACCTTGTCCATGACCGCCAAGGAACGCGTGGCATGAAGTATCAAACCATAGCTGAGCTTTTCATAAGTGCGAAAAATCATAAGTAACCCCGAGCGTTCGTCCGGGATTTTTATTCGTTCGCCGGACACGTCGTCGCGCACCTGTTCACCCGTTTTATAGATCGCCAGCACGTTGCCTTCGACCAAACCATCACGTCTGCCTTTGTTTAAAGTTACTACGTCAAACACACCAATCTGCGTTACACCCCGCGGTACATCGACGATCAAGCCATCAATCTTAGTGCCTGGCGAACTGGGAAAAAAAGTCGAATTGATCGGCCGCTCCTCACTCGTAAACAAGCGATCCGCCAGCCGTACTTCTTGAGTGGAGCGCCGCAGTATCAGGGTTGCGACGTCCCCTTCATGGGCGACGACTTCGGCGCTACCAATGTCATCGGCATTAATTCCTAGGACAGCTCCGGTCACAGGATCGATGTAGGTCTTACCTTGACGGAAAATCCCATATACCAAATGGTTCGAGTCGAAATTACCCCGGGCATAAACCCGGTCGCCCACACCGCTGAGGACACTTTCTGCGTTACCGGCGACGATGTAAGGGGCGTTTATGAACGCTGACGTATCATCGACAATACGGTTGCTCAGTAAGTAACTGTTAATAACGCCCAGCGGTATGCTCGGGATCGCTTCAGCCATCGGCGTAGTGCGGACGCGTGGCGACAGCTTGATGGTCCCACGTGACTCACCGCGGTTAACCACCAGACGCGGCTGCCCATCCACGTAGATCAACGTCAGCTTGTCGCCGGGATAAATCAAATCGGGGTTGGCAATCTGCGGGTTTTGCTTCCAGATTTCCTTCCATTTCCAAGGTTCACTCAGAAATTTTCCCGAAATATCCCAAAGCGTGTCGCCTTTAACGACCGTGTAATTCTCTGGATGACCGTCCCGCAACTGCACTTGCGCCTGACTAAGGCCAGCGCAGGCCAAGAGCAGCAGGGCGAGTAGTGATTTCCTCATACGGTGAATCCCTTTATCATATGGCTTCCTGTGAAACAGTCAGAGTCCCAGAGGCTTGGGTTTCGCTAGATTGCCAGCTTCGACCTTTGGTCAGAAGCCTGGCCGCCGACTTTCGACTTTACCCTACAAGTGCAGCTCTAACGTATATGGCTATTTTAAACATCCTTGAATTTCCCGATTCGCGCCTGCGCACCATCGCCAAGCCGGTGGCCGTGGTCGACGACGGCATTCGCCAGTTGGTCGATGACATGTTTGAAACCATGTACGAAGCGCCAGGCATTGGGCTGGCGGCCACCCAAGTTAACGTTCATAAACGCATCGTGGTCATGGACCTCAGCGAAGACCGCAGCGAACCGCGGGTTTTCATTAACCCGCAGTTCCAGATCCTCACTGAGGAGATGGAGCAATATCAAGAAGGCTGCTTGTCGGTGCCAGGTTTTTATGAAAACGTTGACCGCCCCAATAAGGTAAAGGTTACGGCTTTAGACCGAGACGGCAAGTCTTTCGAGCTGATTGCCGAAGGGTTGCTGGCTGTGTGCGTTCAGCATGAGTGCGATCACTTGAACGGCAAATTATTTGTCGATTACCTGTCAAATCTCAAGCGCGATCGAATCAAAAAGAAGTTGGAAAAACTGCACAAGCAGGCTTGATCCAACTTAACCCTATAGGGTCCGCATTTATTTAAGAGAAAACCATGACCGAGCCACTGCGCATCGTCTTCGCCGGCACCCCGGAATTTGCCGCCGAGCACCTCCAGGCTTTGCTCGACAGCCCCCATCAGGTAATCGCGGTTTATACCCAGCCTGATCGCCCGGCTGGCCGTGGTCAGAAACTGATGCCGAGCCCGGTCAAACAGCTCGCGGAGCAACACGGCATCGTCGTTCTACAACCGCCGACGCTGCGCAACGCCGAGGCTCAGGCCGAAATGGCCTCACTCAAACCTGATTTGCTGGTAGTGGTCGCTTACGGCCTGATCCTGCCGCAAGTGGTGCTGGATATCCCACGCTTGGGTTGCATCAATAGCCATGCGTCGCTGCTGCCACGTTGGCGTGGCGCGGCGCCGATTCAGCGCGCAGTCGAAGCCGGTGACGCCGAAAGCGGCGTGACGGTGATGCGTATGGAAGCAGGCTTGGACACCGGACCGATGCTGCTAAAAGTCATCACGCCGATCACGGCTGAAGACACTGGCGGCACTCTACATGACCGTCTTGCCAAACTCGGTCCTCTAGCAGTGCTTCAGGCCATTAGCGGTCTGACAGATGGGACGTTGCTCGGCGAGGTTCAAGACGATGCACTGGCAACCTACGCCCACAAACTAAATAAAGACGAAGCGCGCATCGACTGGAGCCGACCGGCCATCGAGCTTGAACGACTGATTCGTGCCTTTAATCCATGGCCGATCAGCCACAGCACGCTTAACGGTGAGTCGCTGAAAGTGCTGTCCGCCAGCCTCCACGAAGGGCAGGGCACACCAGGTGAAATTCTATCGGCCAGTAAAGACGGGCTGATTGTGGCCTGTGGACAAAACGCTTTGCGCCTGACGCGTTTGCAGCTACCTGGGGGCAAAGCGTTAAATTTCGCCGACCTGTTCAACAGCCGTCGTGAGAAATTCGCCGAAGGCACCGTCCTCGGTGCTGTGGTGACTAAACAATGAACCCGCGTCTCGCCGCCGCAAAAGCACTCGCCGTAGTCCTCAGCGGCAAAGCTTCACTGAATAGCTCGCTGCCAAAACAACTGGATAACGTTGAAGCCCGTGATCGTGGGTTAACCCAGGATCTGGCCTTCGGCACGGCGCGTTGGCAACCAAGGCTGTCTGTGCTGGCAGCGAAACTGCTTCAAAAGCCGTTCAAAAGCGTTGATGCCGATGTTGAAGCGCTGTTGCTGGTGGGGCTCTATCAATTGCTCTACACGCGTATTCCGGCGCACGCCGCCATTGGTGAAACCGTGGGTTGCGCCGACAAACTGAAAAAACCATGGGCCAAAGCGCTGATCAACGCCGTGCTGCGCCGCGCGCAACGGGAAAGTGAAGCGCTGTTTGTCGAACTGGAACATGACCCAGTGGTTCGCACCGCACACCCCCGCTGGTTGCAAAAAGCCTTGAAGGCGTATTGGCCGGAACAGTGGGAAGCTATCTGCGTGGCCAACAACGCTCATCCACCGATGATCTTGCGGGTCAATCGCCGTCACCACAGCCGTGACGCGTACATGCAACTATTACAGAGCGCAGGCATAGACGCTCACGCCTGCACGTTCAGCCAGGACGGCATTGTGCTGAGCGAGCCATGCGATGTGCGTAACTTGCCGGGCTTTGCTGAGGGCTGGATCAGTGTTCAGGACGAAGCAGCGCAGCTGGCGGCGGACCTACTTGAGTTAGCCCCAGGCCAGCGGGTACTTGATGCCTGTTGCGCGCCAGGCGGCAAGACCTGTCACCTGCTTGAAGTCCAGCCGCAATTGGCCGGCGTGGTCGCAGTGGACCTGGAAGCCAAGCGTCTGGTACGGGTGAAGGAAAACCTGGAGCGTCTAGGCCTAAGCGCCGAACTGATCGCCGCAGATGCCCGCGAGACTCAGCAGTGGTGGGACGGCAAACTGTTCCAACGTATCCTGCTCGATGCGCCGTGTTCCGCTACGGGGGTGATTCGCCGCCACCCAGATATCAAGCTCGCCCGTCAGGCCGACGACATCCCGGCTCTAGCCAAGCTGCAGGGTGAACTGCTCGACGCGTTGTGGCCAACCCTAGACGTCGGCGGCATCCTGCTCTACGCCACCTGTTCAACGTTGCCAATGGAAAACACCGAGGTGGTCGACGCGTTTCTAGCTCGTACATCGGGTGCACGGGAATTGGATATCGCTGGGCAGCTCGGCCAACAACCACCCGGTTTGAAGCAGCCGCATGGTCGTCAGCTGCTGCCTCAAGAGGGCGGTCACGATGGGTTTTACTACGCCAAGTTGATCAAGATCGCAGCGAATTAAATAATCCTTCTGTAGATCCACGGCCCGGCGGTTATCTTGTCTTTCAATACCAGCGCTCTTCCCCAGCCGGGCGCCTTCTGAAGCGCTTCATCGTCCACATGTACTGGCTCGGATAAGCCCGCACGTACTTCTCGACGACTTTGCTCATGGCCGCCACTGACGTGGCGGTGTCGGTGCTGTACATCGCTTCCGGTGCAGCTTCCAGAACCACTTTGTAGCCGGAACCATCGGGCAGGCGCATGGCGTGGAGGAACACGCCGACTGCTTTACCGCCAGCCAACATATTCGGCACAAACTTGCTGGTTAACGCCTGAACAGCAAAGAACGGTACAAAGATCCCCGCAGACTCAGCCGGCTCGGGGTCAGCCGGAATACCCACCGAACCGCCTTTACGCACCTCTTTGATGACGCTGAGAATCCCTTCCTTGGTCGACGCGGCCACGCGGTTGCCCAACTGCACGCGCTGTTTGCGCAGCAAGTCATCCACAGCTTTGAGCTTGGGCGGACGATAAAAAATGATGGGTTTGCACTGGTTGCAGTAGAAGTGGTTCAACACCTCCCAGTTGCCCAAGTGGCTAGTGATGCCGACCACGCCCTTACCCGACGCCAACGCCGCTTCCAACACTTCAAGCCCTTCGACTTCGCGCACCAGATCAATCGACTTCTGAGCGGGCCAAATCCAGGCACAGGCGCTTTCAGTCAACGTCTTGCCGATGTCCATCAGGCTGCGGCCAACCAATTGCTCGCGCTCGACCGAGTCCATTTCCGGAAAGCATTTGGAAAGATTGATGCGCACGATTTCACGTGAGCGATTGGGGGTTTTCCACATCAGCCAACCAATAGCCGCGCCAACCCACTGCACCACTCGCCATGGCAGCAACGCAAATAACCGTAAAAGCCCAACTAGAAGGGCACCTTTAAACTTATCCACAAATCACTCCTGAATTCGCAAGGCCACCATTGTAACCATCAGCGGCCGAGGACGGCGTATCGATCACAGTCCAGGGTGTGATCCATGACCATGCCCGAGGACTGCATGAAAGCGTAACAAATGGTCGGCCCGACGAAGGTAAAACCCGCTTTCTTCATTGCTTTGCTCATCACCTCCGCTTGCGGTGTGATTGCCGGGACTTCGCTGCGGTCTTTAAAGTGGTTGGTCTTTGGCTCGCCGCCAACAAAAGACCATAACCAAGTCACTGGGTCGTCTTGCGCCAACCAGGCTTGAGCGTTGCGCCGCGCGGCGTTGAGCTTCAGACGATTGCGAATGATGCCCGGCTCAAGCATCAGTGTTTCCAGGTACTCGTCGCTCATCTGCGCAATTTTGTGCACGTCAAAGCCGAACATGACTTCACGATAACGAGCGCGTTTCTTCAAAATCGTGATCCATGAGAGCCCTGCTTGGAACCCTTCGAGCAATAACAACTCGAAGAGCTTCTGCGCATCGCGCAAAGGCACTCCCCACTCTTGATCGTGATAATCGATATACAGCGGGTCTTCGTTGCACCAAAAGCAGCGTGGCATAAGCCTCCAAGGGTCGAGCCGCAGCCGAATCGGGTATACTCCCGCTCTTTAAATCGCAGCCCCAGTACAGGTGAATTTCGTGAGCCAGCCTACGCCAGCCGTGCGTACCTTCCAAGACTTGATCCTCGCCCTCCAACAATACTGGGCCGAGCAAGGTTGCGTGGTACTTCAGCCCTACGATATGGAAGTCGGCGCCGGCACATTCCATACAGCGACGTTTCTGCGCGCCATCGGCCCGGAAACCTGGAACGCTGCATATGTTCAGCCCAGCCGTCGTCCTACCGACGGTCGTTATGGCGAAAACCCGAACCGCTTGCAGCACTACTATCAATTCCAGGTGGTATTGAAGCCGAACCCGGACAACTTTCAGGAGCTGTACCTCGGCTCCCTGAAGCACGTCGGCCTCGATCCCTTGGTGCATGACATTCGTTTCGTCGAAGACAACTGGGAGTCGCCCACACTGGGTGCCTGGGGTCTGGGCTGGGAAGTCTGGCTCAACGGTATGGAAGTCACGCAGTTCACTTATTTCCAGCAAGCAGGTGGCATTGAGTGCTACCCGGTCACCGGTGAAATCACTTACGGCCTTGAGCGCCTGGCGATGTACCTGCAGGGCGTCGACTCAGTCTACGACCTGGTGTGGACCGACGGCCCGTTCGGCAAAGTGACCTATGGCGATGTGTTCCATCAGAACGAAGTTGAACAGTCGACCTATAACTTCGAACACGCCAACGTCGAAAAACTGTTTGAGCTGTTCGACTTCTATGAAAGCGAAGCCGCGCGCCTGATCGAGCTTGAGCTGCCATTGCCAAGCTATGAAATGGTGCTCAAGGCATCGCACACGTTCAACTTGCTGGATGCGCGCCGGGCAATCTCGGTCACCGCACGTCAGCAATACATTTTGCGCGTCCGCACGCTGGCTCGTTCCGTTGCCCAGGCTTATTTGCTGGCCCGCGCCAAACTGGGCTTCCCGATGGCGCCGCCTGGTATCCGTGACGAAGTGCTGGCTAAGCTGGAGGCTGCACAATGAGTGCTCAAGATTTCCTGGTTGAATTGGGCACCGAAGAACTGCCTCCAAAAGCCCTGAGCATTCTGGGTGACGCGTTCCTGGCCGGTATCGAAAAAGGCTTGCAAGCCGCCGGCCTGAGTTTCACCGCCAAACATGTTTACGCTGCACCGCGTCGTCTGGCCGTGTTGATCACGCAACTGGCGACACAGCAGGAAGACCGCAGCGTTAATCTGGACGGGCCGCCACGTCAGGCCGCGTTCGACGCCGACGGCAATCCAACCCAAGCCGCACTGGGCTTCGCCAAGAAGTGTGGTGTTGAGCTAAGCGAAATCGATCAGAGCGGGCCAAAACTGCGTTTCAGCCAGAACATCGTTGGCAAACCCACGATCAGTTTGCTGCCTACCATCGTTGAAGACTCGCTCAATGACCTGCCAATTCCGAAACGCATGCGTTGGGGTGCACGCAAGGAAGAATTCGTTCGCCCAACCCAATGGCTGGTGATGCTGTTCGGTGATCACGTGATCGACTGCACGATCCTCGCTCAAAAGGCCGGTCGCGATTCCCGTGGTCACCGTTTCCATCACCCGGAAAACGTGCGTATCACCTCGCCTGCCAATTACTTGCAAGACCTGCGTGCTGCTTATGTATTGGCTGACTTTACTGAGCGCCGTGAGCTGATCAGCAAGCGTGTTGCTGAACTGGCCACCCAGCACGAAGGCACTGCCATCGTGCCGCCAAGCCTACTCGACGAAGTCACCGGGCTTGTCGAATGGCCGGTGCCACTGGTGTGTTCGTTCGAAGAGCGCTTCCTTGAAGTGCCGCAAGAAGCCTTGATCATCACCATGCAGGACAACCAGAAATATTTCTGCCTGTTGGATGCCGAGGGTAAGTTGCTGCCGCGTTTCATTACCGTGGCCAACATCGAAAGCAAAGACCCGGCGCAAATCTTGTCGGGTAATGAGAAAGTGGTTCGCCCGCGCCTCACTGATGCTGAGTTCTTCTTCAAGCAAGACAAAAAACAGAAGCTGGAAACCTTCAACCAACGCCTGCAAAACGTCGTTTTTCAGGCGCAGTTGGGCAGCGTGTTCGACAAAGCCGAACGTGTTTCGAAGCTTTCAGCTTTCATTGCTTCGCGCATCGGCGGCGACGCACTGCGCGCCGGCCGTGCAGGTCTGCTGTCGAAGTGTGATTTGGCGACTGAGATGGTCGGCGAATTCCCGGAGATGCAAGGCGTTGCCGGTTATTACTACGCCACGGCAGACGGCGAGCCTGAAGACGTTGCGCTGGCCTTGAACGAGCAATACATGCCGCGCGGCGCCGGTGCTGAACTGCCAAGTACCCTGACCGGTGCAGCAGTGGCAATTGCCGACAAGCTCGACACCCTGGTCGGAATTTTCGGTATTGGCATGCTGCCCACCGGTAGCAAAGACCCGTATGCGCTGCGCCGCGCTGCATTGGGCGTGCTGCGGATTCTGATCGACAAGAAACTGGACCTGGATCTGGTGCAGACCGTGGCGTTTGCCGTTAGCCAGTTTGGCAGCAAGATCAAACCAGCTGGCTTAGCCGATCAAGTGCTGGAATTCATCTTCGACCGCCTGCGTGCGCGTTATGAAGATGAAGGCGTTGATGTTTCTGTGTACCTGTCAGTACGCGCACTGAAACCAGCGTCAGCCCTGGATTTCGATCAGCGGGTTCAAGCCGTTCAAGCGTTCCGCAAATTGCCTGAGGCCGCAGCCCTGGCCGCTGTGAACAAGCGTGTGTCGAACCTGTTGAGCAAAGCGCAGGGCGGGATTTCCAGCGCGGTCGAACCTAAATACTTCGATAACGCCAATGAGTTCTCGCTGTATTCGGCGATTCAACAAGCCGACCAAGCTGTTCAACCGATGGCCGCTTCGCGTCAGTACACAGAAGCTTTGGGCCGTCTGGCGGCACTGCGCGAACCGGTTGATGCGTTCTTCGAAGCGGTAATGGTCAATGCAGAAGACGCCAGCGTGCGCGCAAACCGTTATGCATTACTGGCTCGCTTGCGCGGCTTGTTCCTCGGCGTCGCCGATATATCGTTGCTGGGCTAACGCAAGGGGCTGACAGGCGTGAAGTTGCTGATTCTTGATCGGGACGGGGTGATCAACTATGACTCCGACGCTTACATCAAATCGGTGGAAGAATGGCTGCCCATTCCCGGCTCGATGGAGGCTATCGCGCAATTGAGCAAAGCCGGCTGGACGGTGGCAGTCGCCACCAACCAGTCGGGAATAGCCCGCGGGTTTTACGACATCGCCACCCTTGATGCGATGCACGTGCGATTGCGTGAATTAGTGGCAGAGCAGGGCGGCGAAATGGGTTTGATCGTGTATTGCCCACACGGCCCCGACGACGGCTGCGATTGCCGCAAGCCAAAACCGGGCATGCTCACCACTATCGCCAGGCATTATTCGGCTAATCTGGCGGGTGTGTGGTTTGTTGGCGACACCAGGGGTGACTTGGACGCGGCATTAGCCGTCGACTGTCAGCCCGTGTTAGTGAAGACCGGCAAAGGTTTGAGGACGATGAATACTCCTTTGCCTGCCAGCACATTGATTTTTGACGATCTGGCGGCAGTTGCCGCGGACCTTATTCAACAGCGTAAATAGACGGGCGATGCCCGCAACGGTAAAAGCACTTATGTCGATCATGCAGGCAATCAGAACCTTCTTCTTTTACCTGCTGCTGGGCACCAGTTCACTGCTGTGGTGCACGCTGAGTTTCTTCATTGCCCCGTTTTTACCCTTCCGCATGCGCTATAGGTTCATCAATGTGTACTGGTGCCGCTGCGCGTTGTGGCTCACCAGGGTGTTTCTCAATATCCATGTAGATGTAAAGGGTCAGGAAAACGTCCCGCAGCAGCCATGCGTAATTCTTTCCAATCACCAAAGCACATGGGAAACCTTTTTCCTCTCGGCGCATTTCGAACCGCTAAGCCAGGTACTCAAGCGTGAATTGTTGTACGTACCGTTTTTTGGATGGGCCATGGCCATGTTACGGCCCATCGCAATCAACCGCGACAACCCTAAAGCGGCGCTTAAGCACGTCGCCAAGCGCGGGGACGAGCTGCTAAAAGATGGCGTCTGGGTACTGATCTTTCCGGAAGGAACCCGCGTTCCGTTTGGCCAAGTAGGTAAGTTTTCACGCGGCGGAACAGCACTTGCGGTAAACGCAAATCTTCCCGTGCTGCCCATTGCGCACAACGCCGGTAAGTATTGGCCGAAGGAAGGATGGGCCAAGAGGGCCGGTACCATTGAAGTCGTCATTGGCGAACCGATGTATGCCGAGGGAACTGGTCCTAGAGCCATTGCAGCGCTCAACGAACGCGTTCAAGCTTGGAATGAATCAACTCAACGGGCAATGGGTTCGGTAAACGCACCCTTGGTGAGCGGAGAAAATGCAGTCGTCTGATTTTGTGGATAACCTGTGCACCAATTTTGTGAATCTGGTGAAACACTGAGCTAATTCTTTGATTTAATTACTTATTTTTTACGTTCACTAACGAACTAAAACCGTGCATAAGTTTTTATAGGCTCGATTTTTGTTTGTTTTTTTATCCGGTTATTTTTGCAGCAACAGCGCAACCAAAGCACTCCAACCGGTTTGATGAGACGCACCCAGCCCACGCCCCGTTTCACCATTAAAGTATTCGTGAAAAAGCACGAGATCTCGACTTGCAGGATCCGCCTGCAGCTGTGGATACGCTGCCATGCTCGGGCGTCTTCCATTCTCGTCGAGCAGAAACAGACGAGACAGGCGCTGGCTAAGTCCGTCAGTGACTTCGTCCAGTGATGAGAGAAATCCGGAGCCCGTCGGATATTCAACGAGAAAGTTGTCGTCGTAATAGCGATGAAATTCCCGCAGGGATTCGATCAGCATGTAATTCACTGGCATCCAGACCGGCCCCCTCCAATTCGAGTTCCCACCGTACAGCCGTGAGTTTGACTCCGCTGGCTGATAATTAGCGCACAGCATATTGCCGTTTATTTGCATGCCGAACGGCTTGTCCGCATAAGCCTTCGATAGCGAACGAATGCCGAATTCAGACAAGAACTCATTTTCGTCGAGCATCCGCGACAGCAGGTCTTTAGTCCGCTGACCACGTAACAGTGCCAGTAAAAGTCGATTGCCTTTACCGGGTTCAGTCCAGCGGGAGATTAATCGGGCAAGGTCTGGGCGATGCCGGAGGAAGCCGAGCATCCGCTCACGCAACCCCGGCAAGCCCTCATGTTCGCGTTGCTCCAGCACTTGAACTGCAAACAATGGCATCAATCCAACCAGCGAGCGAAGCCTTACCGGTTCAATACTGCCATCGGGGCGGTGCAGCACGTCGTAGAAAAATTTATCCTGCTCATCCCAAAGACCACCCGAACTGTCGTCACCTCGATTGATCGCGCCTGCGATGTACAAAAAATGCTCAAAAAACTTAACCGAGATATCGACATACACCGCGTTGCGTTTCGCCAACTCCAGGGCAATTCGCATCATGTCCAAAGCATAGGCCGCAACCCATGCGGTACCGTCAGCTTGATCCAACTCGTAACCCGGTGCCATGGCCGCAGATCGATCAAACAGCGCAATATTGTCCAGGCCCAGAAAGCCGCCTTGAAACACGTTGCGGCCTTCGCTGTCTTTGCGGTTGACCCACCAGGAAAAATTCAACAACAACTTGTGGAATATTCGCTCGAGAAAATCCAGATCACCGACACCCGTCAGCTGTTTTTCCTGCTGATAAACCCGCCATGACGCCCAGGCGTGAACGGGTGGATTAGCGTCATCGAAACGCCACTCGTAGGCCGGCAATTGCCCGTTAGGGTGCATGAAACGGTCTTTCACCAACAGCAACAGCTGGTCCTTGGCAAATACCGGATCAATCAACGCAAACGCTACCGCCTGGAATGCTAGGTCCCAAGAGGCGTACCACGGGTATTCCCATTTATCGGGCATGGAAACAATGTCGAAATTAGAAAGATGTCGCCAATGAGTGTTACGAACTCCAGCACGTTCAGGCGGTGGCGGCGGTTGTGTTGAGTCACCGTTCAGCCAACGGTTCACGTCGAAATAATACAATTGCTTCGACCAGAGCAATCCCGCCAATGCTTGGCGTTGAACGTTACGAGCGTCAGCGTCCTTCTGGTTATGCTGCAGCGCTACGTAATAATCGTCGGCTTGCTTACGGCACAGATCCACAAGCTTTCTACCATTTACTGCCTCCGCATCGTAGGGAGCAAAACGCAGATAAATAACCTCTGTTTCCCGGCCTTTTAGTTCGAGTACGAAATGCGCTGCGGCGCGCGTTCCTTTATCGCGATGAACAGCCTTGGCGTTTCCGTCTACTACACAGTCATTGATGCCATCCTTGAATGGTCCGCTCGCCCATTCACCGCTCAACCGAGGAGTGTTGGTTTCGTTTTCACAGAACAGCCATTCACAGGTTTGCGGACCCCAGGCGGTAGCGACTCTATTTGGCTGCTGGGGATAACTCGCAAGGACTTGCTGATCTTGCAGAACCAAGGCAGGGCGTTCGGCTGAATCACCCCAACTCCAGGTATTACGCGCCCAGACATGCGGCAGGACATGCAAGCGTGCGGATTTTTCAGAGCGATTTTCCACGGTGATCCGCATGAATATATCGTCGGGGGTGTTCTTGGCGTATTCGATGGTTACGTCGAAGTAATTGTTGTCATCGAATACGCCGGTATCCAGTACTTCGTACTCCGAATCGTTCAGGCCGCGCCGGCCGTTTTCTTGTACCAAATCATCGTAGGGAAATGCCGAGTGCGGGTATTTGTAAAGCATGCGCATGTAGGCGTGGCTGGGGACACCATCGACATGGAAATACAGCTCTTTGACGTCCTCACCGTGATTGCCTTCTGAGTTATTCAGACCGAACAGCCGCTCCTTTATAATCGGATCACGCTCGTTCCACAGCGCAAGCCCCAGGCACCAGCGTTGCGCTTTGTCAGAAAAGCCCGCGAGCCCATCCTCCCCCCACCGATACGCGCGGCTACGGGCGTGATCATGTGGGAAGTAACGCCAGGCATCCCCATCAGCGCTGTAATCCTCACGCACCGTACCCCACTGACGGTCACTGAGATACGGCCCCCACTCACGCCAACGGTCAGAATCATCGCCCGATAGGCGTTGGCTTTCGACAGTTTCAAGGAGCGGGTTTGGATTGGTCTCAACAGTCATCGATACGTCCAGGGAGGTTGGATGTTCCCCAGTGTAAGGTGCTAGGGACTGTTGAGGCAGTGTTTAGAGTTATTTGTTCAAGTGGGATTCAGCGATGTTCTATAGCAGCTCAAGCTTACATAAATCCACATAGCAAAACCCCAGCACCAAGGCTGGGGTTTGCTTAGCGAATCTAACCTCTTAAAAATCCAGGTTAGACACAGCCAACGCATTGCTTTCAATGAAGTCACGGCGAGGTTCCACCGCGTCACCCATCAAGGTGTTGAAGATCTGGTCAGCACCAACAGCATCTTCAATCGTTACCTTAAGCATGCGACGTACAGCCGGGTCCATGGTGGTTTCCCACAGCTGGTCCGGGTTCATTTCGCCAAGACCTTTGTAGCGCTGGATAGTGTGACGCTTGGTGCTTTCCGCCATCAACCAAGCAAGAGCTTCCTTGAACTCAGTCACCAGCTTCTTGCGTTCACCGCGTTGCACGTAAGCGCCTTCTTCCAGCAAAGTGCTGATTTTTTCACCGAGGGTCGTTACGGTTTTGTAGTCGTTGCTGCCAAAGAAGTCCCGGTTGAACGTAACGTAGTTGGACAAGCCATGTGAGATCAGTTCGACCTCTGGCAGCCAAACATTACGTTCGCGGTCTTCACGCAAGCTCGCTTTGTAGACCAGACCGGACTTCTCGCCAACGCGCAGGCGCGCATCAAACAAAGCCAGCCAAGCCTGCATGCCATCGTGATCCGACAGTTGTTCAAGTGAAATCGACGGCAGGTAAATGAAATGCTCGGTCAGTTCCTGAGGGTACAAGCGCGACAGGCGCTTGAGTGTCTTCATGACCATGCGGAACTCGTGAACCAGACGCTCCAGCGCCTCACCCGAAATACCCGGTGCCGACTCGTTAAGGTGCAAGCTGGCATCTTCAAGGGCCGACTGGGTCATGTATTCTTCCATGGCTTCGTCGTCTTTGATGTACTGCTCTTGCTTACCCTTTTTCACTTTGTACAACGGTGGCTGAGCGATGTAGATGTAGCCACGCTCAATCAACTCAGGCAGTTGCCGGAAAAAGAAGGTCAACAACAGTGTTCGGATGTGCGAACCGTCAACGTCAGCATCGGTCATGATGATGATGTTGTGATAGCGCAGTTTTGCGATGTTGTATTCGTCACGACCAATACCGCAGCCCAGCGCCGTGATCAACGTGCCCACTTCTTGGGACGAGATCATTTTGTCGAAGCGCGCTTTTTCGACGTTAAGGATTTTACCTTTAAGCGGCAAAATGGCCTGGGTTTTACGGTTACGCCCCTGCTTGGCGGACCCGCCAGCAGAGTCACCTTCCACTAAATACAGTTCGGAAAGGGCAGGGTCTTTTTCCTGGCAGTCCGCAAGTTTGCCGGGCAGACCGGCAATGTCCAACGCACCTTTACGACGTGTCATCTCGCGAGCTTTACGTGCGGCTTCACGGGCTCGAGCAGCGTCGATCATCTTGCCAACAACAGCTCTGGCTTCAGTCGGATTTTCCAGCAGGAAGTCAGAGAAGTGTTTACCCATCTCTTGTTCTACCGCGGTCTTAACTTCCGATGAGACCAGCTTGTCTTTTGTCTGCGAGCTGAATTTAGGATCTGGCACTTTGACCGAAATGATTGCCGTCAGGCCTTCACGTGCATCATCGCCGGTAGTGGCAACTTTATGCTTTTTAGCCAGACCTTCTTGCTCGATGTAAGTGTTCAGGTTTCGCGTCAATGCAGAGCGAAAACCGACCAGGTGGGTACCACCATCGCGCTGAGGAATGTTGTTGGTGAAACACAACAAGTTCTCGTTAAAGCTGTCATTCCATTGCAACGCGATTTCAACGCCAATACCGTCTTCGCGCTGAATGTTGAAGTGAAACACCTGGTTAACCGGCGTCTTGTTGGTATTCAGATATTCGACGAATGCGCGTAAACCGCCTTCGTATTTGAACAGCTCTTCTTTACCACTGCGCTCGTCCCTTAAAACAATCCCTACACCAGAGTTTAGGAACGACAGTTCACGAATACGCTTAGCTAGAATGTCCCAGCTGAAATGAATATTTTTGAACGTAAGGTCCGACGGTTTGAAATGGATTTCAGTACCGGTGGAATCGCTCTCGCCAACGATGCGCATGGGTTCCTGTGGAACACCGTGGACATAGGTCTGTTCCCAAACTTTGCCACTACGGCGCACAGTCAACAGCAACAATTCAGACAAAGCGTTTACAACTGAAACGCCGACTCCGTGCAAGCCGCCAGAAACCTTGTAAGAGTTGTCATCGAACTTACCACCGGCATGCAGCACGGTCATGATGACCTCTGCTGCAGAAATGCCTTCTTCTTTGTGTACGTCTACCGGAATTCCGCGACCGTTATCGCGCACGGTGATCGATTCATCCGTGTGGATAACAATACTTATTTCATCGCAATGACCAGCCAAAGCTTCGTCGATCGAATTATCGACCACCTCGAATACCATGTGGTGTAAACCGCTGCCATCGTCGGTGTCGCCGATATACATACCGGGACGCTTGCGTACGGCATCTAGCCCTTTCAGCACTTTAATGCTGGAGGAGTCGTACGTTTGATTTTCGCTCATGCATTCACTCCCGGTGGTCGTGGGTCTGGGTAATACGGCCATGTTCCACGTGGAACAAAGCGACTGGCGTTTCCGTCTGCCAGCCTTCCCTCAATAATTCGTGATCTACACAGGTGATAAACACCTGGCAGCGTAAGTCTTCCAATAAACGGCAAAGCGCGCGGCGGTGATGCTCATCCAGTTCGGACGGCAAATCATCCACCAGATAAATACATTGGCCTCGCCGTGCTTGGCTGACCAAATGTCCTTGAGCAATGCGCAATGCGCAGACCACTAACTTCTGCTGACCACGGGATAAAATATCCGAAGCATTATGAGCGCCCAGTCTCAAGCGCAAATCAGCTCGTTGCGGCCCGGCTTGTGTATGGCCCATCTGTTGATCGCGATGCAGGGACGAGGCAAGCACAGCACTCAGCTCTTTTTCCTTATCCCACCCGCGGTAATAACTTAAGGTCAAACCTTCGAGCTCAACCAATTCACTTAAGGTTTGCTCGAACACTGGTTTAAGGGCCTTGATATATGCCCGCCGATACTCGTCGATTTCATCACTGGCGAGGCACAGTTCTCTGTCCCAAGCGGCTTGTGAAGCGGCGTCGAGTGTACCATGCCGGAGCCATGAGTTCCGCTGCCTAAGGGCCTTCTGCAAGCGCTGCCAGGTCGACATAAAACGAGGTTCCACGTGGAACACTCCCCAGTCGAGGAACTGTCGACGTATTTTCGGAGCGCCTTCTAGAAGGCGAAAGCTATCAGGATTGATTAACTGCAGGGGAAGCGCCTCGGCCAATTGCGCAGCGCTTTTTGCATTCTGGCCATCGATGCGGATTTGAAAATCACCTTGACGATCACGGGAAATACCAAGACTGCTATGCCCACCTTCGGCCAATTCGACTTGGCCAAAAACTGTACACGCGGGCTGTTCGTATTGGATGACCGGCAGTAACCGTATGCTACGAAAGGAACGCGCAAGGCCGAGCAAATGGATGGCTTCCAGAACGCTGGTTTTACCACTGCCATTTGCGCCGTGAAGGATGTTGATACGAGGAGAGGGGGAGATTGTCACCGGGTGCAGATTGCGCACCCCAGTGACGGTAACGCGGCTAAGAGACATTCAAACTCTGCTAAGCATGGACACGTTACAGGCGCATCGGCATAACAACATAAGCAGAATCATCGTTGTCCGATTCCTGCACCAGTGCGCTGCTATTGGAATCGGACAGAATCAAACGCACCTGTTCGGTGGTCATCACGCCTAATACGTCGAGCAGATAACTAACGTTGAAACCAATCTCCAGATTGCCGCCAGTGTAATCAACACCGATTTCTTCTTCGGCCTCTTCTTGCTCCGGGTTGTTAGCCTGGATCTTTAGAAGCCCACTGGCCAATTGCAGGCGGATACCGCGATACTTTTCGTTGGACAAAATGGCGGTACGGCTGAACGCCTCACGCAATGCCTGCCGATCACCCAACACCAACTTGTCACCACCTTTTGGCAGAACACGTTCGTAATCCGGAAATTTGCCATCAACCAATTTAGAGGTAAAAGTAAACTCACCGGTGGTTGCGCGGATGTGATGCTGACCTAAAACAATGCTGACAATACCGTCCTGCTCAGTCAGTAAGCGTGCAAGTTCAAGGATACCTTTGCGGGGCACGATGACTTGGTGCCGATCCGCCTGCTCTATCTCGGCGGTCATTGAGCACATTGCCAAGCGGTGGCCATCGGTGGCAACAGCACGCAATATGCCCGCGCTGACTTCCAGCAACATCCCATTGAGGTAGTAACGGACGTCTTGCTGTGCCATGGCGAAGCTAGTGCGTTCGATCAATCGGCGCAATTTGCTTTGCACCAAATTAAAGGTCAGCGAGCCAGGACCTTCTTCCACCGTTGGAAAATCATTGGCTGGCAGCGTGGACAAGGTAAAACGGCTACGACCTGCTTTAACAACAAGCTTGTGCTCGTCCAGTTTGATGTCAATCAACGCATCGTTGGGCAGGCTCTTACAAATGTCCATCAGCTTGCGAGCAGGGACAGTGATTTCCCCAGGCTCGGCTGGCTCTTCCAGTTGAACACGACCAACCAGCTCGACTTCCAGGTCTGTTCCTGTCAGCGAAAGCTGTTGCCCTTGGACAACTAAAAGCACGTTGGAAAGCACCGGCAAGGTCTGGCGGCGCTCTACGACGCCGGCGACCAGTTGCAGAGGTTTCAACAAGGCTTCGCGTTGAATGGTGAAATGCATGGTCTAGTCCCTTGCCTTAATAAGCTGCGCTAATGTCATCAGGTTGTGAGTGTCCGCAGCAGGTTCTTGTAGTCCTCGCGAATATCCGCGTCGGATTCCTTAAGCTCGTTGATCTTTCGGCATGCGTGCAGCACGGTCGTGTGGTCACGTCCGCCGAACACATCACCAATCTCAGGCAAGCTGTGGTTGGTTAACTCTTTGGACAGCGCCATCGCAACCTGGCGCGGACGCGCTACAGACCGCGAACGGCGTTTGGACAGCAAATCAGAAATCTTGATCTTGTAGTACTCAGCCACGGTGCGCTGAATGTTATCCACACTGACCAACTTATCTTGGAGTGCCAAAAGATCCTTCAATGATTCGCGAATCAACTCAATCGTAATATCGCGGCCCATGAAGTGCGAGTGTGCAATGACCCGCTTTAACGCACCTTCAAGTTCGCGAACGTTAGAACGTATCCGCTGAGCAATGAAGAACGCCGCGTCGTGAGGCAGATCAACTTTCGCCTGATCTGCCTTTTTCATCAAGATAGCAACACGGGTTTCCAGCTCAGGCGGCTCAACGGCGACCGTTAACCCCCAACCGAAACGCGACTTCAAACGCTCTTCCAGACCTTCAATTTCTTTCGGATAGCGGTCACTGGTCAAGATGACCTGCTGACCACCTTCAAGCAACGCATTGAAAGTATGAAAGAATTCTTCCTGGGAGCGTTCTTTGCGAGCAAAAAACTGAATATCATCAATTAACAGCGCATCGACCGAACGGTAAAAACGTTTGAATTCGTTGATCGCGTTGAGCTGAAGCGCTTTTACCATGTCAGCAACGAAGCGCTCCGAGTGCAGGTAAACAACCTTGGCGTTTGGGTTCTTCTTTAAGAGGTGGTTTCCCACCGCGTGCATCAAATGCGTCTTACCCAAGCCCACCCCGCCGTAAAGAAATAGAGGGTTGTAGCCGTGCTTGGGGTTGTCCGCCACTTGCCAAGCCGCCGCCCGCGCCAGCTGGTTTGATTTACCTTCAACGAAATTCTCAAAGGTAAAGGTGCGATTCAAGTAGCTGGTGTGCTTGAGCGCACCTTCTACCTGAACCGTGCGCTGCTCCGCACGAGCGGGCGCCTGTTGCGAGCTGGCCCCCGCCATAGGATCGAAACTGGCGCGAGAAGGCTCGTCGTGAACCGCAACCGTGTGGCTCGGTGGTGGCGAACTAACCTGTTGAATGGGTAAAGCCGCTACCTGGTTTACTGAAATTGCGTGCGAGGCAGCCGCAGCCAACGGCGCATTGGGTGCAGCCCGTGGAGCAGAACTGCGCTTGCTGCCAATTAATAAGGACAGCGCGGGCGCAAGGCCTTGTCCGCGTTCGCCAAGAAGCTCAAGCAACCGACCGAGGTATTTTTCATTTACCCAATCAAGAACGAAACGGTTGGGTGCATACACACGCAACTCGTCGCCTTCGGCTTCGACCTGTAGCGGGCGGATCCAAGTGTTGAATTGCTGGGCCGGCAGCTCATCGCGCAATAGCTCCACGCACTGCTGCCAAAGTTCCGCTGACACAGATATCCCCTAAGTCGAATGCCGGTGAGGCAAAAACAGCCGCTATTGTAACGATCAGTGGCTGACTTATCCACATGTAGGTTGCTCCCAGGATGCGAAGAATCAACGCTTTATGGACAAACTACAGCACCCATCACCTGTGCATAAGCATTGTGGATAAGCGGGCCTCAACCCACTGCATAAGTCCAGCACAAACTCTGTGGATAACCTGCCTGTGGATAAAACGGCGTTCCATACACAGCTTATCCTACTGTACAGCACAGGTGGAGCACGGTTTTTCAACTGAGTTGTCATCCTCTGTACAGCTCTATTTTGAAGGCATACAGGTACTTATCCACAGAAAAAGCGGTCCTTAGCTTCTATAAGCTTTATAAAAGAGCTTTAAATACTCTCCTTCTTTATTTCTATATTTAAACACCTATCCATATTGGCCAGCCAAGCAAAAACGACCGACTGGAAAACCGAGGCTAAAAAACCGACTTGATAAGTAATTGAAGGAAACGCTGGTTGGAAATTGACCTAGAGGCTTGCTTTCTCTAGAATCCCCGGTCTCTTAAAACGGGGGCCATTCCGGCCCGTTGTGGACGAACCAGGTAACACGCCATGAAACGTACTTTCCAACCCAGCACTATCAAGCGCGCCCGCACCCACGGTTTCCGTGCACGCATGGCCACCAAAAACGGCCGTGCAGTCTTGTCGCGTCGCCGCGCCAAAGGCCGTAAGCGTCTGGCAGTTTGATAAATAGGTACAGGTGGTGAGTCAGGACTTCAGTCGGGAAAAGCGTTTGCTGACACCCCGACATTTCAAGGCAGTCTTTGACTCCCCTACCGGTAAGGTTCCGGGGAAGAATCTCCTGCTCCTTGCGCGCAACAACGACCTTGATCATCCCCGGTTGGGGCTGGTGATCGGTAAAAAGAGCGTCAAACTCTCCGTTGAGCGCAATCGCTTGAAACGCCTAATGCGCGAATCATTTCGCCAGCACCAGGATGATCTGGTTGGTTGGGATATCGTCATAGTGGCGCGCAAAGGTTTGGGTGAAATAGAAAACCCCGAATTGATTCAGCATTTCGGCAAGCTATGGAAACGCCTGGCACGCAGCCGGCCGGTTCCTGATGTTAAAACCGAAACCATAAGGGTAGACAGTTCAGATGCGTAAGCTGGCACTCGTTCCGATCCAGTTCTATCGCTATGCCATTAGCCCGCTGATGGCCAGCCACTGTCGTTTCTACCCCAGCTGTTCCTGCTACGCGTATGAAGCCATTGAAAGTCATGGCCTTCTACGCGGTGGCTGGCTGACCTTCCGTCGGTTAGGTCGCTGTCATCCGTGGAATGCCGGTGGTTATGACCCGGTTCCACCTGTACCTACCTCCCGTTCCTCTTCGATGGCCGAGTAATCATGGATATTAAACGCACGATCCTGATCGCCGCCTTGGCAATCGTGACCTATGTCGGGGTTCTGAAATGGAACCAAGATTACGGTCAGGCTGCCCTGCCGACTCAGAATGTTGCTGCCAGCACTACCGCACCGGTCATTCCGGAAACGGCGCTGGGTTCAAATACTACTGCAAGTGCCGATGTTCCAAGCGCCAACGGTGAAATTGCTGCACCTATTGAAGCGCCAATTGCGGCCAGTAAAGACCTCATTCAAATAAAAACGGATGTGCTCAATCTGGAAATAGACCCGGTCGGTGGTGATATTGCTCAGTTGCGATTGCCCCTGTATCCACGTCGCCAAGACCACCCGGAGATTGCTTTCCAGCTGTTCGATAATGGCGGCGAACGTACTTATCTTGCGCAAAGTGGCTTGACCGGCACAGATGGTCCTGACGCTCGAGCGGCAGGTCGCCCGGTTTACACCAGTACGCAGAAAACCTATCAACTGGCTGATGGCCAAAATGATTTGGTTGTTGATCTGAAGTTTGCTGACAACGGTGTCAATTACATCAAGCGCTTTTCGTTTAAGCGTGGCTTGTATGACTTGAAAGTCACCTACCTGATTGATAACCAGAGCGGCAAGCCTTGGGCCGGTAATCTGTTTGCTCAGTTGAAACGTGATGCCAGTGCGGATCCATCTTCAAGCACTGCAACCGGCACTGCGACTTATTTGGGCGCTGCGCTGGGTACTCCAGCCGAACCGTACAAAAAAGTATCGATGAAAGACATCGATAAGGCTTCACTGAAAGAAACTGTTCAAGGCGGATGGGTTGCCTGGTTGCAGCATTATTTCGTGACGGCCTGGATTCCAAACAAGTCCGACAGCAATGTCGTACAGACTCGTAAGGATGCTCAAGGCAATTACATCATTGGTTTCACTGGCCCAGCGATCTCTGTCGCTGCCGGTGCAACAGGTGAGACAACTGCCACGCTGTATGCAGGACCTAAAAGCCAAGCGGTATTGAAAGAGTTATCCCCAGGTCTCGAGCTGACTGTCGATTACGGCATTCTCTGGTTCATCGCCCAACCGATTTTCTGGTTGCTGCAACATATCCACAGCCTGGTCGGTAACTGGGGTTTCTCGATTATCTTCTTGACCATGTTGATCAAGGGGCTGTTCTTTCCTCTCTCGGCTGCCAGCTACAAATCCATGGCCCGCATGCGAGCCGTAGCACCGAAACTGGCTGCTCTGAAAGAACAACATGGCGATGACCGGCAGAAAATGTCGCAGTCGATGATGGAGCTGTACAAGAAAGAGAAGATAAACCCGCTAGGTGGTTGCTTGCCGATCGTTGTACAGATGCCGGTTTTCCTCTCGCTGTACTGGGTTCTCCTGGAAAGCGTGGAAATGCGTCAGGCTCCGTTCATTCTCTGGATCACTGACCTGTCGATCAAAGACCCGTTCTTCATCCTGCCGATCATCATGGGTGCAACCATGTTCATCCAGCAGCGGTTGAACCCAACTCCGCCAGACCCAATGCAAGCCAAGGTCATGAAGCTGATGCCAATCATCTTCACATTCTTCTTCCTTTGGTTCCCTGCTGGTCTGGTTCTGTACTGGGTCGTCAACAACTGCCTGTCGATTTCGCAGCAGTGGTACATCACTCGCAAAATTGAAGCGGCTACCAAGAGCGCGGCTGCTTGATCTAACCTGTGTATAAGTAATTGTAAAACGCCCCCTCGTGGGGCGTTTTGCTATCCGCCATTTGTCTAGAGAGCCTGGTTATGAACGTTCCTCATGAAACCATCGCTGCCATTGCTACTGCCCAGGGACGAGGTGGCGTAGGCATTGTGCGAATATCTGGTCCATTAGCGAGTACAGCTGCGTCAGCAATCATCGGTCGCACTCCTATCCCCCGCTATGCGCACTTCGGTCCTTTCAGCGATGAAAATGGAGAGGTTATCGACGAGGGCATCGCTCTTTACTTCCCCGGACCTAACTCATTTACCGGTGAAGATGTCCTGGAGCTGCAGGGGCATGGCGGCCCGGTAGTGATGGATATGCTGTTGCAGCGCTGTTTGCAGCTTGGCAGCAGATTAGCAAAGCCGGGTGAATTTAGTGAGCGCGCATTTCTCAATGACAAACTCGACTTGGCCCAAGCTGAGGCAATCGCCGACTTGATAGAAGCTAGCTCAGCGCAAGCGGCACGTAACGCTGTCCGATCCTTGCAAGGTGCTTTCTCAGTACGTGTGGATAACTTGACCGAAAAATTGATAGGTCTTCGAATCTATGTAGAAGCAGCCATCGATTTTCCAGAAGAAGAAATCGATTTTCTTGCCGATGGCCACGTACTTAATATGCTGGATGCTGTTCGCGATGAGTTATCCACAGTCTTGCGAGAAGCCGGACAGGGCGCGCTTCTACGGGACGGTATGACGGTAGTGATCGCCGGCCGACCTAACGCGGGAAAATCGAGTTTGCTTAATGCACTCGCAGGCAGAGAGGCAGCAATTGTCACTGACATCGCTGGCACGACACGAGACATTCTACGTGAGCATATCCATATCGACGGTATGCCATTGCACGTTGTGGATACGGCTGGACTGCGCGCTACGGATGATAAAGTTGAAAAAATTGGTGTTGAGCGAGCACTTAAGGCAATCAACGAGGCCGATCGGGTGCTATTGGTGGTGGATGCGACGGCCCCTGAGGCTGACGATCCCTTTGCCTTATGGCCTGAGTTTCTTGAGCAGAGACCCGATCCCTCCAAGGTAACGCTGATCAGGAATAAGGCCGACTTGAGTGGCGATGTCATTGGTCAAGAACGTAGCGCTGACGGCCACGTGACGATAAGCCTAAGTGCGATGGCTGCGGGAGAAGGCCTAGAGTTGTTAAGAGATCACTTAAAGGCGTGTATGGGCTACGAGCAAACCTCTGAAAGCAGCTTCAGCGCACGCAGGCGACATCTTGAGGCCTTAGGGCATGCCAGCGCATCGCTTGAGCATGGAAGAGCTCAGCTGACGCTCGCAGGCGCTGGCGAATTACTCGCCGAAGACTTACGGCAAGCTCAAAAATCATTGGGCGAAATTACCGGCGCTTTCAGTTCTGATGATCTGTTGGGACGTATCTTCTCCAGTTTTTGCATCGGCAAATAGACTCTCCCTTCCCCAATAACCTCCAACCGAGCGGATCAATGTCTGTCTCGGTGGCTTCCGTTCGCCCAACCTTTAGCAACAACCGCTATTTTGGGTGGAATAAGCCCTGTGTGTAACCATCCTTCAGCTCGGTTGATAACTAGGCTTAAAACCTGAGAATAATTCACCCTGTGGACAAGTCGCCCTTTAATCCACAGGCTTAGGCCACTTATCCCATCGGCCCAGGGCTACATGACCACAATGTTTTGATTCTCTGTACACAGCTAATATAAAGGGCTTCAGGATTCTATCCACAGAAACATGGCTCAGTAGTAGTAAACATAAAAACAAAGATTTATAAATTTCTTTTTTTTTAATTTATATAACCGTCAATCACCCACAGCTGGTTGAATTTTGTGCAAAAGGTTCCTTTCAAGGGGGGTAAGTCCCTATACTTGCCGACTGTCCAAAATTTAATTTCCTGTTCTCAAGAGTAGGAACGAGGTGCGTGGTGGATTTCCCTTCCCGTTTTGAGGTGATCGTCATCGGTGGCGGTCATGCCGGTACCGAAGCCGCACTGGCGTCAGCGCGCATGGGTGCAAAAACCTTGCTGCTGACGCATAACGTGGAAACACTCGGCCAAATGAGCTGCAACCCAGCCATCGGTGGCATCGGCAAAAGCCATTTGGTCAAGGAAATCGATGCCCTTGGCGGCGCGATGGCCATCGCGACCGACAAAGGCGGTATTCAATTTCGCGTGTTGAACAGCCGTAAAGGCCCAGCCGTTCGGGCTACCCGAGCTCAGGCTGACCGCGTGCTGTACAAGTCGGCTATTCGCGAAATTATCGAAAACCAGCCGAACCTGTGGATATTCCAACAAGCCTGCGATGACTTGATTGTTGAACAGGACCAAGTCCGCGGCGTGGTGACTCAGATGGGGCTCCGATTTCTCGCGGACGCGGTGGTATTGACCACGGGCACGTTCCTCGGTGGACTTATCCACATTGGAATGCAAAATTATTCGGGCGGACGCGCAGGTGATCCGCCGTCGATTGCGTTAGCTCAACGTCTACGCGAACTGCCTCTGAGAGTGGGTCGTCTTAAAACGGGCACGCCACCTCGTATCGATGGGCGTTCGGTGGACTTTTCGGTGATGACTGAGCAGCCAGGCGATACGCCGATTCCAGTCATGTCGTTCATGGGCTCGAAAGAACAGCATCCTGCCCAGGTCAGCTGCTGGATTACGCACACCAACGCCCGTACCCATGAAATCATCGCGGCCAACCTCGATCGTTCGCCGATGTATTCCGGCGTCATTGAAGGTGTTGGCCCACGTTACTGCCCTTCTATCGAAGATAAAATCCATCGCTTTGCCGACAAGGATAGCCATCAGGTTTTTATCGAACCGGAAGGGTTAACCACTCATGAGCTTTACCCGAACGGTATTTCGACTTCGTTGCCCTTTGACGTTCAACTGCAAATCGTCCGTTCGATTAGGGGCATGGAAAACGCGCACATTGTTCGCCCTGGCTATGCCATCGAATACGATTACTTCGACCCCAGGGATTTGAAATACAGCCTTGAAACCAAGGTGATAGGTGGTCTCTTTTTCGCTGGGCAAATCAACGGCACGACAGGCTACGAAGAAGCCGCCGCCCAAGGTTTGTTGGCCGGTGCTAATGCTGCGCTGCTTGCACAGGGTAAAGAAAGTTGGTGTCCACGCAGAGATGAGGCTTACATAGGCGTATTGGTCGATGACCTGATTACCTTGGGTACCCAAGAGCCGTACCGGATGTTCACTTCTCGTGCCGAGTACCGTTTGATTCTGCGTGAAGACAACGCCGACCTGCGGTTAACCGAGAAAGGTCGAGCGTTAGGGTTGGTCGACGATGCCCGTTGGGCGGCGTTCTGCACCAAGCGCGAAAGCATCGTTCTGGAAGAGCAGCGCCTGAAAAATACGTGGGTTCGCCCTGGTACTGCGCAGGGTGATGCCATTTCTGCGCATTTCGGTACGCCGCTGACCCATGAATACAATTTGCTCAATCTGCTGACGCGTCCTGAAGTCGATTACGCTAGTTTGATCGCCATCACGGGTGATGGCTGCAGTGATCCTCAAGTGGCCGAGCAGGTCGAAATCAAAACCAAATACGCCGGTTACATTGATCGTCAACAGGATGAAATCGCTCGTCTGCGGGCCAGTGAAGATACTAAGTTGCCCGCTGATATCGATTACGTAGGCATCTCTGGTCTATCGAAAGAGATTCAAGGCAAGCTGGGGATAACTCGTCCAGAAACGTTGGGTCAAGCCTCGCGCATACCTGGTGTGACCCCTGCAGCAATTTCGCTGTTGATGATTCATTTGAAAAAACGCGGCGCGGGCCGTCAGTTGGAGCAAAGCGCTTGAGTTCTATGGTTACCTCGCAACATGCCCAAGAGTTATCCCGTGGCGCCCTGCAACTTGGTGTCGATTTGAGCGAAAGCCAACACCACCAACTGCTGGCCTACTTGGCACTGCTGATCAAATGGAACAAGGCTTACAACCTCACTGCGGTTCGCGACCCAGATGAAATGGTTTCGCGGCATTTACTCGACAGCTTGAGCGTGGTGCCCTTCATAACCGGTGACCGTTGGCTTGACGTTGGCAGCGGCGGTGGAATGCCAGGCATTCCGTTGGCGATCTTGTTTCCCGATATGAAAGTCACGGTTTTAGACAGTAACGGCAAGAAAACCCGTTTTTTAACCCAAGTTAAACTTGAACTCAAACTTGATAATCTTGAAGTTATCCACAGCCGGGCGGAAACATTTCAACCTTTGCTGCCTTTCACCGGGATCGTTTCCCGAGCGTTTAGCAATCTCGCGGACTTTACCGGTTGGACGCGTCACCTTGGCGATATCCATACACGCTGGTTAGCGATGAAAGGCCTGCACCCCGCGGATGAGCTGGTAGCATTACCGACAGATTTTCGTCTCGATAGCGCACAAGCCTTGACCGTTCCTGGTTGCCAAGGCCAACGCCATCTGCTGATACTGCGCCGCACGGCATGATTGGGAACACGAGCAAGAATGGCTAAGGTATTCGCGATAGCGAACCAAAAAGGGGGCGTGGGTAAAACCACAACCTGTATCAACCTCGCAGCGTCATTGGTCGCGACCAAGCGCCGCGTTTTGTTGATCGATCTCGACCCGCAGGGCAACGCCACCATGGGCAGTGGCGTGGATAAACACGCCTTGGAACATTCGGTGTATGACGTATTGATCGGCGAGTGTGATTTGGCGCAGGCCATGCACTTTTCCGAGCATGGCGGTTACCAGTTGCTGCCCGCCAACCGCGATCTGACGGCTGCCGAGGTCGTCCTGCTGGAAATGCAGATGAGAGAAAGTCGCCTACGCAACGCGTTGGCACCCATTCGCGAGAATTACGACTACATTCTCATCGACTGCCCGCCGTCCTTGTCGATGCTTACCTTGAATGCGCTGGTTGCCGCGGATGGGGTCATTATCCCCATGCAGTGCGAGTATTTTGCGCTGGAAGGCTTGAGCGATCTTGTGGATAACATCAAACGTATTGCTGGATTGCTTAATCCCCAGCTGAAAATTGAAGGCCTGTTGCGGACCATGTATGACCCGCGCTTGAGTCTGATCAATGACGTGTCCGATCAGCTCAAGGAACACTTCGGTGATCAGCTCTACGACACTGTCATCCCGCGCAACATCCGTCTGGCGGAAGCGCCAAGCTTTGGGATGCCGGCGCTGGCCTATGACAAAACATCGCGCGGCGCCCTGGCTTACCTCGCCTTGGCGGGCGAGATGGTCCGTCGCCAACGTCGCAATCCTCGTCCCGCTCAGGCAACTTAAGGAAATCCGCATGGCCGTTAAGAAACGAGGTCTCGGACGTGGGCTGGATGCACTTCTGAGCAGTCCAACCGTCAGCGCGTTGGAAGAGCAGGCCGTTCAGGCCGATCAGCGAGAGCTGAATCATATCCCTCTGGATATTATCCAGCGTGGCAAATACCAGCCACGCCGCGACATGGACCCTCAAGCACTCGAAGAGCTGGCTCAGTCGATCAAGGCTCAGGGCGTCATGCAACCGATTGTGGTGCGTCCAATCGCAGGCGGTCGCTTCGAGATCATTGCCGGTGAACGGCGTTGGCGCGCGAGCCAGCAAGCGGGCTTGGAGACAATCCCGGCCATGGTTCGTGATGTGTCCGATGAAACCGCTATTGCCATGGCGTTGATCGAGAACATCCAGCGCGAAGACTTGAATCCGATAGAAGAAGCCGTCGCGCTGCAGCGTCTTCAACAAGAATTTCAGCTCACTCAGCAACAAGTGGCCGATGCTGTGGGCAAGTCCCGGGTAACCGTTGCGAACCTGCTACGCTTGATCGCATTGCCAGAAGTCATCAAAACCATGCTTTCCCATGGTGATCTAGAAATGGGTCATGCACGTGCATTGCTCGGATTGCCCGAAGAACGGCAAGTTGAAGGGGCGCGACATGTTGTCGCACGCGGTCTGACAGTACGCCAAACCGAGGCGCTGGTTCGACAATGGTTGAGTGGCAAGCCAGCTGCTGCCGAACCCGCAAAAAACGATCCGGACATCAGTCGCCTCGAACAGCGTCTGGCAGAGCGTTTAGGCTCTGCGGTGCAGATTCGCCATGGTCAGAAGGGTAAAGGGCAACTGGTTATTCGCTATAACTCGTTGGATGAGCTACAGGGCGTACTTGCGCACATTCGCTGAAACAGATGAGTTGTAGCGAGTAGTCGGAAATCACTACATGGCAGTTGAATAGGGGGTAATCCGCCCCTATACTCTGCGCGCATTTTGTCGGCACGAATTATGCCAGTTACTGATCTTGGCGGCCGACATTCCAGGGGTAGTTATGATGGAAAACCGCACGCAGAAACGCCTGCCGTTCCATCGCCTGGCGGTTTTTCCGGTACTACTGGCCCAGTGTGCAGTACTGCTGTTGGCAGCGTTGACGTTATGGCAGTGGCACGGTGTCGTTGCCGGGTACTCAGGTCTTTGCGGAGGTCTGATAGCTTGGCTGCCCAATTTGTACTTTGCTCACAAGGCTTTCCGGTTTACAGGTGCCAGAGAAGCGCAAGCCATTGTCCGGTCTTTTTACGCTGGCGAGGCAGGCAAACTTATTTTTACGGCAGTGCTTTTTGCGCTGACCTTTGCAGGGGTAAAACCACTGGCTCCGCTGGCGGTATTTGGGGTGTTCATGTTGATCCAATTGGTCAACTGGTTCTCGCCCCTGCTTATGAGAACAAGACTTTCGAGACCTTAGGGCGTTTGAGGCAACCATGGCATCAGAGCAAACAGCTTCGGCATATATCCAGCATCACCTGCAAAATTTGACCTTTGGTCATTTGCCAACCAGTGGTTGGGGTTTTGCTCATGACGCGGCGCAAGCCAAGGAAATGGGTTTCTGGGCTTTCCACGTCGATACTCTCGGCTGGTCGGTCGCACTGGGGTTGATCTTTATTCTGATCTTCCGCATGGCAGCCAGAAAGGCAACCTCCGGCCAGCCGGGCGCTTTACAGAACTTCGTCGAGATTTTGATCGAGTTCGTCGATGGCAGCGTAAAAGACAGTTTTCACGGACGGAGTCCGGTCATCGCACCGTTGGCGCTCACTATTTTTGTCTGGGTGTTCCTGATGAACGCAGTTGACCTGTTACCGGTCGACTGGATCCCGCACTTGGCGATGTTTGTCACTGGCGACTCTCATGTCCCATTCCGCGCCGTATCGACAACTGATCCTAACGCTACCTTGGGCATGGCCCTTTCGGTATTTGCGTTGATTATTTTCTACAGCATCAAGGTCAAGGGCATCGGCGGCTTCATCGGCGAAATGACCCTGCACCCTTTTGGTAGCAAAAACATCTTTCTACAAGCGTTATTAATTCCGGTGAACTTCCTGCTTGAATTCGTGACGTTGATTGCCAAGCCTATTTCGTTGGCACTGCGTCTGTTTGGCAACATGTATGCCGGCGAGCTGGTGTTCATCCTGATCGCTGTCATGTTTGGCAGTGGCTTGCTCTGGCTGAGTGGTCTGGGCATCGTGCTGCAATGGGCGTGGGCTGTATTCCACATCCTGATCATCACCCTGCAAGCGTTCATCTTCATGATGCTTACCATTGTCTATTTGTCGATGGCTCACGAAGAAAACCATTAAGGCTCGCTAGAGCGACTTGATGACCCTCCGCTTCGGCGGCAGGGTGCCCGCAAGGGCTGATGTGAACAATTTTGTTTTACCGCTTTAAATCTAAAAAACCTAACCAATACGACGTAAAAGTCGGGAGGAAAGATGGAAACTGTAGTTGGTCTAACTGCTATCGCTGTTGCACTGTTGATCGGCCTGGGCGCACTGGGTACCGCAATTGGTTTTGGCCTGCTGGGCGGCAAGTTCCTGGAAGGCGCAGCGCGTCAGCCAGAAATGGTCCCGATGCTTCAGGTCAAAATGTTCATCGTTGCTGGTTTGCTCGATGCCGTGACCATGATCGGTGTTGGTATCGCTCTGTTCTTCACCTTTGCGAACCCCTTCGTTGGTCAACTCGCTGGCTAATCTCTCGAATTTTCGAGTGGATTGGTGTGATGGACAACGAACGAGCGAGGTGTTGGCGTGAACATTAATGCAACCCTGATTGGTCAGTCCGTTGCGTTCTTCATTTTTGTACTGTTTTGCATGAAGTTCGTGTGGCCTCCGGTCATCGCTGCTTTGCACGAACGTCAGAAGAAGATCGCGGATGGGCTGGACGCTGCTACACGAGCAACTCGCGACCTGGAGTTGGCCCAAGATAAAGTGGGTCATCAACTGCGTGAAGCGAAGGCTCAAGCAGCAGAAATCATTGAGCAAGCCAAGAAACGCGGTACTCAGATTGTCGAAGAAGCCCGTGAACAGGCTGTTATCGAAGCTGACCGTGTGAAGGCTCAGGCTCGGACCGAGATCGAACTGGAGCTGAACGGCGTCAAAGACGCGCTACGCGCCCAATTGGGTAGCCTGGCGGTCAACGGTGCTGAAAAGATCCTGGGTGCCACAATCGATCAAAACGCGCACGCGGAGCTGGTTAATAAACTGGCTGCTGAAATTTAAGCGAGGGCGATCATGGCAGAACTGACCACGTTGGCCCGACCTTACGCTAAGGCAGCCTTCGAGCATGCACAGGCCCACCAGCAACTGGCCAATTGGTCAGCCATGCTTGGCCTGGCTGCAGCTGTGTCGCAAAACGACACAATGCAGCGGATGCTCACGGCACCGCGACTGACGAGCGCAGACAAGGCCACCACTTTTATTGAAGTGTGTGGCGACAAGTTTGATGTCAAGGCACAGAATTTCATCCACGTCGTTGCTGAAAACGACCGTCTCCTGCTTCTACCGGAGATCGCCGAACTGTTTGACCTGTACAAGGCCGAGCAGGAAAAATCGGTCGATGTGGATGTCACCAGTGCTTTTGCATTGAACGAAGAACAGCAAGACAAACTCGCCAAGGTTCTCAGTGCACGGCTCGGCCGGGAAGTGCGCCTGCATGCTGCGGAGGATGCCTCTCTAATAGGTGGTGTCATCATCCGCGCCGGCGACCTGGTTATCGATGGCTCAGTTCGTGGCAAACTCGCGCAACTGGCCGAAGCATTGAAATCTTGAGTTTGAAGGGGCAGCAGAGCAATGCAGCAACTCAATCCTTCCGAAATAAGTGAAATTATCAAGGGTCGCATCGACAAGCTCGATGTAACCTCCCAAGCCCGTAACGAAGGCACAGTCGTCAGCGTATCTGACGGCATCGTGCGGATTCACGGTCTGGCCGACGTTATGTACGGCGAAATGATCGAGTTTCCGGGCGGCGTCTTTGGTATGGCGTTGAACCTTGAGCAAGACTCTGTGGGTGCCGTTGTATTGGGCGCTTACCAGATGCTGGCTGAAGGCATGAGCGCCAAGTGCACTGGCCGCATCCTCGAAGTTCCGGTTGGTCCGGAATTGCTGGGTCGTGTAGTCGATGCATTGGGTAACCCAGTTGACGGCAAAGGCCCTCTGAACAACGTCCTTACCGACGCTGTCGAGAAGGTTGCACCCGGCGTGATCTGGCGTAAGTCGGTAGACCAGCCTGTACAGACTGGCTACAAGGCTGTCGATGCCATGATCCCTGTCGGCCGTGGTCAGCGCGAGCTGATCATTGGTGACCGTCAGATCGGTAAAACCGCTCTGGCGATCGACGCGATCATCAATCAGAAAAACAGCGGCATCTTCTGCGTCTACGTAGCAATTGGTCAGAAACAATCGACCATCGCTAACGTGGTTCGCAAACTCGAAGAAAACGGCGCGTTGGCTAACACCATCGTCGTTGCTGCCAGTGCTTCCGAATCAGCTGCGTTGCAGTTCCTTGCTCCGTACTCCGGTTGCACCATGGGCGAATATTTCCGCGACCGCGGCGAAGACGCGCTGATCGTTTATGACGATCTGTCCAAGCAAGCAGTGGCTTACCGCCAGATTTCCCTGCTGCTGCGCCGTCCGCCAGGCCGTGAAGCCTACCCAGGCGATGTGTTCTATCTCCACTCCCGTCTTCTGGAGCGCGCATCGCGTGTTTCCGAAGCGTATGTAGAGAAGTTCACCAACGGTGCTGTGACTGGCAAGACCGGTTCATTGACCGCTCTGCCAATCATCGAAACTCAGGCTGGCGACGTTTCCGCGTTCGTTCCGACCAACGTGATTTCCATCACCGACGGTCAGATCTTCCTGGAATCGGCGATGTTCAACTCTGGCATCCGTCCAGCTGTGAACGCCGGTGTTTCCGTATCCCGTGTGGGTGGTGCTGCTCAGACCAAGATCGTCAAGAAGCTTTCCGGTGGTATCCGTACCGCTCTGGCTCAGTACCGTGAATTGGCGGCATTCGCCCAGTTCGCTTCTGACCTGGACGAAGCCACTCGCAAGCAGCTTGAGCATGGTCAGCGCGTTACCGAGCTGATGAAGCAAAAGCAATATGCGCCGATGTCTATCGCTGATATGTCGTTGTCCCTGTATGCCGCTGAACGTGGCTTCCTGGTGGACGTCGAGATTCCAAAAATCGGCAGCTTCGAGCAGGCTCTGATTGCTTACTTCAACCGCGATCACGCCGAATTGATGGCGAAGATCAACGTGAAGGGTGACTTCAATGACGAAATCGATGCAGGCCTTAAAGCCGGTATCGAAAAGTTCAAGGCCACCCAAACCTGGTAAGCCGCAGCGGGGGCCGAGAGGCTCCCGCTTGCTAACCTGATAGGTGTTACATGGCAGGCGCAAAAGAGATTCGCAGTAAGATTGCGAGCATCAAAAGCACGCAAAAGATCACCAGCGCCATGGAAAAAGTGGCGGTTAGCAAAATGCGCAAGGCTCAAATGCGTATGTCGGCTAGCCGTCCTTACGCGGAGCGCATCCGCCAGGTAATCGGACATCTGGCCAACGCCAACCCGGAATACCGCCACCCGTTCATGATTGATCGCGAAGTAAAGCGTGTCGGTTATGTCGTTGTGAGCAGTGACCGAGGTTTGTGCGGCGGCTTGAATACCAACCTGTTCAAGGCTTTGGTCAAGGACATGGCGGTAAACCGTGAAGACGGCGTAGAGATCGATCTGTGTGTGATCGGCAGCAAAGGCGCGACCTTTTTTCGCGTTTTTGGCGGTAATGTCGTCGCTGCGATCAGCCATCTGGGCGAAGAGCCATCGATCAATGACTTGATTGGTAGCGTCAAGGTGATGCTGGATGCCTATTTGGACGGTCGTATCGATCGTCTGTCCGTGGTGTCCAACAAGTTCATCAACACCATGACGCAGCAGCCTCAGGTGGAACAGTTGATTCCGCTGGTTGCGACCCCGGATAAAGAACTCAAGCACCACTGGGACTATCTTTACGAACCGGACGCCAAAGAGCTGCTTGACGGCTTGATGGTTCGCTACGTTGAGTCACAGGTCTACCAAGCGGTGGTCGAGAACAACGCAGCTGAACAAGCCGCGCGGATGATCGCAATGAAGAACGCTACTGATAACGCCGGTGATTTGATCAGCGATTTACAACTGATCTACAACAAGGCGCGTCAGGCTGCGATCACCCAAGAGATCTCGGAAATCGTCGGCGGCGCTGCCGCGGTTTAACGGTTCAAATATTCAGAGGATCCAGCTAATGAGTAGCGGACGTATCGTTCAAATCATCGGCGCCGTGATCGACGTGGAATTTCCACGCGAAAACGTACCGAGTATCTACAACGCGCTGTTGGTAAAAAGCGCGGCCGGGACCACCCTGGAAGTTCAGCAGCAGCTGGGCGACGGCGTGGTCCGTACTATTGCGATGGGCTCCACCGAGGGCTTGAAGCGCGGTCTGGAAGTCACGGACTCTGGCGCAGCCATCTCCGTACCGGTCGGTAAAGCGACCTTGGGCCGGATCATGGATGTTCTGGGTAACCCGATCGACGAATGTGGCCCGATCGAAACGGAAGAGCGTTGGGGCATTCATCGTCCTGCGCCTACTTTCGCTGAACAGGCAGGCGGTAACGACCTGCTAGAGACCGGCATCAAGGTTATCGACCTGGTATGCCCGTTCGCAAAAGGCGGTAAAGTCGGTCTGTTCGGTGGTGCCGGTGTAGGCAAAACCGTAAACATGATGGAACTGATCCGTAACATCGCCATCGAGCATAGCGGTTATTCCGTGTTCGCCGGTGTGGGTGAGCGTACCCGTGAGGGTAACGACTTCTACCACGAGATGAAGGACTCCAACGTTCTCGACAAAGTGGCATTGGTTTACGGTCAGATGAACGAGCCGCCGGGTAACCGTCTGCGTGTAGCACTGACTGGCCTGACCATGGCCGAGAAATTCCGTGACGAAGGTAACGACGTTCTGCTGTTCGTCGACAACATCTATCGTTACACACTGGCCGGTACTGAAGTATCCGCACTGCTGGGGCGTATGCCATCTGCAGTAGGTTACCAACCTACCCTGGCTGAAGAGATGGGTACTCTGCAAGAGCGCATCACTTCGACCAAAGCCGGTTCGATTACCTCGATTCAAGCTGTCTACGTACCTGCGGATGACTTGACCGACCCGTCGCCTGCGACCACGTTTGCCCACTTGGACGCTACCGTCGTACTGTCCCGTGACATCGCTTCGCTGGGTATCTACCCGGCGGTTGATCCGCTGGATTCGACTTCGCGCCAACTGGATCCGGATGTTGTAGGTCAGGATCACTACGACACCGCTCGCGGCGTACAGTACGTGCTGCAGCGTTATAAAGAATTGAAGGATATTATTGCGATTCTGGGTATGGACGAGCTGTCAGAAACTGACAAGCAGTTGGTATCCCGCGCACGTAAAATCCAGCGTTTCTTGTCGCAGCCGTTCTTCGTGGCTGAAGTCTTTACGGGTGCCTCGGGTAAATACGTTTCCCTGAAAGACACCATTACTGGCTTCAAAGGCATCCTCAACGGTGACTACGACCACTTGCCAGAACAAGCGTTCTACATGGTCGGCGGCATCGAAGAAGCGATCGAGAAAGCCAAAAAACTGTAATCCCGGTGCCCGGTAAAACGGGTGCTAATTAGGTTGAGGCAAGCAAATGGCTATGACAGTCCATTGCGATATCGTCAGCGCGGAAGGAGAAATTTTCTCCGGTCTGGTCGAGATGGTGATTGCGCACGGCAACCTGGGTGATATCGGTATCGCTCCAGGCCACGCGCCGCTGATCACTGATCTGAAGCCAGGTCCGATCCGCTTGATCAAGCTGGGCGGGGAAGCCGAGGTGTTTTACATCTCGGGCGGTTTCCTCGAAGTGCAGCCAAACATGGTCAAGGTTCTTGCCGACACTGTGCAACGTGCTGCCGACCTAGATGAAGCATCTGCTCAGAACGCTGTAAAAGCGGCTGAGAAGGCGCTAAATGAAAGAGGTGCAGATTTCGATTACGGCTCTGCGACCGCACGTCTGGCGGAGGCGACAGCTCAGCTGCGCACCGTTCAGCAAATTCGTAAAAAATATGGTGGTTAACCCCATCCGTTTTTTACGTGATTGAGAAAAAGGGTAGCCTCGGCTACCCTTTTTTCTTTTTTAAAATTCACCACCGGTCGCCCTCGCTGACCGCCTAGGATTGGTAGACAGCTATGTCACTTGATATCGTTATTCTCGCTGCGGGCCAAGGCACACGTATGTGTTCGGCCTTGCCCAAGGTTCTGCTTCCGGTGGCGGGTGACTCTATGCTCGGGCATGTTATCCACAGCGCGCGCCAACTTAATCCACAGCGTATCCACGTGGTGATTGGTCATGGTGCCGAACTGGTTCGCGAGCGTTTATCGGCAGATGACCTTAATTTCGTCTTGCAAGACAAGCAGCTTGGCACTGGCCACGCGGTAGCCCAAGCGCTGCCTGAGTTAACCGCTGATAACGTGCTCATTCTTTACGGCGACGTGCCGTTGATTGAGGTGGACACGCTGCGGCGCCTGTTGAAGAACGTCACCACCGAACAATTGAGTCTACTGACGGTGACGCTTGCTGACGCCACAGGTTATGGCCGGATCGTGCGAGATGAACAGCATCGAGTCGCTGCCATTGTGGAGCACAAGGATGCGACCGAGGCGCAGAAAGCGATTACCGAAGGCAACACCGGTATTCTCGCTGTGCCTGGCAAGCGGTTGGCGGACTGGCTGGGTAGGTTGTCCAACAACAACGCTCAGGGCGAGTATTACCTGACTGACGTAATCGCCTTGGCAGTGCAGGATGGGCTGGTGGTCGCCACCGAGCAGCCGCTGGATGCCATGGAGGTTCAGGGCGCCAATGACCGCAAGCAACTTGCCGAACTGGAGCGTCACTATCAGATACGTGAAGCCCGCCGTTTAATGGCGTTGGGTGTCACCCTGAGAGACCCGGCGCGTTTCGATGTACGTGGCGAAGTAAGCGCTGGCCGCGATGTACTGATTGACGTCAATGTGGTCCTTGAGGGCCGAGTGATCATCGAAGATAACGTCATCATTGGTCCCAATTGCATCATAAAAAACAGTACGTTGCGCAAGGGCTCAGTTGTTAAAGCCAACAGTCATATTGACGGTGCGGTGCTGGGCGAGGGAAGCGATGTAGGTCCTTTTGCTCGACTTCGCCCAGGCAGCGTCCTAGAGGCGCTGGCGCATGTGGGTAACTTTGTTGAATTGAAAAACGCCCACCTCGGAGAAGGCGCTAAAGTGGGCCATTTGACCTACCTGGGCGATGCAGAGGTGGGTGCGCGGACCAATATTGGGGCCGGCACCATTACCTGTAACTACGACGGGGTGAACAAACACAAAACCATCATTGGTGAAGACGTATTTATCGGTTCCAATAATTCGTTGGTGGCGCCTGTGGATATCTATTCGGGTGCCACTACGGCTGCTGGATCTACCCTCACTCAAAACGTCCCCGCCGACCATTTAGCCATTGGACGCGCCCGTCAGCGCAACATCGAAGGATGGAAGCGGCCGGCAAAAATCAAAAAAGACTGAAGTTATCCACAGACGAATCATTGCCACGATCTATTGGGGAAAAATCGACAACAGGCAGACATTAGCTTGACGAATTTTCGCTAATGGGTTTTGATTGCCTTCGTTATCTTTCGAAGCGAAATTTATCTCCCCATGTCGAAACGCAATACACCACAACGTCGCCACAATCTGCTTGCCTTGCTCAATGAGCAGGGCGACGTGAGTGTCGACGATATGGCAAAACGCTTTGATACCTCGGAAGTGACTATTCGTAAAGACCTCGCAGCGCTTGAAGGCGATGGATTGCTGCTGCGTCGCTACGGCGGCGCGATTGCGCTGCCGCACGAGTTAATGGCAGATAGCTGCCAGCCAGTCTCAAAGTACAAGCTAGCCATTGCACGAGCCGCTGTTGCAAGGATTCGAGAGCACGCACGCATTATTGTGGACAGTGGCAGCACGACCGCTACGTTGATTTCTGAGTTGGGCAGCCTGCCCGGGTTGGTGGTGATGACCAATTCGCTGCAGGTTGCCACCGCGCTGACTGAACTTGAGCGCGAGCCGGTGCTGCTGATGACTGGCGGCACATGGGATCCACATTCCGAATCGTTCCAAGGACGGGTCGCCGAAAAGGTGCTTCGCTCCTACGATTTTGATCAGTTATTCATTGGTGCTGATGGCATTGATTTGAATCGCGGCACGACAACATTCAACGAACTGCTGGGCTTAAGCCAGGTTATGGCTGAAGTTGCTCGTGAAGTCGTGGTGATGGTTGAAGCAGATAAAGCTGGTCGAAAAATTCCCAATCTGGAACTGCCGTGGAGCAGTATCCACACCCTAATTACCGATGATCGCTTGCCCACTGAGGCACGTGAACAGATTCAAGCCCGCGGCATAACCCTGATTTGTGCTGCTGTTTGCTAGGAGAGAACCATGTGTGGAATTGTCGGCGCTGTTGCTGAGCGTAATATCACAACCATTTTGCTCGAAGGCCTCAAGCGCCTGGAATACCGTGGCTACGACAGCGCTGGCGTGGCGCTTTTTACCAACGCGGGCAAGCTTGAACGCTGCCGTCGGCCGGGCAAGGTTGCTGAGCTTGAGCAAGCGCTCGCTGGCGAACCGTTGATTGGCCGTCTAGGTATTGCTCATACCCGTTGGGCAACCCATGGCGCGCCGTGCGAGCGTAATGCTCACCCGCACCTTTCTGCGGATGAACTGGCGGTCGTGCACAACGGCATCATCGAAAACCATGAAGAACTTCGGGACCGTCTCGAAGGCCTGGGATACGTCTTTACCTCGGACACCGACACCGAAGTCATCGTCCACCTCCTGCATCACAAATTTAAAGACTCAGGTGATTTGACCATTGCGTTGAAGGCCGCCGTCAAAGAGCTGCACGGCGCTTATGGTTTGGCTGTGATCAGCGCCAAGCAGCCAGATCGTTTGCTTGCTGCCCGCAGTGGCAGTCCTTTGGTCATCGGCCTGGGCCTGGGTGAAAACTTCCTCGCGTCGGACCAACTCGCGCTGCGGCAAGTTACTGACCGTTTCGTGTACCTGGAAGAAGGCGATATCGCTGAGATTCGTCGCGACAGCGTGCAGATCTGGACGGTTGCTGGTTTGCCGGTCGAGCGTGAAGTCGTCCAATACCATGAGGGCGCGGAAGCGGCCGACAAAGGTAAGTTCCGCCATTTCATGCTCAAGGAAATCCACGAACAACCGAAAGTAGTGCAGCGCACACTTGAAGGACGTTTGGGTCAACACCAAGTGTTGGTTCAAGCATTTGGACCACAGGCAGCCGAACTGTTTGCCAAGGTGCGTAACGTGCAGATCGTAGCGTGCGGTACCAGTTACCACGCAGGCATGGTGGCCCGATACTGGTTGGAAGCTTTGGCCGGGATCCCGTGTCAGGTCGAAGTTGCCAGCGAGTTCCGTTACCGCAAGGTCGTTGTGCAGCCCGACACGTTATTTGTCTCGATCTCACAATCGGGCGAGACCGCTGACACCCTCGCCGCTTTGCGCAACGCAAAAGAACTGGGTTTCCTCGCCAGCCTGGCTATCTGCAACGTCAGCATCAGCTCGCTGGTGCGTGAGTCGGACTTGACGCTCCTGACCCAGGCCGGCCCGGAAATAGGCGTCGCCTCCACCAAAGCCTTTACCACCCAGCTGGTTGCTTTGCTACTGCTGACCCTGGCCTTGGGGCAAGTAAAAGGCACGCTGGAAGAAGGCGTTGAAGCAGAATTGGTTGAAGAACTCCGTCGCCTTCCTATCCGTCTGGGCGAAGCGTTGGCCATGGACAGCACCGTCGAAAAAGTCGCCGAGCTGTTTGCCGAGAAGCATCACACCCTGTTTTTAGGGCGTGGCGCCATGTACCCGGTTGCCATGGAAGGATCGCTCAAGCTCAAAGAGATTTCCTATATCCACGCAGAAGCCTATCCAGCCGGTGAACTCAAACACGGTCCGTTGGCCTTGGTCGACAGCGACATGCCCGTCGTCACCGTGGCGCCGAACAACGAGCTGTTGGAAAAGCTCAAATCCAACTTGCAAGAAGTCCGCGCCCGCGGCGGCGAATTGATCGTCTTCGCTGACGAACATGCCGGCATGACCAACGGCGAAGGCACACACGTCATCGCCATGCCGCACATCATCGACACCCTGGCGCCTATTCTCTACACCGTCCCCCTGCAGTTGTTGTCGTATTACGTCGCGGTACTTAAGGGCACGGACGTGGACCAACCGCGTAACTTGGCGAAATCGGTGACGGTGGAGTGAGTTGTCCACATTTGGGGCTGTGTGGTCTTACGAAATAAAAACTGTCGCAACTAAATAAAAACTGTCGCTGGCGGCTTCCTTTCCTCGGGTCGGTTTGCCAGCGACAGCTCTCCTCAACGTGCCTCCTCGCTTCGGGCACGTATCAAGGTTTGAAAGCCCAATATGATCCTAGCGATTCAGCCGGAAGAATCAGTCCGTTCCTACGTGGAAAGAAATCTTTTCATTAATGGGAAACATTCTTCAGAGGATGCTTTTCGGAATTTTTCAAAAACCTGCCCCTCAACCTCCGACTCGCTGGAGATCAGTAATTTGCTGGGGGGGGGCGGGATGCCAGGGTTTCAATAGGATGCTTCACAGGCATACTGATTATCCGATGAGGGCAGTTTTCAAAAACATACAAGACATTTCCTACTCTGAGCGTGAATATCTATCGGGATCAACTTGTTTCGACTCAATCAGAATCGAATCAGGATTCTGTCCAGTTTGCGTTCAAGAAGATGTCAAAAGATTAGGGTTTTCATTCTGGCGACGAGCCCATTGTTCTGAGCTCAAAGTATGCGCTGAACACAACGTGGTGTTAGTGAAGCGTTGTCCGGCCTGTGGTCGTCGATTTTCCTATGGTGGGCATGCGCTTAATGTGCTTTGGAAGACTTGCGGAGGGACTAATATCACAGACTGCACCGCGACATTGAACACCGATCAGATTGAGCTTAAAAAATCGAAAATATATATGGAAATTCTGTCGTTTCCCCATCATATTTCCGAAGAAGCGGCCCTCAGTGTTTTAAATAAAAAGGTTCATCTAGACGACACCTATAAGTGCGAGGTCAACTACTTAGGATATCCGTTTCATGTTGGCTCCTCGCCAGGATCAGCAGCGGAAGTTAGACCGCCCTCGGTTAAGTGGTAGCTCTAGGCCAGCCAGCCAATTCAGCACCACCAGAGCGGCGGTCACAGGAAACACCCAGTTTCGGCCATATATAATTTAAGTCGCTAAACAACGATTTGTGCTTCCTAGCGCTATAGACCGGATCCATGCAGTGTTTACTATCGAAGCATTCTTTACCGCGACTTAGTGTAACGATTGCCTTTTATGACTGCCATACCCACCGCGAACGACAGGAAGCCTTGGCTAACTCTCTGCCTGAATCGCTCGCGTATAGGTTCCGCCTAGTACTGGGCAACACCGCCATCAACATCGAGTTCTATCCCGTTTACGTACAGGCTATCGTCAGAGGCGAGAAACACTGCGGCCTTACCAATATCATCAACGGTGCCAAGGCGCCCAAGCGGAATTGTTGCGATCAGGGCATTGCGTTGCTCGTCATTGACCAGTGCATCCAGCCCCGGCGTAGAGGTGTGACCAGGAGCAAGGACGTTTATCCGGATGCCCGTACCTTTCAAATCGAGGATCCAGCTACGCACGAGCGACCTAACCGCAGCCTTGGTTGACCCATAGACCGACATGCCGGGGGTGCCGACTGACCCACCGATTGATCCTGTCAAGATCACTGAACCTGCCTCCGACAAAAACGGCAGTGCCTTCTGAAGACCAAAAACTAGGCCTCGCACGTTGGTGTTGTAGAGTTTGTCGAAATGCGCTTCGGTGATTTCACCGAGCGGCATCGGCTCGAACATCCCAGCATTGAGCAACAAAACATCGATCTTGCCTGCCTGAGCTAAGACCGTAGCGTAGATCTGATCGATATCAGCCAGAACTGCCGAGTCTGCTCGTATTCCAACCGTATTTCCGCCAATTTCCGTGACTGCCAGATCGAGTGCAACCTGGTTTCGCCCAGTCACGAACACGCGCGCTCCTTCGCTAACAAAGTGTTTTGCAACTCCAAGGCCGATCCCGGAACTACCACCCGTGATGACAGCAACCTTTCCATTAAGCTTTCCCACGTTCCACCCCGCTGACCGTCCCGCCATTGCGTTGCTTGGCCTTAAAACATCATGCGGGCGAGTGCCATGATTTAGTAGCCGCAATGGATCAAACGGTATAGCCGTACGCGCGGAATACCACGCGTTGATTTGGCGTCATGTAACACGGCAGCGATTTCGCAACGCCTACATCGCCGGTATCGGACTGAATATCCTCAACTATTTCTACACACCAAAGTGCAATCTCTTGACCAGCTGCTTGCATTCGACCCGAGCAATTATTGGCATTCGGTTTGACCACCACTTTCTTCAGATTTGATCGGGATGCTTTGTTACGACGTTGGGCCCAGAGGAGCATCAAAACCGATTAAAGCATCACCGCGGACGAGAGATGGCTGGAGTGGACGCTGCTGCTAATGCATTCATACGGCGGGTGAATGACTCATAGACAGTTTTGCCCGCTACTCAGGCAATCGGCTTTGGCTGATGATCATTGCACATCGAGACCATGAGTCGCGGTCCCACTGAGCTCTGACTATCAAAGGACATATGATGAAAATCCCACAAGACGTAAAGATTGCCTTCATCACTGGCGCCAATCGCGGCATTGGCCTCGAGACTGCTAAGCAGCTCGGTAAGCTTGGCTATTACCCAGTAATCGGCGCACGCAGCGAAAGCGCAGGGAAAGACGCGGTGTCGCAGCTAAAAGCCGTGGGAATTGATGCAGGCTCTATTGTGTTCGACGTAACAGACGCGGTTTCCCGTCAGAATGCTTTCGATTACTTCACTCAGAACGCAGGGCGTCTGGATGTACTGATCAATAACGCGGGTGTTCATCTGGAAGGAGAACCCGCCGTCGAGCACCTGTTCAGCGCCTCGACAGTGCCGGAAAAAGTGCTACGCGAAACGATGGAGGCTAACTTCTTTGCTCCTGTCGCCCTCATTCAGAAGCTGCTACCGCTGCTGCGCGAATCGTCTGCCGGCCGGATCGTCAATCTGTCCAGCATCCTGGGTTCGCTAGCGTTAGCGGCGGATCCTGCATCGCCGATCTATGAAATGAAATCAGCGGCTTACGATACGTCCAAAACCGCCATCAACTCATACACCATTCAATTGGCCCATGAATTGCGCGGTAGCACCATCAAAGTCAACTCTGCGCACCCGGGTTGGGTACAGACAGCAATGGGCGGCAGCGCCGCACCCATGAGTATCGAAGAGGGAGCCAAAACCAGCGTGATGTTGGCAACACTGCCAGTCGATGGTCCAAATGGTGGCTTCTTCCACATGGGCGCTCCGCTTCCGTTCTAATGCGATCTGACTGGACGTAACCTCTTGGGGTCTACGTCCCGTCTACCGCTAAACCTACATCTACGCTTTGCGAGACAGAGGTTTCCATGAAATTTGGTTTCATTGGATCAGGCCGCGTGGCGCAAGCCGTTGCGAAATACTTGGTAGCAGCAGGCCATCAAGTACTCATGAGCAACAGTCGCGGCCCTGGCAGTTTGAGCGACATTATCCATCAACTAGGCCCTCACTCTAAAGCTGTTGAGGTTCAGGAAGCCGCGAAGTCCGACGTGGTATTTCTGGCAATCCCCTGGCTGAAAATCTCCGACACTTTAAAAACATTGCCTCATTGGGGCGGTCGCATCCTGGTTGACGCCACCAACGAATTTCTCGACTTCAACGACCTGGCCCTCAGGGCTGATCTGAAGGGGCGTGCATCGAGTGAGTATGTCGCCGATCTGGCTCCGGGCGCACTGGTGGTCAAGGCTATCAACAACCTGTTCTCCGCTCGGTTTGCCGAAGGTCCTTTGGTGGATAACGCACGCAGAATCACGTTTATTTCTGGGGATAGCGCCAAAGCGAAAGCTCAGATTGGCAGTCTTCTGGAATCGTTTGGATTCGCCGTCATCGACCTTGGGTCACTTCACGACGGGGGACGCATGCAACAAGCGAGCGGGCCTCTGGCGGGACTTGATCTACTGCAAGGCAATTAATTACTAAATGGCCATGGGAGTTCAGAATTGAAAAAGTTGTTGGCGGGAAAAGTTGCCTTAGTGACCGGCGGGTCTCGCGGTTTAGGTGCAGCCACGGCGAAGGCACTGGCTGAGCAAGGCGCAGATGTCGCTATCAGTTACGTATTCTCGGGTGAGCAGGCGCTGGAGGTCGTTGAAGCCATAGAAGCCCAAGGCGTACGCGGTGCTGCTTTTCAAGCTGATCAGGGCGACGTCACTGCTGCGCAGGAGCTTATTGATCAAGTCGTGGAGCGTTTCGGTCGAATCGACATTCTTATTAGTAACGCTTCCATTGATCAAATGGGGAAAGTAGACGATTCAAGTCGAAGCACCGAAGCCTTCGACCGGTTCTGGGCCGTAACTCTCACCGGTTTCATGGCCACCGTCCGGGCTGCATCCAGAGTGCTCAGTGACCAAGGTCGCATCATTATGATTGGCTCGAACCTAGGCACGCGGGTAGGTGTACCGGGCTTGTCGGACCTGGCTGCGGTCAAGGGCGCGATTGATGGATACTCACGAGGCGTCGCCCGAGATCTTGCGCCGAAGAACATAACTGTCAATGTCGTGCATGCGGGATTTATGGAGACTGACATCAATGCGGGCTCGCGGGATGCGTTGGCGCCGATCATTGCAACTTTGTGTTTTCCACGGTTCGGAAAACTTGAGGAGATAGTTGCCCCCATCCTGTTCCTTGCGAGTCCCGCCGCGTCATACATTACGGGCACCACGCTAGACGTGGATGGTGGGTACAACGCCTAGCCTCGTCGTAATCTAAAGTGCGGCTATTGAATCAATGGGCATGGGTAAAAGCCGGAGCTTCATTGACGATACGGTTCACCTTGGACACGGATCAGTGAAGGCCTTCGATGCAATAGTGAGAGGTGTTGTTGAAACCAGTCGGCCAGTACTCCTGGCCGACGGCATCCATCGTTAGCGCATCATACTTTCAATGGCGTGCGCAACGCCTGCGCCGTAGGCTGGATCAGCCATCGTGCAATGCGCTATATGCCTGGCGATAACCGTTTCTCTCGCGCCGTGGATAGCACGGGCCGTGTTTTCAAAAAGTACCTGCTGCTGAGCCGGACTCCGAAAGAGGTTTCCGGGTTGGGAGTAGTAGTACGCGTCGACCCGGTGATTCCAATGATCTGCGGCCCCCTCGATACTCAGAGGAGGTTCGCGATAGTCCGGCTGCTCAATCCACTCGCCCTTGGTGTTCGGTTCGTAAGGCGTAGAGCCGCCAGCATTTCCATCAACACGCATCGTTCCATCGCGATGGTAGCTATGCACTGGACACTTTGCGGCGTTGACCGGAATCTGTGCAAAGTTCACGCTCAGCCGATAACGCTGGGCATCGCCATAAGCGAACAATCGCCCCTGCAACATTTTGTCCGGGGAAAAGCTGACACCCGGAACCACATTTGCCGGATTGAAGGCTGACTGTTCGACTTCCGCGAAGTAATTTTCTACGTTTCGATTCAGTTCGAAATAACCAACTTCAATCAGGGGATAATCTTTTTTGGACCATACCTTCGTCAAGTCGAATGGATTCACATGGTAGGTGCCAGCGTCGTTCTCAGGCATGATTTGGACCAGAAGCGTCCAACGCGGAAAATCGCCGTTTTCGATACTTTCGTATAAGTCGCGGTGTGAACTTTCACGATCCTTCCCGATTAGGGTTTCGGCTTCCTGATCAGTCAGGTTCTCAATTCCCTGCTCAGTTCGAAAATGAAATTTCACCCAAAAGCGCTCGTGTGCATTATTGATGAAGCTAAAGGTTATGACTCCCGAAACCGTGCATGTGACGGAAAGTTCGTGGGATTCCTCGATCACTCATCACCACCGTCACTTGATGCAACGCTTCCGGCAATCCGGTCCAGAAATCCCAATTACTATCAGCGCTGCGCAAGCCTGTGCGCGGATCCCTTTTGATAGCATGATTTAAATCCGGAAACTTGATCGGATCACGCATGAAAAACACTGGCGTATTGCCGCTAGCCAATGGCAGCACAGAACTCGGAATTCTCGTGTACTGAGCAGTCCCGCAACGCTTCGCCTACTGCGGTTCCCAGGTAATGCGCCTAAGCATGCAACGATTGAGATTTCAGCGAATGAAGTCGATGCCGCTGGCGTCTATAAGACTCATGCCGCGACAGCCCCTGTTTTGTGGTCAAAAAAGCTGTGAACCGAGAGTGATATCAATCCGATACATTGCGTATCGTTACCTCAATGAGGACGTCAGAGTACGCCTTGTATCGTTCGTGATGTGAGACATCTAATGGATTCTTGTAATAAATAGGAGAAAGCATAAATGAGCGATCCGGTAGCCCCTGTTCCCCGCGGCGGACGCCCCCGAAGCGAGGTACTTCATCAGGCTATCCTCAAGGCCGCGCTTGATCTTGTTCTAGAGGTGGGTTTTCGCATTGTCAGCCTTGAAGCAATTGCCACTAAATCCGGCGTTGGGCGAGCGACGATTTATCGCAGATGGCCCAACAGGGCAGCCGTAGTGATGGAGGCGTTTGTCGGGCAGCTCGGTCCGGCCTCCTTCTTTCCAGAGGCGCAGAGCAATATGGAACGTTTAAGGTTGTAAATGCATGTCACAGCTACAGCATTCAGGGGACGGGTGGGGGCGTTGGTGCAGGCATTGATGGCTGAATCTCAATTCGATCCGGAGCTGGCGAAAGCATTGAGGGCAAATTGGATGCTACCGAGGCGGCGAATGGTTTTGATGTGCTGCAAGAGGCCATCAAGCAGGGGGAAGTACGTGCTGATATAGATGTAGAGGTAGCCATCGATAGTTTTTACGCGCCGATATACTACCGGTTACAACTACAGTCCGGGCCGATCTCCGATGACTTCGTTGACAAAGCCTTCTACCAGGCCACGGATGGGCACCGTCCAAGGCTCGTCATCGATCGCAAAAACATTTCTTCACTTGCGGCCAATACACCAGGGATGGAACGACCCACGGCGCGGAATTGCCCTGCCACAACCCTCAATGTCTAAACAACGCGTGGCGTTTCCGTTAGCGCTAAGCAAGGGAGGGTCATTCGTCGCATCTGCGGCGACAGTATATGGTTGTTCGCGCCGAAGCTGCTGAGCCAGCATCGGCGCGAACCTGTTCAGGTGTGATTTGAAGACAACGTAGGGTAAAGGTCCACGTTTGCCGGCTGAAGATGGTTGTATCATTGCATTGCCATGCCATGCCATGCATTCCATGCCGTCCAGAAGACGGCGTCACGGCCCACCTAGTCAATACGCAGGACAATGCTTGCGCCTGGTTAGCCATTTTCCTTGGCGTCATCAGCATTATTAATAGCTATTAAAAGTAAAGGGTCGTGGAAGGGCACCGCACGAAGTGGCGGAGCAATTCACGGCGCAATTCGAGCCTCCCGCAGCCTGGCGACCTGAAGTTTCAGGCTTTCATGCGAATCTATGCAGTCGTGAAACCCTGCCTGTCTGATCTTGATGGTACTTTGGACCATGTCGTATCTAATGTTTAACACAGCATCAAGGAACGGCCATGCGGCAACGTCAGTCCAGGGGGTGTCCTTGAGGCCATACTTTTTGATTATTTTCTGCCAAACAGGCGCCTTGTCTGCCATTTGCTCTGTTAACGACATCGGTTGTGGTTCAGCAACCGGCATGTCGAACAGCACTCCCAGCTCTGGCCACAGCTGACTCCAACGGAATTGGTCGCCGTTAATAACGTTGAAAACCTCACCGTTTGCGGTTTCCGCTGTCAGTGACCACAGGGTGGCTCGACCTAAAACGCCAGCGTCCGTGGACTGAGCCAATGCATTCCACGCTTGGTGGTTGCCAGGGAAACGCAGCGGGACGTTGAGTTCACGACAGATTGCGGCATAAACGGTTAGACCGTTAACCAGGTTCATTGGTGACCCTAAGCTTGGGCCAAAAATCCCGTCCGGCCGCAAGACCGTCCACGGTACGCTGTGCTCGAAGCCCCAGTTTTTTAAAAAATCTTCCTGGTCGTAATAAAACATCGGACCAAGGATTCTCAGATCGCTTTCTTTGGCTGGTGTTTTATAGGCCCCGAGGTGTGGGCCATAAGCTTTACCGCCGCCGAATAGCACAACATGCTGCAATTTGGCACCAATGGTCAGTAGCGCGTCTAGAGCATTTGCCAACATGTCAACGTTGGGCGCGACCGCATCCGCGTTATTACCCTTCTCGACATAAGCGCAATAAACCACATCCGTCACATCGATCAGGTCGCGAAAGGCTATCGCAATTGCAGGTTTATTCAGCAGGTCGACGCTGATGTGTGTCGGCGCAGGTCGCCCATCGATCAAATGTGTCGGCGCGGCTCGGCGACTGGCGGTAACAACGGGCCATGAAGCTGCCAATGCTGCATCCACGACGGCAGTGCCTGAGACGCCATAGCCGCCCAGCACGAGAATCTTGCGTTGATCGGTTGTAATTAGCGATGAATGACTCATTCGAATCTCCAGATAAAAGCAAACCAGGACTGAAAAGTGACTTCATTGAGTCTGATTCATCTGATGTCGGAGCACTACGCAGTGGGGATGGACAACTGTTATTCATCACAGGAATGAAATAGGCATTTTGAGGGAACCACCCAAGCAGCATTAGCCGCTGCGGGTTGACGCACCGTTACGTTGAGCGAAGGATCGTGGTGCATCATCACCTCTGTTCTCAAAAGGACTCATGATGAATTGCTTTCGAGATAAGAAGATTGCCTTTATCACCGGCGGTAACCGGGGCATTGGCCTTGAGACTGCGAAACAGCTCGGAATGCTGGGGTACTACCCAGTCATTGGAGCTTTAGATGAAATGGCCGGGCGCAGCGGCGTTGCCCAGCTGAAAGCAGACGGCATTGGAGCCTGTCATTTGCCTTTGACGTAACGGTTGCTTGCGACCGTCAAAAAGCCTATGACTTTATTCTGGACCAGGCTGGACGTGTAGCTGTACTGATTAACAACGCCGGTATCCACTTCGAAGGTGAACCTAGGATTGAACATATAAATAGCGCGTCGACGGTTCCAGAAAACGTACTGCGTAAAACCATGGAAGTTAATTTTTTCGCCCCTGTTGCACTAACTCAGAAGCTTCTGCCACAGCTGCACCAATCCAAAGCGGGTCGAATTGTTAATATGTCCAGTATTCTTGGCTCGCTTACGCTGGGGGCCCGTTCTAATGGCATCTAGGTCATGGTGTTTGTGTTAAACACGGGCCCGTCCAGTTCTTCAATAAGAAAGTCCGCGAACGCCCTGGCCGACGGCTTAGCAGCTCTACCTGCGGCAAAGACCGCATTGACGTCTATTGAACCCATGTCCCACTCAGTCAAAATCCTTACTAACGTGCCTTCTTCGATCTCTTTTATACACCCGGCGAGACTCATCGAAACGATCCCTAACCCGGCTACCGCAGCCACAGTTGAAACCTCGTTCACAGAAACTGACAACTTGCCGTCCACTCGCACAGAAAAGGCCGTTCCCTCATGCCGAAAAGCCCATACATGCCCTGTAATCGATGGACCGACAATAACGGAATGGGTGGCCAAATCGGCGGGCAGTTGAGGAATTCCGGCACGCTCCAGATAGCTCGGAGCTGCGGCTACGACGCGCGGTGTCGACCCTATGCGCTTCGCCAGAGCATTCGAATCCGGTAGAGGCCCAAAGCGCAACGCTACATCGACTCCTTCAGTCACCAAGTCCTGGCGCAGGTCATCCATCAACAACTCCACCTTCAATTCAGGATTGCGCTGAAGGAAAACGGGTAGACGCGGCACCACCGCTCGAATAGCAAAACTGGAAGACACTCCGACTCGCAGGATACCCCGTAATTCGTCCGAGCCACGTGCCGCCTGCTCGGCTTCATCCAGTGCAGCAAGAATCGGTTCAAGTCGCGCCATGAAATCTGAACCGGCCTCCGTCAGGCTGACGGCGCGGGTAGTGCGAATCAACAACGCCGCACCCACTTCCTTTTCAAGCTGGGAAATGATCCGCGAAACGGTGGGCTGGGGAATGTTCATTTCCCGCCCAGCGGCGGAAAAGCTGCCCTTGCGCGATACCCGCAGGAACAGACGAAGACCGAACAGATGATCATTCATAGCCATAGTGAATAACTGAAACTCAAATAAGACGTCTACTGGTGGGATATTGCATAGGACATAGTTGACTCATCCCAAGCCCAACGCAAGGAAATATCCCATGACTCTGCAATCGAAACTCGACGCACTGAAAGTTGAATTTGAAACCAAGATGGCACCCCCACATGTCGTCGAAGCGTTGCATCGCGCTGTGGCGGAACTGATTGCCAGCGGCGCTCCCGGCCGCGCTTTGAAAGCCGGTGATGTAGCCCCTGAATTTTCGATTCCGGATCCGGACGGCAAAATGATTTCTTCCAAGGAGCTGTTAGCAAAAGGCCCCTTGGTGCTGACGTTTTATCGCGGCGTGTGGTGCCCGTACTGCAACTTTGATTTGCAGGCCATGGAAGAAGCCCGCCAAGAGATCGAAGGCCTCGGCGCTACGCTGGTTGCCGTATCCCAACAAACTGCCGCTAACAGCCGCAAGTCACAGCGCGACAACAAACTCGGCTTCCCTATCCTTGGCGACAAGGGCGGCGAAGTGGCTGCTGCGTTCGGCGTGCGCTGGGACGTTCCGGAATATCTGCAAGCAATCCATAAAGCCGTCGGCGCCGACATCACTGTGTTCAACGGCGAAGACAGCTGGACTCTGCCGATGCCAGCCCGCTACGTGATTGGCCAGGACGGCATCATCCAGTACGCCGAAGTCAACGCCGATTACACCCAGCGCCCAGAGCCTTCGGAAGTGTTTCCGACCCTGAAACGTATGCGCACTATCGCCAGCTGATAAGCGTTGGTCCACCACCCTATTAAAGAAGGTGAAACTGATCATGAGTACCAGCAACCAGACAGGTCCGGCTTTTCTTTCCGAACTTGCGGGCAATGTAGTGCTGACAGCCTCGATTCTCGCGGCACCCTCGACCGGACCGGTCAAGGCTCGCGAGATCATCCTAAATCTTGGCTCGATGTACGCATCGCGCAATCCACCGGCCATGGCGGTCGTGGGTAACAAGACCTTTGTTCAATACGACGCCACCCTTCATACCGGTGAATCCATCAATGCCATCACCGTGCTGACGCGCGACGACAGCAACGAGGTAATGGAAATCAACATCGGCTATTCGCCCATGCTGGCGGTTCAAGCGCTGGCCCAAAATTACGCCGCAGCTTTCGGCCAGTAACCCTTTGTGGCGGCCCAGTTGTGCCGCCACGCTTCTTATTTTGGAGGTCAGACATGTCAGCCTTATTCGAATCTTTCAAGCTCAAGAGCGTGACCCTGCGCAATCGGATTGTCGTTACGCCGATGTGCCAGTACTCCTCCATCGACGGCATCGCCAATGAGTGGCATTACAGCCACTACGCATCATTGGCGCGTGGTGGCGCAGGATTGGTGGTTGTTGAAGCTACCTCAGTTTCTCCAGAAGGGCGCATTACCCCTGGCTGTGCTGGTCTCTGGAATGACGAACAGGCGCAAGCACTACTGCCGATTGTTAGTTCAATCAAGTCCGCTGGCTCCATCGCGGGCATTCAGATTGGACATGCCGGTCGCAAGGCCAGCGCGAATCGCCCATGGGAAGGCGACGATCACATTGCTGTGACTGACTCACGAGGATGGGAGACTTTATCAGCATCCGCCATTGCGCTCGGAGGCGGTCTGCCAAAAGTGCCCAAAGCTATGACCATCACTGAAATAGAGCGCGTCAAGGCGGACTTTGTCTCGGCAACGATCAGGGCACGTGATGCTGGTTTCGAATGGTTGGAGTTGCATTTCGCCCACGGCTACCTGGCGATGGGTTTCCTCTCCACGCACTCCAACCAGCGCACCGATCAATACGGCGGCAGCTTCGAGAATCGCAGCCGTTTCATCATTGAAACGTTAGCTGCGGTCCGTGAAGTCTGGCCACAAGAACTGCCATTAGTGGTGCGTCTTGGCGTCATTGAATATGACGGCCGTGATGAGGAAACGCTGCTGGAATCCATCGAGCTGGCGAAAATCTTGAAGACCATGGGCGTTGATCTGCTTGACGTCAGCATGGGCTTTTCCACAGCAACTCCTGATGTACCGTGGGGCACCCCTGCATTCCTCGCACCCATAGCGCAGCGCTTTCGCAACGAAACCGGTTTGCCCGTGACGACCTCTTGGGGCGTGGATACGCCAGAGCTGGCTGACCAAGCTGTTGCACAAAATCAACTGGATTTGGTAAGCCTTGGCCGCGCAATGCTCAGCAACCCGCACTGGCCATACCACGCAGCCCGCAAACTAGGTGTCGACAAGGCCTCATGGACTCTGCCTGCACAGTACGCACATTGGCTGGAACGCTACGCCGTAGGCGCCTGATATCCCACCTTTGAGGGCATCCCGGCTGGATGCCCTCAACACAACGACTGAGAGATACAGATGGCATTCTCTATGTACGACCTGTCTGTGCCCGTGCTGTTGCGGCATCTCAACATACTGGCTGGCTATCTAGACTTGGCGAAGTGGTATGCCGAAGAAAACGGCATAGAGGAGTCTGTTCTCGTTCAGGCCAGATTAGCCCCCAACATGATGTCGCTTGCTGGCCAGGTGCAGCGTGCAAGCGACAATGCCAAGTCTGGAATCGGTCGTCTCGCAGGAATTCAACCACCGTTCTTTCCCGATACCGAGCGCACGCTCGCAGAGCTGATGCTGCGTATTGAGCACACCGAGACTTTTTTGGACGCAATCGTACCGGAGCAACTTGCCGGGAGTGAATCACGGCCAGTCGACCTTCGATTTCGCAGTGTCAATGGCGTCTTGCGCGGTGACACGTATCTGCTGTCGGTATTGCTTCCGAATTTCTTTTTTCACGTCACTACTGCCCACAACATCCTTAGACACAACGGGATGGCCATCGGCAAGAAAGACTATTTTGGCGCGCTGGCCTATCTCTAGGTCTATCCCTGACACCTGCAATACTGGAGACCCATCATGGGAAGATTCGATGGAAAAATCGCGCTGATTACTGGTGCTAGCTCAGGCATCGGATTGGCGACAGCACAACTGCTGGTAAACGAAGGTGCTTTCGTGTTTATAACCGGCCGCCGTCAACTGGCACTCGATGAGGCGGTTCAATTGATTGGTAGCAATGCAAGGGGTATTCAAGGCGACATCGGTAACCTTGATGACCTCGAGCGACTGTTTCAAATAATTGGTGAGGATAAAGGTCGATTGGACATGGTATTTGCCAACGCTGCAGTTCAGGCCAGCGCACCACTGGGTTTGATCGAGCTAGCGCAGTACAACCACATTTTCGACACCAACGTACGCGGCACCCTTTTGACTGTCCAAGGTGCATTGCCCTTATTATCCGATGGCGCATCCATTGTATTGACCGCGTCAGTCGCGGCATCCAAAGGCAACCCTGCAAGAAGCGTCTACGGCGCATCCAAAGCCGCTATTCGCTCGTTCGCACGTTCGTGGGCCAACGATTTGAAACCCCGCGCCATCCGGGTAAATGCGCTCAGCCCTGGCCCTACCGACACGGGAGCTTTCAAGGCACCAGGAATGGATCTGGAGCAAGTCGCTCAGATCAAATCCCGCATGGCGGCTGCCATCCCTCTGGGTCGGCTTGCTAGAGTGGAAGAAATAGCAAAGGCAGCAGTCTTCCTGCTTTCAGAAGACAGCAGCTTCGTTACTGGCTCTGAGCTATTTGTAGACGGAGGTATGCTGCAAATCTAGCGTTACAACGTCCGAGGCCGCACGCTGTGATTTGCTATGCACGTCGGCCTCGACTTGACCTTAGAGAGGCTTCAGCAAGGAAGGTATCAATCAAGATCGCTCGTTAGGGAAACTGGAGAAGGTTCTTCTTGCACGAAAAATGACGTTAGCCATTTTATCAGTGGCGTCGCAAGCAGCACGAATGGAACGATGGTCAACCATGCAATCGACCAGTTTTTTGACTCGTAGGAAAGGAAATCCCCAAGTGAGAGATCCGCTGGGCTCGCTATCGTCGTAGCTATAGCGCTGGTTATTGCAGACTGGATCACCGCAGAAGTCTGCTGACGAAATCGCCCGTTGAGCTTTGGCATTTTCTATCCTCACAGTCAGCTGCGTCGCAGCATTGCGACCAGCCGACTCGTACCGACTCTATTTGGCTTGGAGAAATTCGACGGTTTGCGCTGTAGTCCAAAGACCATTGGCGATGTAGCGATAATTGATCAGCGCTGCCAAGTAACCATCACCTTCTGGAGTCGTTGGACCAGCGGTAGCATCACGAACCACGATCACTTCAAAACCAAGCTCAAGCAACTCACGCAAGTGCGACTCGACGCAGAGATTCGCGGCCATGCCGGCCAGAATAATCTGCGACACGCCATGCTTGCGCAGTTGAAGTGCCAAGTCATTTGTTTCTGGACCGTATACTTTATGTGGTGAGGCAATGATGGTTTTGCCGTCAAGAATGTACTGCTTATACTCGGGCATGAAATCAGCGCCAGAGTTTTCGAAGCCATCTAGATTCGTAGGACCCGTACGATCAAACATTCCAATACTGTGCATTACCTTTTCAAGCGGTCCGCCGAAATGCCATTCATGGTCGCACGGGTAGTAATAGTGAGGCGAGACCGCCACTGTGATCCCTGCACCCTTGGCCGCAGCGAACAGTTGACCGATGTGCTTAACGGTATCGTGCTCAACGATGCTCTTACCAAAAACGTCCCAGCTCACACCCTCAGGACTGAGAAAATCGACCTGAGGGTCAATGACAACTAGGGCGGCCCGAGAAAGGTCAAGCTTCATGCCTGTAGATGGTAGTGCAGGGTTTGCTGGATCTACATAATGTTCGAGGCGTGTTGTGTCGTTGCTCATGACAATAACTCCGATCGTAGATAAGAAGTCTGCTCTGTGCCATGGCGCCCCTGCGGGCTAATCATTACCATCGGCGAGAACTTCATCCTATCTCTACGCTTGATTCTGTTTTGTCTGCGCGTACAGAGTCTTTATCTGGTTGTCCCTATCATGGATATTCTGTCCGAGTTCTTCGAACGCACGAACCTTCAAGGCCGGCTATTTTTCTCCGGACGAGTTGATGGCACGCTGGTCCTTGATAAACCGCCTGGTATGGCATTTATCCACGTGGTCAGCCATGGCGGGATCGACATGGTGCAGCCTGGAGTGCCGAAGATATCGATCACCGAGCCTAGTATTTTGTTTTGTCCGAGCAGTTGCCAATATCAGCTACGTTCGAGTTCAGTTGGCGGCGCCGATTTGATCTGTGCCTCATTCCAGTTTGGGCGCAACACCCTCAAAACATTCCCGCTTGGCCTAAAGGAAACGCTAGTCTTCCCATTCAAGGATTTAGCTAATCTCAACCCCGTAATCAGTACGCTCCTTTACGAGTTTCACGAAGCCGCTCCAGGTAAAATTAAGGCGCTCAACCTGCTTCTCGAATATATTTTTGTTGTGATAGTTCGACGTGCCGTTAGCTCCGGAAAGATATCCAGCGGTTTGCTTTATGCGCTACAGGATGGCCGATTGGGCTCAGTATTTAACAGCGTTCATCTGGAGCCCGACGCGCTCTGGAGCGTAGAGAACCTTGCGGGGCTGGCGAACATGTCACGATCCAAGTTTTCGGCATACTTCACTAAAATCATGGGTATCTCACCAATGGGCTACGTCACGGCCTGGCGGATGAAAGTGGCCCAAGACATGCTTCGTGACGGGGTACAGATCAAGGTCATCGCTGTGTCGGTTGGTTATAGCTCGCAGGCGTCTTTTTCAAAAGGTTTTTTAAATGTGATTGGCTGCCCACCAGCAGAATGGTTGAAACGCGATGCCAACGCAGAAGAATCGTTGGTGACAGCACACGTGCATCGCTGAACCCTCTGATCAATTTCAGCGGAGCGAGGAATGCTTGATAACACCATGACGGACAAAGACAGCTCCGACCCTCCGTCACGACGTGCTGCTACAGCTGATCCTGCTTCTAACTACCAAGGTTCGCAGGCGCCCGGGCGCCACACCTTTCTGTTGCTTTGGAGTGATTTTCAGTAGGGATTGAGACGGTTTGGGCCAGCGGCAACGGGTCGTCTTCTGCCGGTCATGATCAAGAAACGTGCTGGTTGAATCCGGCCCGGGTCCGTCCGGTGAAGTCATCACCAAGCAGGTTAGATGTTCGCTTCTGGCTAGAGTTTGCCTGAGCTGACAGCTGCAACCGGCCAGGAGAGGCCGATTGTTGCTGCCAGTTCCGGGCTGTTAGAGCATCCACATTGAAACTGAAGGCTTAGCCTTATGCCAAGGGATAACATGCGTGCATCAGGCACCTGTTTAGTTGTGAGAGCTACGATTAGCATCATCAATAGCGCAACTCTCCAATTTCAATGATCAAAATGTACGTTTTCATGAGAGATCTCACAATTGCTCTGTCCATCTTGGCGCTACGGGCAAACACACCTTACTCATACCTCAAGGATCCTGAAAAACCGAAGTATACAAATGGCGCCGTGGTTGAGCTGCCGTACCCACGAACGGACGTTCGCGTCATGACCAAGGCCGCAACCGCGAGATTTATATGGTGCAACTGGCCGCCCTCTTGGCTGCGGCTCGCTAACGAACTTAACCTAAAAAGCGCCAAACCCATTTGGACAAGATTGCCGCCCTCTTGTTTTAGCTGGTAATTCGGCGGCTAGCGTCATCGATTCCTACCGCTTTGCCAGTTGATGGGAGTTTGGCAGCTCATTGATGCGCATGATGCGCAGGCCTAGGAGGTTCACGCCGTCTTATGGAGAAAATGCGACATTCAACGCGTCTTTCAAAAGAGACAGTCTTTATTAGCTAGAGTCTCGACCGCTCCTGCCATTTACCGCACCAGAGACAGTCTTTATTGTTTTTTTGGCTACGCCACAGGCTGTGATTTCTTTGGGGCGGTGGAGACAGACTTTATTGTCTAAGATCATGTGTGGTGATAGCCAATAAAGGAGTCTTAATGGTGAATTGTAACGGTCATTCGCACCGTCTACACTCCAGCCCATGAAACGCTATCTGCGGTTTTGCCTCATCTTCCTGATTAGTTTGGCGCTTCCCCTTAGTGGGATGGCGGGTGTTCAGGCATCGACTGAACCATGCCCGATGAAAACCATAGGCATGGCGATGATGGATGGTATGGGGCAGGACTGCTGCCATGACATGAAAAGTCCCACAGATTCTGGTAAACCCTGCAAGCCAGGCCAGGAATGCAAAACCGGCGGCATGCTGCAAGTGTCGATCATCAAGCCTCCTCTCACCTTGTCCAGCCCTCTCGTTGTGTCCTTCTCCAGCCATTTTCTGCTAGTACAAACCTCTTCAGGGGTATGGCGCCCGCCCCGTACTTGATTCCTGTACCTCACTGAGCCTCATTCCGCGTAAGCGGGATGGCATATCTGCGCGCATGTTTATGAAGCGCGCGGCGGATCATCACAGGAATCGTGAATATGAACTCCAAGTGCTATTGCACCGGTTGGCCCCTCGTGGCCGGCCTGGCGGCAAGCGTGCTGGCATTGCCGAGCCTCGCGGGCGCATTGACACTCGATGAAGCGTTGCGGCTGGCCGAAAACAATGCGCCGTCGTTGACCGCGCAAGACGCCAAAATTCAAGCAGCCACAAGCGCGGCCATTCCCGCCGGTGAACTGCCAGATCCCAAGCTGCTGCTGGGCGTGCAGAACTACCCCATTGGTGGTCCCGACAGATGGAGCATTGACCGAGACTTCATGACCATGCAAATGGTCGGGATCAGGCAGGAGATGCCCAGCAGAGACAAGCGCAAAGCACGTATCGAGGTTGCGGATGCGGCCGTTGATCGAGCTTCCGCTGAGCGTCGAGTGACGCGTCTGAACGTCCGCCAATCCACGGCGTTAGCCTGGATCAGTAGCTACTCGGTTGAGCGTAAAGATGCGTTGTTCCAGGACTTCTACAAAGAAAACCGTCTTCTGACCGATACCGTCAGATCTCAGATTGCAGGCGGCCGCGCCCAGCCGGCCGATGCGGTGACACCCAAACAGGAGGCCGCTCAACTGGCGGAGCAGCAGGATGATTTGGCTCTCCAACGTGCACAGGCCCGAGCTGCCCTCAAGCGCTGGATTGGTCCTGCCGCCAACGACAAACCCGTGGGCAGCTGGCCTGATTTGCCCATCGAAACCTCTGGTTACTCCCATAAGCTGCAACATCACCCCGAATTGGCGGCGTTTGTGCCAATGACCCGTGAAGCACAAGCCAAGATCCGTGAAGCTGAGGCGGAAAAGCAATCTGACTGGAGCTGGGAACTCAACTATCAGCATCGAGGCCAACAGTTTGGTGACATGGTCAGCGTCCAGTTTTCATGGGATCTCCAGCTGTTTCCGGACTCTCGACAGAACCCCAAGATTGCGGCCAAGTACGCCGAACTCAACCAGCTTGAGGCTGAGCGCGAAGCCGCGTCACGCGAGCATACCCAGCAACTGGAGGATGAGCTGGCCGACTACGAGCGCCTCAATCGTGCAGTCAGCCGTAATCAGGAAAGCTTGTTGCCGCTGGCTAAAGAAAAGGTCGAACTCACCATGGCCAGCTACCGCTCCGGCAAGGGTGATTTGAACTCGGTTATGGCCGCCCGACGCCAACTCATCGAAACCCGTTTCAAGCAGATTGACGTCGAAGAGCAACGTGCTCTGACCAAAGCTCGCCTGTATTTCTCTTATGGGGAGTCCGCTCGATGATTTTTAAAGTATGGAAAGGGCTTTCAGTCGTTGGCATCTCGATTGCCTTGGGTGTTGCCGGTGGTTACTGGTTAGCTCAACCGCGAATGAGCGGAGCAACGGGTGTCGTGCCGGATCAGGAGCCCAAAGCCTCTGCCGATCAAAAAGTTCTGTATTGGTATGACCCCATGTACCCACAACAGAAATTCGATAAGCCGGGTAAGTCACCCTTTATGGACATGCAGATGATCCCTCGATACGCAAATACCAAGGGGGACAGCGCTGCCATTCGAATTGATCCAAGTCTGACTCAGAACCTGGGTGTACGACTGGCTAGCGTCAGTCGAGGCGTGTTTGCCTCGACACTGAACGTGGTAGGTGTGCTGGCCTTCAATGAACGAGACGTTGCAGTCATTCAGGCCCGTACGGCGGGGTTTGTCGAGCGCGTGTATGCCCATGCACCTGGTGATGTGCTGAAAGCAAATGCCGTCTTGGCAGATATCTTGGTGCCGGAGTGGGCAGCTGCTCAGGAGGAATTTCTCGCCCTCAAGCGTAGTGGCGATGCTGGCTTGCTGACAGCGGCCCGCCAGCGATTGCGGCTCACCGGAATGCCACCTACGTTAATTGCTCAAGTTGAGCGCAGTGGCAAAGTTCAACCTAACCTGACTCTGACCAGCCCTATTGGTGGCGTGCTTCAAGAGCTGAGTGTGCGTGAAGGTATGACGGTGGCCGCAGGCGAGACGCTGGCTCGTGTTAATGGTTTGAGCGTTGTATGGCTGGCCGTGGCTGTACCAGAGTCGGAAGCTGGATCAATCGTCGTAGGGCAAGCAGCCGAAGCGCGTTTGTCCGCGTTCCCTGGAGTTGTGCTCAAGGGCGTGGTCAGTGCGATTCTTCCTGAAGCCAGTTCGGACAGTCGCACACTTCGCGTTCGCGTTGAGTTACCCAATCCGGATGGCCGACTCAGACCAGGTTTGACCGCAGAGGTAAGCCTCAATCGTTCGACGGAGCAAAGTGTTTTGTGGGTACCGAGCGAGGCCGTCATTCGTACCGGTCGACGTGCGTTGGTCATGCTCGCTGAAGACGCTGGCCGCTATCGTCCGGTGGAGGTGCAGTTAGGCCAGGATTACGACGGCAAGACGGCGATATTGAAAGGCTTGGAAGAGGGGCAGAAAGTGGTGACCTCTGGCCAGTTCCTGCTCGATTCGGAGGCCAGTCTCAAGGGCGTTGTCGCAAGCTCACTGGAAGTTACGCCATCTACTGTAACCGCCGTCGCTATGCATGAGGCCGATGGTCAGATCGTTGAGATCAACGACAAAGAAGTCACGCTCGCCCATGGTCCCTTCAAGACATTGGGGATGCCAGGCATGACGATGACTTTCCCTCTCGCCACTCCAGTTCTGATGAAGGGCCTAAAAACGGGCGACAAGGTTAGGATCGCTGTCAGCCAGACGGATGATGGTCTGCGCGTTGAGCGGCTGGAACGCTCTGGGAGCCAGCCATGATTGCGGGTCTTATTCGCTGGTCGGTGGCCAACCGCTTCCTGGTCCTGCTGGCCACGCTGTTCGTCACTGCCTGGGGCGTCTGGTCGGTTCAGAGCACCCCCATTGATGCACTGCCGGACCTCTCCGATGTCCAGGTAATCATCCGCACCCCCTACGCGGGGCAAGCGCCGCAAATTGTCGAGAATCAGGTGACCTATCCGCTGGCGACCACCATGCTCTCAGTACCGGGAGCCAAAACCGTACGCGGTTACTCCTTCTTCGGCGACAGCTTCGTTTACGTGCTGTTCGAAGACGGTACCGATTTGTATTGGGCTCGCTCACGCGTACTGGAGTATCTGAGCCAGGTACAAAGCCGCTTGCCAGCTACGGCCAAACCGGCCTTGGGACCAGATGCCACCGGGGTGGGCTGGATCTATCAATACGCCCTAGTAGATCGCACCGGTGGACATGATCTGGCGCAGCTGCGCGCACTTCAGGACTGGTTTCTCAAGTTCGAGCTCAAGACCCTGCCGAACGTGGCAGAAGTAGCCACTGTCGGCGGCATGGTCAAGCAATACCAGGTGCAGCTCGATCCGCTCAAGCTGGCCAGCCTGGGTATCACGCAGTCTGAGGTGACCAAGGCGATTGGCAACGCAAATCAGGAAACCGGCGGTGCTGTGCTGGAACTGGCGGAGACCGAGTTCATCGTGCGCGCTTCCGGTTACCTGAAGACACTGAATGACTTTCGGGCGATCCCGCTAAAACTCGGGGCTGGTGGCGTGCCAGTGACTCTTGGCGATGTGGCCACAATTCAACTGGGGCCGGAGATGCGTCGTGGTATTAGCGAACTCGACGGCGAAGGTGAAACGGTTGGTGGCGTGGTGATTCTGCGCAGCGGCAAGAATGCTCGTGAAACCCTTGCGGCGGTCAAGACCAAACTCGACGAGCTCAAAGGCAGTCTGCCGGCCGGGGTAGAAATCGTCACCACCTACGACCGCAGCAAGTTGATTGATCGTGCCGTGGAAAACCTCAGCCACAAGCTGATCGAGGAGTTCATTGTCGTCGCGTTGGTCTGCGGGATATTTCTGTGGCATCTGCGCTCGTCACTGGTAGCCATTATCTCGCTGCCAGTTGGGGTGCTGATTGCCTTCATCGTCATGCGTCACCAAGGAATTAACGCCAACATCATGTCCTTGGGAGGGATTGCCATTGCCATTGGTGCCATGGTCGACGCCGCGGTGGTGATGATCGAAAACGCCCATAAGCAGATCGAGGCCTGGCATGCGGCCCATCCCGACGAGGAGCTTAAGGGCGAACATCGCTGGCATGTGATTACCGAAGCTGCGGTTGAGGTAGGGCCGGCGCTGTTCTTCTGCCTGTTGATCATCACCCTGTCGTTCATTCCGGTGTTCACCTTGGAGGCGCAGGAGGGCCGCTTGTTTGGCCCCCTCGCTTTCACCAAGACCTACGCCATGGCGGCGGCGGCCGGACTGTCGGTGACTCTGGTACCGGTGTTGATGGGCTACTGGATTCGTGGACGAATTCCCAATGAGCAACAGAACCCACTAAACCGTTGGTTGATCAGGATCTATCAACCGGCCCTGGACGCGGTGCTGCGTCGGCCCAAAATCACCTTGTTGGTTGCGCTACTGGTCTTTCTCAGTACGCTTTGGCCGATCTCTCGCTTGGGTGGCGAGTTTCTCCCTGCGCTGGACGAGGGTGACCTGCTCTACATGCCTTCGGCCTTGCCGGGGTTGTCGGCGCAGAAGGCGGCGCAGCTGCTGCAACAGACCGACCGCCTGATCAAAACCGTGCCCGAAGTCGAACACGTTTTCGGTAAGGCGGGTCGCGCCGAAACCGCCACCGATCCGGCACCGCTGGAGATGTTCGAGACCACCATCCAGTTCAAGCCGCGGGAGCAGTGGCGCCCAGGGATGACCCAGGAAAAGCTCGTGGAGGAGCTGGACCGAGTGGTACGTGTCCCAGGCTTGACCAACATCTGGATACCACCGATTCGTAACCGCATCGACATGCTGGCTACCGGAATCAAAAGCCCGATTGGTGTGAAGGTCGCCGGTACCAACCTGACGGAGATCGATGCCGTCACCCAAGCCGTCGAACGTGTGGCCAAGGACGTGCCAGGTGTCAGTTCAGCGTTGGCCGAACGACTGACCGGTGGCCGTTATATTGACGTAGATATCGATCGTAAAGCTGCGGCCCGCTATGGGCTGAATATTGCCGATGTGCAGTCGATCGTGGCCGGCGCAATCGGCGGTGAAAACGTCGGGGAGACGATTGAAGGGCTGGCTCGTTTTCCGATCAACGTCCGTTACCCTCGCGAGTGGCGTGACTCGCTCGGTGCCCTGGAGCAGTTGCCGATCTACACACCTTTGGGTAGCCAGATCACCCTTGGTACCGTGGCGAAGATAAAGGTCAGCGATGGCCCGCCCATGCTTAAGAGTGAGAACGCTCGACCTTCAGGCTGGGTGTATATCGACGTGCGTGGCCGGGACATTGCCTCGGTAGTCGCCGATCTACGCCGGATGGTCAGTGAGCAAGTGAAGTTGCAACCTGGGATGAGCCTGAGTTACTCAGGACAGTTCGAGTTTCTCGAAAGGGCTAACGCACGACTCAAACTGGTGGTACCTGCCACGCTGTTGATCATCTTCGTGCTGCTCTACCTGACGTTCGCTCGCTTTGATGAAGCGTTGCTGATCATGGCCACTCTGCCATTCGCACTGACTGGAGGGGCCTGGTTCCTCTATCTATTGGGATTCAACCTGTCGGTCGCCACGGGTGTCGGCTTTATCGCCTTGGCCGGTGTTTCTGCCGAATTTGGCGTGATCATGCTGCTCTACCTGAAGAACGCCTGGGCTGAGCGTGAAAACCTTGGCGACAGCACTGAGCGCGGGCTGGTGGCTGCGATTCGTGAAGGCGCTGTGCAGCGCGTTCGGCCCAAAGCCATGACCGTGGCCGTCATCATTGCAGGCCTCTTACCTATCTTGTTGGGCAGCGGTACTGGTAGCGAAGTAATGAGCCGCATTGCAGCGCCCATGGTCGGCGGCATGGTCACGGCACCCTTACTTTCTCTGTTTGTCATCCCGGCAGCCTATCGCCTGATGCGCCGTCGGCATCTCAGTGCTAAACCCACTAATCCTCAAGGAAGCGTTGTATGAAACTGACCCTCGTTGCAGTTGCAAGTACCGTGATTGTTTTGTCTGCACCTGCGTCCGTTCGCGTAACTGTCAGCAGACCCGTATTCAACTACAGCTTCAAAGTTATTACCTTCGTTAAGCCACAGGTGTGAGGCCATTTCCATAGCGCCTTCATGTGATGCGCCTTGAGACGTAGAGTAAAGATGCTTTTGTGGGTGGGGTAGGATCACCAACTGCCATACGGAATGCCGAAGCGTTCGATGTATTGCTTCGAGTCCTTGGTTTGTTGGAAGTAGTGCCCGTTTGATTTGCCCAGATCCGGGCCTAAGGGTTCTATCCCCACTTGGGCGCGGTTGAAGGCGACTCGGCGTAAACACTCATCCCACACCCACACTTGCACGATACCGCCGGGTGCAAGCCCCAGGGTCAGGCTGGGGTGCCAGGATGCTGGGCGGTCAGGGTATTTGGCACAGCGTCGAGCGATGGAGTAGCGCATCAGTTGACGGGCTTCTTCCGGGATCTCTATCCAGCCCTGATAGGTTTGAGGCTCGACCGAGGATTGCCAGCGCACAAAGACCCGTTTCGGGAGATCGGCACCGGTGACAAAACTCCCGTTTCCACCGGTATCCGCCCATCCGTGGGCATATTCGATGCCGTCGTTCCGAAAAGCTCCGATGCCGATAGCCCCGCCGCCTCTGCGTGGAAAGAATCGGTTATTGATATCCACTACCGCGCTCATCTCGACCCAACCCGTCATATAGTACGGCGCGGAGAATCGCAGATCCCACCATGGGTGATGGGGGTCATTAACGCCGGACAACGGGTCGGCGGCCTGGCATCCTGCAATCATTGCTAGACCCAATAATATCCACAGCTTTTTGATCTTCATCGTTGGCCCTTGATTACGTGAGGGTGTTGGATGCGTATGCCGTTTTCCGTCGGTGCATTAAAGTAAAAAAGCTTTAGGCCCTCCCCATGTCGCTTAGTCACTGGGTTGTTCCAATGGGCGGAGGTATGGATATAGCGCAGCTTTAACTGAGCTTCTTCGGCAGGTGTGGTGCTGTAATCACCGGCCACAAAGCGGTCGCACAGCGATTGGAGGTCTTGAGGGAGCTTGTAGTCAGCACGCTGCTCATCGATATCGGTAAAACGTACCTTCTTTTGTTTCGCCAGGGTGTACATCACCCGCAAATACACACGCGACAACTCTCCGCGTACTGTTCGCTTGAGTTGTAGGCCCGCAAACACTCTTTTTTCCCGGGGTGCCTGTCGATCCTGCGGGTCAATCGCTAACTCCATAGAGGGCGGAGTAATAATTTCCAGCATCTCGGCGGGCCAGCCTTTAGCGATCATGTGCAGTTTGGCTTGCAGCGCGTCCTGGTAAATGGAGGTGGTTTTTACGTCACAGTTTTCCGCGACCGTCAGCGCCTGCATGGGAGTGATCAGCACGCATTCGTCCGCCTCGGCGCGATAACCTCCTCCAACGTCCGAGTGAACACCGGGCACGATAATTTCAGGATGATCGGGGCCGATTTTATTAAGGGCAAAATTGTCTCGGCACTCGTCGCGAGCCACTAATTGCACCACGTATCTGAAGTCTGACGAGGGCAATGCAATGTTCAATCCGGGAGTAACTGAACTGCTGATATTGAGTAAGTTACTCAACCCACCCGTAGCTGCCACGGTATCGAACAGGCCGATAAAACCGATGCGGATATCTTTTTTGTATTGGCCAATGAATTCCGGGCTGAATGCAATTTTTTGGTTATTGAGTGCAGCGTCTAAGGGACCGTTGCGAACTTTGGCGACTTCTGTGGCAAAGTGCCTGGCCGCTGCGGCGCCTCGACTAAAACCGAAGACATCAAACATGATGTGGGTGATTTCGTGGTTGGTATCTTGCTTAAATCATTCCCATAACTGCTGTCAGCATCCGCCATATACGGTTTGCAACTGGTCTCGAGGTCTTGCGGCTGAATCGGGTGATGCGCGCCACACATAATGCCCATCGCGGTGTTGCTGGCGTTATTGCAGGTGCCGTCGAAGAACACACCGATGGTCAAGAAGACCGGCACCTTGCTGTCCCGCTCGCGTTTTTTCTGCTCCGCCACCCTGCGGTAGAGCGCCTCTTGGCGTGCTTCCCTCTGCGCAATTGCGGCCAGGGCGGGTTTTTGCATCTCCTCCCGGGCGGCGAGTTGCTGAGGGGTTTTTTCTTTTGGTCGATTCGCCAGACATACCCGGCAGGAATTGGGGTCGTGTTTTTCCACAAACGGTACTCCTGAATAACTTCGCGAATATTAGTCGTTTTACATTGACAACTATTTGCGCACCCCTCCCTTAGAGCAAAACGAACAATGCTTTTATAGGGAGTTAATATTTATTGCTGCAGTAGCCGCAATAACAAATATGGGGCAATCGTTGTACAGATACATATGCACTAATAATTGGGTTGCAGAAAAATACGGCGGTTTGGAGCATTTAACAAGCCTCTTTTAGCTTTTCAAACTGCTCTAGCTTCCGATGTTTTTGCAGGATATCTCCTACAGACAACAGCGACTTTCATGTTCTGGAAGACTCCGTACGAAGTTTCGTCGTTTTCATCAGAGCAGGCCGACATTAGAAGGTAATAAATCCTACAGACTTATAAGTTGCACAATTTTAAGATCGGCCCAACGTCCGAGGAGCCCGACTATGACGTACGACAAATGCAATCGGTTTAAAGCAACTTTCATGAACCATCCTGATACAACCCCGCCAAGTATCGATGCACTTCAGTATGGTTATGCCTGCTCAAACGGTCGCTACCTCGGATGAGCTACTCAAGCGCACGCTCCGCCCATTACCTTGTTGTGGCTAAAACGCCAATCGCCCAAGACAACTTCTGCGGCGAGGACATTCGTTTTTCCAACGAATATGAAGCGCTGGAGCTTGAACTGAACAAAGCTCAGTCCATGGAAGAGGGCATTAAGGTCGACTGGCAGAAGGTGCTTGACCTGAGCGAAGCGATTTTGCAAACCCAGTCCAAAGACCTGCGTGTAGGGGCGTGGTTGGTGTGGGCGTTGTACCAGAAAGAATCATTTGCCGGTTTGATGGCTGGCGTTGGCATGCTCTGTCATCTCTGCCAGCACCATTGGCAAGCGGTGCATCCGCTTAAGGTGCGTACCCGCGCGGCAGCATTCAGTTGGCTGTTGCCGCGTATGGACCAAGTGTTGGTGGAGAGCGTTCCGATCAAGGAGCAATTGCCCTTGTTCCAGCTGCTGCTGGAACGCCTTCATGGGCTGGAAACATTGTTGACGCTGCATTTGGCGGGTGACGCGCCTTTGATGTTGCCGCTGTGTCGGCGCCTGAAGCTGATGATTGATCGCGCCGTGAATAATTTGCCCGGCCCCGTGGAATCGACCGTTGCGCAGATCAAACAGGCGGCCAGCCAACTCTTTGCACCGGGTTCACCAGTCGACAACGAGAAAGAAGCGCAAAAAGCCCTGCGTGGTCAGCAGGAGAATGCCCGCACATTGTGTACCTGGTGGTTGCGCCAGAAAGCCACCGACATACGCGCTTTGCGCCTCAACCGGACATTGCTATGGCTACCGATTGACACGCTTCCCGAACGTAATGCTGAGCACGTCACCGCGCTGCGCGGGCCACCGGCGGACAAATTAAAAAGCTATCAAGACCGCTTTTCTCAAGGGGCGTTTGCCGATTTGCTGGTGGACCTTGAGGCAAGCATTTCCGCTTCGCCATTCTGGTTCGATGGTCAGCGTATGGCCTGGGAGTGTCAGCAAGGACTTAACGCTGACCTCGCCATGCGAGAAGTAGAAGTGCAGTTCTCGCTGTTCTTGCAGCGCCTGCCCACAGTGGTTGAACTGAAGTTTCATGACGGCGTGCCCTTCGCCGATGCCGAGACACGCAGCTGGATCAGTGCCCACGTTTTAGTGCATTTCCAAGCTGCGAGTTCGCCGATGACTGTGCAAACCGACTATCAGCAGGCGGTCTGGGAAGAGGCATACGAAGACGCGTTGCCCATTTTGCGAAGGGATGGGCTCAAACCTGCCGTGCAACTCCTCAAGCAGGGATTGCAGGCCGCCCAAGGAGGGCGAGTACGGTTTTTCTGGCAACTGAGCCTTGCTCGCCTTTGTCATCAAGCCAAGAAATACGAATTGGCCAAAGCCCAGCTTGAAACCCTCGATCAACAATTATTGAGCTCCGGACTTGCGGCCTGGGAGCCGGACCTCGCACTGCAAGTTTTGCATCTGTTGTACCGCTGCTGCGAGTTGTTGCCGCAGAACGCCGTCGTGCGCGAGCGCAAGGACGACATCTTTCAACGGCTGTGTCACCTCGATATCGAAGTCGCACTGCCCTAGGCCTTCGGGTCATCACTGTAGAGGAGAAAAGTCATGGCCAAAGAAGGCTCCATAGCCCCTAAGGAACGCATCAACGTCACGTTCAAACCCGCGACCGGTAACTCGCAGGAACAGGTTGAGCTGCCGCTCAAGTTGATGGTGTTGGGGGATTTCACCCATCAAGCGGATGAACGAAAGGTTGAAGACCGCAAGCCGATCAGCATCGACAAGAACAGCTTCGACGATGTGCTGAGCAAACAAAAACTCAACATGACACTGAGCGTACCGAACCGTCTTCAGGAGGAGGGTGGTTCAGATGAGTTGGCGATCAAACTTGGTTTCGAATCCATGAAGGATTTCAACCCGGCCAGCCTGATTGATCAGATTCCAGAGCTGAAAAAGTTGATGGAGTTGCGCAATGCGTTGGTCGCTCTCAAAGGGCCATTAGGTAATGCGCCAGCGTTTCGCAAAGCGATTGAAAGCGTCCTTAGCGACGATGAATCACGCAGCCGAGTGCTGAGCGAACTTGAGATGAACGCAGCCGCAAAGCCCGACGCTTGAGCCTTTATCCGCATAGGAAGCCCACATTATGAGCACCAAAGCATCGCAGCAAAACACCACCGAAACAGCGGAGAGCGGCATTCTCGACCGCATTATTGCCGAGACCAAACTGACGCCTAACGACGAGGCTTACAGCATCGCCAAGCGGGGTGTGTCGGCGTTCATTGAAGAGTTGTTAAAGCCGCAAAACAATGGCGAGCCGGTCAAGAAAGCCATGGTTGATCGCATGATCGCCGAGATCGATGCCAAGCTCAGCCTTCAAATGGATGAGATTCTTCACCATGCCGAGTTCCAGGCATTAGAGGCGTCGTGGCGCGGGCTGAAACTGCTGGTGGACCGCACCGACTTCCGCGAAAACAACAAGATCGAGATCTTAAACGTCTCCAAGCAAGACCTGCTGGATGACTTCGAAGATTCGCCGGAGATCAATCAATCCGGCCTCTATAAGCATGTTTACACGGCTGAATACGGTCAGTTTGGTGGCGAGCCAGTGGGCGCAATTATTGCCAATTACTTCTTCTCGCCCAGCTCGCCAGACGTCAAGACCATGCAATATGTCGCCAGCATTGCGTGCATGGCGCATGCCCCCTTTATTGCCGCAGCCGGGCCGCAATTTTTTGGACTGGAAAGTTTCACCGGTTTACCGGACCTGAAAGACCTCAAAGACCAATTCTCAGGCCCGCACTACACCAAATGGCAAAGCTTCCGCGTGCAGGAAGACGCACGCTATGTCGCCTTGACCGTACCGCGGTTCTTGCTGCGTAACCCCTATGACCCCGAGGAAAATCCGGTCAAGAGCTTTGTCTACAAAGAGAATGTAGCCAACAGCCACGAGCATTATCTGTGGGGTAATACCGCCTACGCCTTCGCCACCAAACTCACCGACAGCTTCGCTAAATTTCGCTGGTGCCCGAACATTATTGGCCCACAAAGCGGCGGCGCCGTGGAAGATCTGCCGTTGCATCACTTCCAGAGCATGGGTGAAATCGAGACCAAAATTCCGACTGAAGTACTGGTGTCGGATCGCCGCGAATATGAGTTGGCCGAGGAAGGTTTTATCTCCCTGACCATGCGCAAGGGCAGCGATAACGCAGCGTTCTTCTCCGCCAGTTCGGTGCAAAAACCGAAGTTTTTCGGCATCAGTGAGGAAGATAAAACTTCTGAACTCAACTTCAAGTTGGGCACACAACTGCCATACATGTTCATCATCAATCGCCTGGCGCACTACATCAAAGTGCTGCAGCGCGAGCAGCTGGGCTCTTGGAAAGAACGCACGGACCTTGAGCAAGAGCTGAACAAATGGATTCGTCAGTACGTTGCTGATCAGGAAAACCCAAGCGCGGACGTTCGGGGTCGCCGCCCACTGCGCGCAGCCCAAGTCACCGTCACTGATGTTGAAGGTGAGCCTGGTTGGTACCGAGTGGGCCTGAACGTGCGCCCGCACTTTAAATACATGGGTGCTGATTTCACCCTGTCGCTGGTCGGCAAGCTGGAAAAAGAGTGAGCAGATAACTCATGACGGCATACGGCAGTCTTTTCGAACGCCTTGGTGGAACTCCTGCCTCGCGAAGCAAAAACCTCGAGGAAGCCGCCCGGGATTCGGTGACTGCCCACCTGTCCAAAATGCTCAGCACCCGTGCGGGCAGTGTACTAGCGCTGCCCGACTACGGGATGCCAGACCTGAACAATATGACGCTGAGTCTTCACGATGCGTTGACTCAGGGAGCAACAGACATCAAGCGCTTCATTGAGGCGTATGAGCCGCGTCTTACCAAGGTTGAACTCATCTCAACGCCTAATGAGAGTAACCAGCTGAACCTTGCGTTCTCCATCGAAGGCCAACTGGAAGTTGACGGTGTTAAGTCATCGGTCTTGTTGTCCGCCCGATTGAGTAACGGCGGAAAAATCACAGTTAAGTAGCGACGCTCTATTTCATATACCAGCGTGTTCCACGTGGAACTTTCCAGCGGAGCACGCCGAACGCTACATCTCATTCACACAGCATTCGTGCAGGAAGCTCATCGCCCGTGTCTTTTAACCAGTACTACCAAAGCGAATTGAACGCGCTACGCCAGTTGGGCGGTGTTTTCGCTGAGCGTAATCCGGCGTTGGCGCATTTTTTGGGGCAGGGTGGAAGCGACCCCGACGTGGAGCGTTTGCTTGAAGGCTTTGCCTTTCTGACTGGGCGCTTGAGGGAGAAGCTTGACGATGATCTGCCCGAGCTTACTCATTCCTTGATGTACCTGTTGTGGCCGAACTACATGCGTCCGCTGCCGTCGTTCAGCATGTTGCAGTTCGAAGCTCTTGCGCAAGCCGGCCCGACCGTAATCGCCGCTCGCGGTACAGACGTAAAAAGTGAGCCGGTTGAGGGGGAGATTTGCAGTTTCCGGACATGTTATGCCACAGAGGTTCAGGCGCTAAATCTGGCTGCATTGAGCTATTCCGAAAAGGGCGAAGGCGCTCTTTTAACGCTGCGTTTGGAAATTCCAGGTGACGGCCATCTGGGTGACTTGAAGCTGCGCCGCCTTCGGCTGCATTTTGCGGGTGACCGATACATTAGCCAGACGCTCTATCTGAGTTTGCTGCGCCATTTGGAAAAAGTTGAAGTGCACCTATTGGGCGCTGGCACTGAGCATGTGAACACTCTGCGCCGCAGCGACCGCTTCCTAACCCTACCCTCCAACTGCCTCCAGCCCGTGGGTTTTGCCGAAGACGAATCATTGATTCCTTACCCGCTGAACACCTTCCGTGGTTACCGCTACCTCCAGGAGTACTTCGCGTTTCAAGAGAAGTTTCTGTTCGTTGATATCTCCGGCTTAGACGCTCTACAAAGCTTTTCGGAAGATATCCTCAAGGGTGCTAAGGGTATCGAGTTGCATTTCTCTATCAGCAAAAACGGCATGGAGCGCCAGCGCCCGACGGTAGACAACGTGAAGCTGTACTGCACGCCCATCGTCAACCTGTTCAAGCACGATGCGTCTCCGATCCGTCTTGAAGGAAAAGAAGACGAGTATCTGCTTCTGCCCCATCAAGAGGGTCGAGGTCACTGCGGCGTGTTTTCCGTCGACGGGGTGGGCGGGAACGAGATGGGCGGGACATTTAAGAGCTTTGTGCCGTTCGAGTCTTTCGAGCATGACTCCAGCTTCGATGACGGCAATCACGCCCCACATTACAGCGTTCGGCAGCGGCCCTCCCACGCTCATGAAGGCGTGGACACTTACCTGAGTTTTGGCAACCAAAACATCGAGCGTTTTTCGACGGTGTCCGTGGATCTGACCTGTACCAATCAAAACCTTCCGCGCCGGCTCAAGGTTGGCGATATTTCCAGCAGCAAAGAAACCCAGGAAGCGCTGACCTTCCGCAACATCCTCGTGCCCACGTCCAGTTACGCCCCACCATTGAACCGCGACTTCCTGTGGAAGCTGATCAGCAACATGTCGCTGAATTATGTGTCGCTGGCCAACGTCAATGCGCTGAAGGTCATTCTCGAAACCTACGACTTGCCGCGCTACTACGACCAGAAGGCTCGCAACGTCAGCAAAACCCTGCTCGACGGTTTGAAGTCCATCAGCCATCAGCACGTCGATCGGTTGCATCGCGGGTTGCCCGTTCGTGGCTTACGCACTGAGCTGTTGATTGACCCAAGGAGCTATGTCGGCGAAGGCGATTTGTTCCTGTTCGCCTCGGTTCTCAACGAGTTCTTTGCGCTCTACGCCAGCCTCAATTCGTACCACGAACTACATGTGCAAAGCACACAGGGGGAGGTGTACCAATGGGCACCACGTATGGGCCTGCAACCTTTGCTGTAAGCAGGTTGAGCCGAGCTATACGCGAATTCTCGATCTTCCAGGCCGTACCTCAGGTCATGGACCAGTTACGCCTATCCAATACAGCGATGAGTGAAGAACAACTTTACGATCTGGTGGAGTTTCAGGCGAATCCGAGCTTTGGTTTCCCGAGCAGCGATATTGATTGCGTGGAGTTCTTCGACGAGGGAGGGCGTTCTCGCGCACGGCTGCGTCTGAACTTGATCAGCCTGGTTGGAGCCGGATCGCCGCTGCCGGCTTTTTACGGCGAGCAGGCGCTGGAATACGGCGGAAAGGGCGAGTCGACCCGTGATTTTCTCGACCTGTTTCATCACCGGTTACAACGCCTGCTGCTGCCCACTTGGCGCAAGTATCGCTATCACGCCCGTTTCGAGCGCGGCGCGGTGGACCCGTTTTCGGCGCACCTCTTCGCGCTGATCGGACTTGGGGACAAGGCGATACGCGAGACCAACGAGCTGAACTGGAAACGCCTATTGCCCTATTTGGGCTTGCTCAGCCTGCGAGCCCACTCGGCCGCGTTGATCGAGTCCGTACTGCGTTACTACTTCAAGCACGCCGAGTTGACCATCGAGCAATGCATCGAGCGTTCGGTACGGATTCTTGAGGAGCAACGTAACCGGCTAGGTATGGCGAACAGTCGCTTGGGCGAAGACTTGGTGCTGGGCGAATACGTGCGTGATCGCAGCAGTAAATTTCGCGTGCACATCCGGGAACTGGATTGGCAGCGCTTCCTCGATTTCCTGCCTACGGGAGTGGGTTATCAACCGCTCTGCGCGCTGGTGCGTTTTACCCTGCGCGACCCCCTCGATTACGACATTCGCCTGGTGCTTCGCCATGAAGAAATTCGTGAGCTGCGCCTCGACGAACATAACGCCTGCCGCCTCGGCTGGACCAGTTGGCTTGGACGCGAATATGCCGACGGCATCGTCACCCTCGGCAGCAAAACTCATTAAGGACGACTGATTATGATCAACGTAGACCTGCAACAACTTATTCAGGCCCTGGACGCCGAAACCCGTCGCGAACTGGAAGGCTCGGCCGAGCGTTGCGTCGCCCGGGGCGGCAGCAAGATTCTGATTGAAGACCTGCTGCTGGCCCTCTTGGAGCGGCCCCAAGGCTTATTAAGCCGAGCCTTGCTGGACGCGCAAGTCGATGCCGGTGAACTGGCTGCTGCGTTGCAGCCGCGAGATGAACAGAGCGCTTCGCGCAATCCGGTGTTCGCACCCGAACTGGTGCAATGGCTGCAAGACGCACTGCTGGTTGCCACGCTTGAGCTTGGACAAAGTCATGTGGGGCAGGCGGCGTTGATTCTGGCGTTGCTGCGCAACCCGATGCGCTATGCCGGCAGCCGCTACCAACCGATTATGGCCAAATTGAACGCCGACCGTCTGCGTGATTTCGCATTGTCTGAACAGGCAGAGCCGGCGGCGGGGAAACCCGCTGTTCCCGGTGAATCGTTGCTGGCCAGGTTCACTCACAACCTCACCCAGCAGGCCCGCGAAGGCAAGCTTGATCCGGTGCTATGCCGCGATGATGCGATCCGCCAGATGATCGATATTCTCGCCCGACGGCGTAAAAATAATCCCATCGTGGTCGGCGAGGCGGGCGTCGGCAAAACTGCCATCGTTGAAGGGTTGGCGTTGCGCATTGCCCGGGGCGAGGTGCCCCACTCCCTAAAAGGTGTTGAGCTGCTGTCTTTGGACATGGGATTGTTGCAGGCGGGCGCCAGCGTCAAGGGTGAGTTCGAACGGCGACTTAAGGGCGTGATTGACGAAGTCAAAGCCTCGCTTAAGCCCATTACGTTATTCATCGATGAGGCCCACACCCTCATTGGCGCTGGCGGTCAGGCCGGTGGTTCCGATGCCGCCAACTTATTGAAGCCAGCGCTGGCGCGTGGTGAGTTGCGCACCATTGCAGCGACGACGTGGGCTGAATATAAAAAGTACTTTGAAAAAGACCCGGCACTGGCGCGACGTTTCCAGCCAGTGCGGTTGCATGAGCCGACGGTCACCGAAGCCATCACAATATTGCGTGGATTGGCGCCTATTTATGAAAAGAGTCACGGCATCTATCTGCGTGACGATGCCGTTGTGGCGGCCGCTGAGTTATCAGCGCGTTATCTCTCGGGCCGCCTGTTGCCGGACAAGGCAGTGGACGTACTCGATACCGCCTGTGCCCGCGTGCGCATTAGCTTGGCGGCACCGCCTGAGCGCCTGGAAAAACTGCGCAGCGAGCTGGCCGAAGGTGGGCGTCAGTGCCATGCAATGCGACGGGATGCCGAGGCTGGATTAAGCATTGATCAAGATGCGTTAAGCGCATTGGAGGGCCGCCTCGAAGACGCTGAGCGAGAGCAGCACACCGTAGAGCAATCGTGGGACGAACAACGAAAACTCGCTGAACGCCTGCTTGAGCTGCGCCAGCAATTGGCCCTCGCTCGCGGTGACGAAAGCGATTCAGGTGAAGACAACTCGCATGAACTCAAGGCGCTTGAAACCGAGTTGCACAATGTTCATAGCGCCTTGAGCGCTGCCCATGAGATCGAGCGGTTGGTGAGTTTCGAAGTGTGCCCGCGTCAAGTGGCCGAGGTCATCAGCGCTTGGACCGGCGTGCCACTGGCGCAGTTAGCCCGAGAACACAACACCCGCGTCAGCACCTTTGCCAGCGACCTGCGGTTGCGTATTCGGGGCCAAGACCAAGCGGTGAGTGCGCTGGATCGCTCAATGCGCGCCACCGCTGCCGGACTGAACAAACCTGATGCTCCGGTCGGAGTGTTTTTGCTGGTGGGCCCAAGCGGCGTTGGCAAAACCGAAACCGCGTTAGTGCTGGCGGATTTGTTGTACGGCGGTGAGCGGTTCATTACCACCATCAACATGTCCGAGTTTCAGGAAAAACACACCGTTTCTCGCCTGATTGGTTCGCCGCCAGGTTATGTAGGTTATGGCGAAGGCGGCATGTTGACTGAAGCCGTGCGGCAGAAACCCTATTCAGTGGTGCTGCTCGACGAAGTCGAAAAAGCCGACCCCGATGTGCTGAATCTCTTCTACCAGATCTTCGACAAAGGCATCGCCAATGACGGCGAAGGGCGCGAAATCGACTTCCGCAATACGCTCATTCTGATGACATCCAACCTCGCCAGTGATCGCATCCAAGCGCTGTGTCGCGATGGTGATCGTCCGACCGCCGAAGCGTTGGAAGAGAGTATCCGCCCGGTGCTCAGCCAGCATTTCAAGCCAGCGTTGCTGGCGCGCATGCGGGTGGTGCCGTACTACCCAGTCAGCGGCCCGGTACTGCGCGAGCTGATCGAGATCAAATTGCAGCGCCTGGGTGAACGGCTGGCCCGTCGCCAACTGGGCTTCAGCCACTCTCAAATATTGGTCGATCTATTGGCTGAGCGCTGCACTCAAAGTGACAGCGGAGCGCGACTTATCGATCACTTGCTGGACTCGCACCTATTGCCGCTGATTGCGGATCGCCTGCTCGATGCGATGGCCACTGGAGCAACACTCAAAAGCGTCCACGCCACTCTAGACACGCATGATGCCGTCGCGTGTGAGTTCGCATGAGGTGGTCGTGATGTTTTCAGGGGTGCCCGAACCACTGCGCTACGCCCATGACTTGTTAGCGCAGTTCGCGCGCCTTTCCAGCGCCATGGACGCAGCGACGTTGCTCGGCGATTTCGTGCGTGCGTCGGTCGAGCTCAGTGCGTGCGAAATCAGTCAGCTGTACCTGCTGGACGCCACCCACACCAGCCTCGTGTTAAATGCCGAATACTGGCAAGGGCTTTTGCAGCCGCGTGCGGCGGCCAGCCTGCCAACGGACTATGACGGCGAGCAATTGCTGCAGTATGCGCTGTGTCAGAACAAGGTGGTCAGCCTGTGCAATTTGAGCGCCAGCCTGCAAGAGACGACGTTTCTCCCGGCCGGACGGCGCCCTTGGCAATCATTGCTGTGTGTGCCCCTGCTCGATCAACACAACGCCGTCAGCGGTTTGTTGGTGTGCGCCAGCCGCGAGCATCGCGAACTTCAGGGTTTTGCTGACTCGCTGGGGCAGTTCGGTTCGTTCGTGCTCGGACAACTAAGGCTGTTACAGCGTTCGCGCCGGGCTTCAGAAATATCCTCGACTTCGGTCAGTGCCGTGCCGATTGCCAGTGGCTACGGACTGATCGGTAAAAGCCCGGCCATGCGCGAAACCAGTCGCTTGATCGGCAAGGTGCTGAATAACCCCTATACCGTGCTTCTCAGGGGCGAAACGGGCACCGGTAAAGAGGTGATCGCTCGGGCTATTCATGAAAACGGCCCGCGTCGATCCAAGGGGTTCATCGTTCAAAACTGTGCCGCGCTTCCAGATAGCCTGTTGGAAAGTGAGCTGTTCGGCTATCGCAAAGGAGCTTTCACCGGTGCCGACCGTGATCGTGTCGGCCTGTTCGATGCTGCGGATGGTGGAACGCTGTTGCTCGATGAGATCGGCGACATGCCACTGTTGCTACAAGCCAAGTTGTTGCGTGTATTGCAGGAGGGCGAGATTCGCCCGTTAGGCTCCAACGACACCCACAAAATCGACGTCCGCATCATCGCCGCCACTCACCGCGACCTTGCCGCACTGGTCGCCGCTGGGCGTTTTCGCGAAGACCTGTATTACCGCCTGGCGCAATTCCCGATCGAACTGCCTGCCCTGCGTGACCGGGGCGGCGATGCGTTGGACCTGGCGCGTCACTTTGCCGATCAAGCCTGCACGTTTCTAAAACGCGAACCGGTGAGTTGGTCCGATGGAGCCCTGGACCAGCTCTGCCAATACGCTTTCCCCGGCAATGTTCGCGAGCTCAAGGCGCTGGTCGAACGGGCGATTTTGCTGTGTGACGGCGACCAACTATTACCCGAGCATTTTGCGCTGCGCCGCGATCTGGAACCCAGCGACAGCAGCTTGAATCTGCGCGCGCGTCTGGAGCAGATCGAACGAGGCTTATTGCTCGATTGCCTGAGAAAAACCGGTGGCAATCAAACTGTGGCTGCCCGCCAGCTTGGGTTGGCGCGCCGCACGCTGCTGTACCGGATGGAACGCCTGAATATTCGCCCCGCCGACGTTCGGACCTGAACGACCTATGTCGACCTCACTTAACCCTTTCTTTGCAGCACCGCCTGCACACCTTGGAGACCTACCGATGTTCGTTCGTCAATGGCCAGCAATCGTGCTGACGCTGCTCGTTTCATGCTGCCTCGGCGGCTGTAGCGGCAACTACAAATTCAGTGACGACACCTATCGTCCCCTCGGTGACCCACAGGTGGTCAACCGCGGCAAATGACCGCAAGGAGTGCAGCAAATGCAATTGGTTCTGGAAATAGTGAACACCGAACAGGCTGCGCCTTCGCAGCAATTACGCTGCGTGTTTGAACCCAGGGGCGGCGCGATTGGCCGCCTGGAGTACTCCGACTGGGTGATCGTCGACCACGGCAGCCAAGTATCCCGCCAACATGCGCAGATCAGCTTTAACGGTAGCCACTTTTTACTGCGGGATATCAGCACTAATGGCGTGCGCCTGAAAGCCACCGGCGAGCGCTTGGTTAAAGAAAGCAATGTACGCATCGAAGACGGCGCTGTGTACGTCATCGGCCCCTTCGACATTCGGGCACAGGTGATACGCAAAAGCGCTGAGTCCAACGCAGCGAGCGCTCAATCGGTCGTACCCCGCAATTCGCTGATCATCCCAGAGGATGTCAATTTCGGCCTGTCGCCCATGGCTGCCACGCAACAGCCGTCAGCTATCGACACGCCGACTCCCGAACCCCAACAATGTGCCGATTACGCGCCGATTCAGCGTGAGCATTTGATCGTGCCGACGCTGATACCGCCGACGCCAGAGCCGGACGCAGCCCCAGCACCGGCACCGTTACCCGATCCAAACGAAATGTTCTGGCAGCGTTTCGCCGAAGCGCTAGGCCTGAGCGTGGATGACCTCGACCAACCAAGTCGCGAAGTGTTGGCTGTTGAAACAGCTCGCCTGTTTAAGCTCAGCATTGGCAATTTGCAGCAAAGCCTGCGCACGCGCACTGAGTTGAAAAATGAACTGCGCCTGGCACTGACCACTGGGCAATACACGCAACGCAATCCGATCAAGCATGCGGCCACCGCCAGCGATGCAGTGAAAGGGTTGTTGCTCGACCCGCAGTTACGAACCCATGCCGAGCGCTCAATCGTCCGCTCGTTCAATGACCTGCAAGCCCATCAAGTGGCCATGCTCAGCGCCAGCCGAGCCGCCTTGCGCAGCACCCTGGAGCACTTTGCGCCGCAGCACTTGGCTTTGCGTTTCGAGCGCGACGGTCACCAGCCTTTGTTTTCCACCGACGGCGGTTTGTGGCGCGCTTATGGGCGTTATCACCACGCGCTGGGCCAAGACGACGACTGGAGCGAACGCCTGTTGGCGCGAGACTTCGCCCAGGCCTACGAAGAACAGGTTCGTCTGATCGACAGCCTTCACACCGACCCACAAGGATGACGCGCATGTCCTGCTTTCACGCTCACTGTTTCAAATACCTGTCAGTTTTTGCGGCCCTGTTGCTGTTGGCTGGCTGTTCGACGCTGTCGCCGTACTCCACGCTGACCAAGCTGGATTTGACGCTGGCCGCCAGCGACCAGCTCAACCCAGACCTGCATGGACGGCCCTCACCCATTGTCGTGCGCTTGATCGAGCTGAAAAATCCCGTGGCCTTCGAAAATGCGGACTTCTTCAGCCTGTACGAGCGACCGAAAGAAACCCTGGCGCCGGACCTTGTGACCAGCGAAGAGCTAGAGCTACGGCCGGGTGAAAGCCTGGACCTCAAGCTCAGCGTCGACAGCGGCAGCCGATACGTCGGTGTCCTTGCCGCCTATCGCGATCTGCCGGAAACCAAGTGGCGTTACGTGGTTCAGCTGACGCCCGTGGAACGCACCCACGCAACATTGCGCCTGGATCAAGCCGGCATCCACAACGCCTTGGCCTACCTCGACAAAGCAGGAGATTGACCATGAACGCTCATAAAGTCATTTGGCGCGAAGGCATGCTCCTGCGCCCGCAGCACTTTCAGCACAACGACCGCTACTACGATTACCAAATGAAAACCCGCACGCAGTTGCTAGGCCGCTACATGTGGGGTTTTTTGGATCAGGGGATTGAGGCTGATCCGTTAAAACAAGGCAAGATTGTGGTCAGTCAGGCCACCGGCATTTTGCCTGACGGCAGCCTGTTCAATCTGGAAGGTCGCGTTGAGCCATTGATGATCCAGGTGCCGCCTAACATCGGCAAAGCACCGGTCTACCTGGCGCTGCCGTTGGTGACCGGTAATCACATCGAAGCCCGGGCAGACGAAGACAAAGACGTACTGGCGCGCTACTCCATGTACGACGCCGAAATCTCTAATTCGAATGCCGGGGAGGGTATTGCCAGCCAAGTGCAATGCGGCCGTCCGGATTTTCGCTTGCTGATCGGTGAGCAGCAAAGCGATCAGATCTTCGTGAAGCTTCAGCTGTGCGAAATTCTTGATTGCACGGCAGACGGCGGCGTGACGCTTAACGGTGATTTCGCCCCAACGGTCATTCACGCCAAGGCCTCGACCTACCTGACCAAGTGCCTCAACGAAGCCATCGCCCTGGTGGATACCCGTTGTGCCGCATTGGCCGAGCGGCTCAGCGCCAGCGGCAAGGCTGGCGGTTCCGAAGTCGGCGACTTTATGCTGATGCAAATGATGAACCGCACGCAGCTGATTTTGCAGCATTACGAAAACCTGCAACACGTGCACCCCGAGGAGCTGTACCGCACGCTGCTGGAGGTCGTGGGCGAGTTATCGACGTTTGCCACGGCAGATCGGCGTACGCCACCGAATCTTAAATATAAGCACAGCGATCTAAGCCAAAGCTTTGAAACGCTGATAAACATTTTCAAACATTTGATGACCTTGGTGCTGGAAGAACATGCGACGCCGCTGGCCCTCATACCTCACGATTATGGGGTTCAAGTCGCCATCGTCGCCGATCAATCGCATTTCGAGACGTCGTCCTTCGTATTGGTGGCGGGTGCGCAATGCAGCACTGAGGAGCTGCGTAAACGCCTACTCGCGCAACTCAAAGTCGGAACCGTGGAAACCATTCGTGGCTTGGTCAATCACCACATGCCCGGCTTCAGTGTTCGGCCGCTTCCAGTTGCACCACGTCAGATCGCCTTCCATGCCGACAAGGCCTATTTCACCTTGGATCTAAGCGTCGAGGAGTTGGCGAAGCTCAGCAAATCAGGTGGGTTTGCATTCCATGTGCCTACTGATATTCCGGCCCTTGAACTGAAATTTTGGGCGATAAAAAAATGAATGAAATAACCCGTGAAACAGGTCATGTAGCAGATCAAGCAACTTTTGTTGCGCCCCGAGCTGGTGGCGAAGTGGGTGCGAGTGCAGTGACCGACAAAGAGCGCCCCGAATTAGAATCCGTTGCTTTAGATGCCAGACAAACCTTCAGTGCCAGTGTTAACCCGTTAGTGGCCGCTGCCTCTGCGATGTTGTCCAAGCTCGTCGAGATTAAGTACACAAAGAGAATTGATGATCCGGAAAGCCTAAAGAAAGAATGGGAGCGAGAACTGGGCTCCTTCCACCCGCGAGCGTTGAGCCTCAATGCCGAAAGCCATCTGCTAGATCAGGCGTCCTACGTGTTGTGTACCGCCCTCGATGAAGCCGCGGTAAGAACCCAGCTGCCGGCAGTTGAGGGGGCTACGAAGAAAAACGATTGGTCGGCAACAAGCCTGCTGTATCGGATGCATAAGGAAACGTTCGGCGGTGAAAAATTCTTTGTCTTGCTCAGCGCCCTTAGAAGTAACCCAGTCAAGAATCTGGACTTGCTGGAGCTGATGTACCTCTGCTTGGCGCTGGAGTTTCAAGGCAAATATCACTCTGCGGATAAACAAGGAGAGGCTGAGCTCAACGACATTCGTGACGGACTTTATCGAACTATTCGCCACCTGCGTGGGGATGCACCGCGCGAACTATCGCCCCACTGGCTCGGCCTCAAGGATCAACGCCGCAATCTTGTACGCATTGTGCCGTGGTGGTTGGTAGTGCTTTTCACGTTGGTGTGTCTGACGGTCATGTATTCCGGGTTTGCCTGGGTGCTTAACGAGCAACGCGAGACCGTTCTTGAACCTTACCGTCAGCTTGATTCGGCAGTGATCCAACCGTGGTTGCAAGACAGGGATGCATGATGAAAATTTTCTTTAAAAAACTGGCGACGTTTCTAGGGAAAACCTGGGTTTGGACGCTATTGTTTGTATTGTTGGCTGCATTAGCAGTTTGGTTTTTAGGGCCGCTGCTGGCGGTCGATGATCACAAGTTCTGGGAAGACGCGAACTCTCGCTTGCTGAGCATCAGTGTGTTGTTTCTGGCGTGGGGCCTGTTTATTGTTTATGACAGCTGGCGCAGCACTCAACGTAAAAACGTCGAAGAAAAAAGCGCCGACGGTGCAGGGGGTTTATTAAAAACACTGCAAATGGAGGAAGACGAAAAGCGCCTGCGCAAGTTGTTTAAAAAAGCCGTTCGAACATTGAAAACCGCTAGCCTGTATCGCGGAAAAAGCGAGCGCTGGCGAAGCGAGTTGCCTTGGTATTTGGTGATCGGTCCCAAGAGCAGCGGTAAGAGCAGTTTGTTGAAACACTCAGGACTTGATTTTCCGCTCAACAACATCAGCAATGAGATCGGTAGCGAATCCGCCGTCGCGAATTTTTGCGAATGGTATTTCGGTGAGCATGGTGTGCTAATCGACACCGCTGCGCGCTATCTCACGCACAACCCTGGAACGGTCGAAAGCCATTCGTGGATAACGCTCCTCGGTTTGCTCCGAGCGCGTCGCCGCAATCGACCACTCAACGGTCTCATCATCACAGTGCCGATGGAGTTGCTAGAGAAGGATGCAGAAGGTTTGATGTCGCTTGCCAATTCGGTTCGCGAGCGATTGAAAGATATCCGCAAGCAACTGCGTGTGGATCTTCCTGTCTATTTGGTCATCAGCAAGGCTGACCAGGTCCAGGGTTTTGAAGCGTTTTTCGAACATCTAAGCAGGGAAGAAAGTGACCAGGTGCTGGGTGCCAGTTTCGCCAAGGGGCAGAGCGGCAATGATCGTGAAGTCATCCGCCATGAATTTGAAGAACTGCTTCGACGCCTGAACAGCCAAGTGATCACGCGTATGCAGCAAGAGCAAAGCTTGCCCCGGCGTGCTCTGGTTTTTGATTTTCCGCATAAGTTGGGAAAGATTGGCCAAGGTTTAACCAGTTTTGTTGCGCAAGCGTTCGGCGGAAATCGTTACGAGCGGGCTGGTCAACTTCGCGGTTTCTACCTGACCAGTGCGCCGCAGACCGGCGCCCAGACTGACACCTACAAAAAGGCCGCTGGAATGCCGGCATTCACCGGCTCCGCCCGCTTCATCAACCACCTGTTTAGCCGAGTGATCTTTCCTGAAGCCGAACTCGCCGGGCTCAACAAGCGTGAGCGCCGCCGAATCCACTGGGGTCAGCGTGCGCTGTACGTAACATCATTCGCAGCACTCGGCCTATTCGGCCTGCTTTGGGCGCTTGGGTTCTCCGCCAACCACAGCCGCCTTGAACAACTGCGTGAGTTCGCACAAAACCTCACCAAACAACATCTCGAATTGGCCCCGCAAGACGACGCCATGGCGGCGCTTCAGGTGTTGGACACCGGCTACGCGGCAAGCCGCGTATTCCCGGCGCTGAGCGATGTACAACTTCACGAACGCAGCGGGCTTTATCAGGGTGAACTTAGTCATCCGGTGCTGGATGATGCTTACCAGCGCCAACTAAAAACACAACTGCTGCCCCGCGTAGCCCGTACCCTCGAAGCGCAAGTGCGCGCCAACATGAACGATCGCGAGCGGCTCTTGGGTAGCCTGCGCGCTTACCTGATGCTCAACCTTACCGAGCGCCGGGATTCGTCGTGGCTCAAAGACTGGGTCGCCACCGATTGGTCGATGCGCTACATGGGCAAAACTCAGGTCCAGAACGGCTTGGGCGAACACCTCAGTCGTTTGCTAGCCCACGGATTTACCTACCCGCTTAACGATGCATTGGTGGCTCAGGCACGTCAGGTTCTAAAAGCGGAATCCCAAGCCGCTGTGGTCTATCGATCACTGCGAGAACAAGCCCAAAGCTTGCCAGAATACCGTGTCAGCCAACATATAGGTCCGCAGGGCGCAGTATTTCGCGGCACCGACTATCTGATTCCGGGCTTCTACACCCAGCGCGGTTATCAACAGTTCTTCACCACCCAAGGCGCGACTCTGGTGAACGACATCCTGCGCGATAACTGGGTGCTGGGCGAAAGCGCTGGCATCAGCGGCATGGACTTGCGCCGTTTGATGGTCGAGTTGGAGCAGCTGTATTTCCGCGACTACGCCAACCATTGGGGCGAAGCCATCGGCCAGATAAACCTGCAACCCTTCGGCAGTGCGGGCGAGGGCGCCAGCCAGCTTGCCGGGCTGATCGCCGCCAATTCGCCCCTGCTGCAACTGCTGGTCGAAGTCCGGGATAACACCCGCTTCCCTGATCTCACCGAAGGTGTCGAGCAACTGGCCGATACGGCCGGTGAAGCGGGCGGCAAACTCGGCGCACTGGGTAAAGTCGCCGCTGCGGCCGCCGGAAAAGCTCAGGGCGCACTCGCCAAGAGCCTGCCGGACACGGCGAAGAAAACCATGCAACGCCGTTTCGAGCCTTTGCACCAACTGCTTGACGCCAACAACGGCCCGGCACCCGAGCTGATGCCGACATTACAGGCGCTTAACGATTTGCAACTGCAAGTCGCCACGCTGGCGCGTTCCAGCCAGCCGGATCAGGCAGCTTACGAAATGGCCAAGCTGCGCATGAACGGCCAGCGTGATGCGCTGAACAGCTTGCGCGGAGCAACCAGCCGCTTGCCGCGTCCCATCAGCGGTTGGCTGGACGTGTTGGCCGAGGACACCTGGATGCTGGTCCTCGGTGATGCCTACCAATACCTGAATCAGCGTTATCAGAGCGAGCTTCACGAGTTCTATAGCAAAGCCCTGCATCAGCGTTACCCGTTCAACGCCCACAGCACCAGCGACGTCGCCATCAGCGACTTCCGTGAGTTCTTCAAAGCGCAGGGGGTTGCCGACCGTTTCTTCGACAACTACATGCGGCCCTTCGTCAGCGGCACGCCGGGTAACTACCGCTTGCGCAGCATCGACGGCCGTAGCCTGCCCATGTCGCGGTTGTACCTGGCGCAAATGGGCCACGTGCAGGTCATTCGCCAAAGCTTCTTCGCCCACGACCCGAACGAGCCGCAGGTGCAATTCAAACTTGAGCCCTACACCCTGGACCCGACCGTGAGCCGCGCCGAATTCCGCTTCGGCAACCAGCAACTGGAATACCGCCACGGCCCCATCGTGCCGATGTCCTTCACCTGGCCAACCGATGCCGAAGACGGGCGCACGAGCCTGGTGCTGGAAAAAATGGTCGGACGTGCCATCGGCATCGAGAAAAACACCGGGCCGTGGTCGTTGTTCCGCCTGCTCGACCTGATGCAGACCGAGTACCTGAAAGGCCGCGATGTGATGGTCCTCAAAGCCGACGTCGGTGGCCTGCGCGCCAATTACCTGTTGCTCGCCCAGCGCTCACCTAACCCGTTCGATGTGGCTGCCCTGCGCAGCTTCCGTCTGCCGGCGCAACTTTGATGAGTCAGGTAAACCCTTGGCGCAGCGTGGCCCGCACCCATGTTGGCAAGGTTCGGACGCGCAACGAAGACGCTTTCCTGGACTGTCCACAGCGCGGTCTGTGGGTGGTCGCCGATGGCATGGGCGGTCATCAGTGCGGCGACATCGCCAGCCAATTGATCGTCACCCACCTCGCCGAACTGCCCCAAGCGGCCAGCTTCGACGAGGGTGTGATTGCCGTGCGCCAGTGCTTGCACTGGCTCAACCGGCGCATGAGCCATGAACTGACCGTTAGCCCGGCGCGCAAAGACAAAATCATGGGCAGCACCGTCGTCGCGCTGCTGATCGACGGCAAACGCGGCGCCTGTGTCTGGGCGGGCGACAGCCGCTGCTATCTGCTGCGCGACAACCACCTACATCAACTGACCCGCGATCACTCGGTGTTTGAGCAATTGATCAACGAGCAAAAGATGAGTCCCGCCCAAGCCCGCCGGCAACCCAACTCCCAAGCCCTGACCCGCGCCATTGGTGCCAGTGATCAGCTCCAGTTGCAAATAGTGGAATTGGAGGTGCGACCGGACGATGTGTTTTTGCTGTGCAGTGACGGCTTTTATGAAGGGCTCGACAACGAGGTGCTGCTTAGAACCTTGGGCCTTGAGTCGATGCACAGCCTGTTCAATGACATATTAGGTGGCGCCGCCCGGGATAACTTGACTGCCATAGTGATTAGCCAATGACCGACGCCTTGCCGCCTTTACCCGACGTGCTGGCTGGCCGTTATCGCATCGAGCGTTTGCTGGGTGCGGGTGGCATGGGCTTGGTGTATCGGGCGCGGGATTTGTTGCGTGAGCAGATGGGCGCTCCCGACGCGGGCATTGCAGTCAAAATCCTCAGTGACGTGTTCGCACAATCGCCGGATGCGGACTTGCTGCTGTATAGCGAATTTGCGCTGACTCAACACCTACGCCACCCCGGTGTGGTGCAAGTGTTTGATTTCAATATCGACACCGCCACCCAGCGCGCATTCATCACTATGGAGTTGATGCGTGGTCTGCCTCTGGATCGACTGCTCTGCGAACGGCCATTGGGCGTACCTTGGATTGAGTTACGGGGTATCGCCATTGAATTGCTTGATGCGTTGGCACATGCCCATGGGAGAGGGGTTCTCCACGGCGACCTCAAACCCAGCAACGTCATGTTGACCGAAGACGGTCTGCGTCTGTTCGATTTCGGGCTCGGACAGACGTTGCACGGTGTGCTACCAGGATTACCCAAACTGCGTCGTAACGATCTCAACGCCTGGACGCCTTCCTACGCGGCGCCCGAATTGCTGGAAGGCGGGCCTCTTTCAACCAACACCGACATTTACGCCGTCGCCTGTGTGCTGTTCGAGCTTGCAAGCGGCAAACATCCTTTTCAGCGATTGACCGCGGTTGAAGCCCGGGAAAAGAAACTAAATCGTCGACTGCAATGCCCCACGCACTTGCCGAAAGGCTGTTGGCCGGCGTTGAAAACTGCCTTGGCATTTAAGCCAAAAAAACGCTCGATTAAGACTAGTGAATTGCGGGATATCTTCCTTCAAGCAGCACCAGCAAGGTCTTGGCGCTGGTTCTGATGGGTGCTAATGGATTTCAGGAAATTTCCTACATTGCGCATTGACTTGGATGGCATTTTTCTGGGGCGACATCGTTCACAGTCAGTCCTTACGTTGAAACAAGGAGTGACGAATGTCCCATCCGGCCAGTACCACAAAAATCACCCTGAGCATCAAGGGGGAACAAGAAAGTAACCTGTTGGTGCTCTCGTTCCAGGGTGAAGAAGCGATTAGTCGTCTTTATGAAATCACCATCGAAATCGTCACTGAGCGGCAACCGAGAGAATTTGAAAACCTACTGCATAAAGAAGCTTTTCTGTCTTTTGGCGAAGACGGTGAAGGTCTGCATGGCCATATTTACTCGATCAAAAAAGGCCGTACCGGTACTCGACTAACGTCCTACACGCTGGTGCTGACCCCCTATCTGTTCTACCTGCAACATTCCAGTCACCGGCGTATTTTCCAGAACCAGACCACCACTCAAATCATCACCCAAGTGCTCAAAGAGAACGGGATGTTCAGCGGTTTGCATGTTGAGTTCAAGACCGGCGCCTTACCTATGGCTGAGCGTGAGTCCTGTGTTCAATATGACGAAACGGATTTGCACTTTATTCAAAGGTTGTGTGAAGAGGACGGCCGTTGGTTCTACTTCGAGCACGCGCCAGATGGCCATCGCCTGATATTCGGCGATGACGAAGCTCTCTTTCACAATAAGCCGACATTGGTGCTCCCCCACGTACCTATTAACGGAATGGTGCCTGAGGGACCGGCCATCAATGACTTCGGGTTGCGTGTAATCGCTCGGACCAGCGAAATTATCAGCCGCGACTATGACTTTCAGAAGTCCCACGTTCAACTGGAAGCCATCAAAGATTCCAGCCTCGTCCCACATATGCAGGACTACGTTTACCCCGGCAATTTCACCGATGAGTCGGGTGGGCGCGAGCGCATAAAGCGACTGCTGGAACGCCATAGAACCGACTACCAATTAGCCGAAGGTGCGACCGACCAGCCGCTTTTGCGCAGTGGTTCTGTACTGCAAGTCGAGGGCCATTCTGACCCTGACTGGAACGCACTCTGGGTATTGATCTCCGTGAAACACGAGGCCTACCAGCCGCAAGTGTTGGAAGAATTCAATGCTGGCATGCTTGCTGAAAGCAACGGGATTGCACAGGGGTACCGCAATACGTTCACCGCCATTCCAGAGAAAACCCAGTTTCGGCCTCCTTTGAGGCACGGTATTTCGAAGATTCACGGCAGCCATACGGCAAAGGTTACCGGGCCTGCTGGCGAGGAAATTTACTGCGATAAATATGGACGAGTGCGCGTCAAATTCCACTGGGACCGAGCTGAACAGAACGACGAAACCACCAGTTGCTGGGTGCGTGTGTCTAGCAGTTGGGCGGGCCAGGGTTATGGAGCAGTCACCATCCCTCGGGTAGGCATGGAAGCGATCATTACGTTTCTAGAAGGCGATCCGGCCAAGCCAATGATCACCGGATGCGTCACCAATAATCAGAATCCAACGCCTTACCCTCTGCCTGAGCACAAAACCAAGAGCGTTTTCCGATCCAGAAGCACGCTCGCGAGCACTGGCTACAACGAACTGCACCTTGAAGATAAAAGCGGCAAAGAACTGATCTACCTCCGCGCGCAGCGGGACATGGAACAGAACATCCAAAATGACAGCCGCATTGAGGTCGGCAACGAACGCCTGGAAACCATCACGGGCAAAAGCACCTCGGTGCTCAAAGCCGCCGAAGACCGCACCACAACTGGCGAGCGATCCGTCCAACTGTTAGCGGGCGATAACCTGAACGTCGCGACCAGCAGTCATACCAAGGTCGGCCAAGTGCTGGTGGTTGAAGCGGGCACAGAAATTCACCTCAAATCCAGCGGCAACGTCGTTATCGATGCGGGCATCAGCCTGTCGATAAAAGCAGGGGGCGTCCACTTCGTTGTCAGCGCCGCAGGTATCTACTCCAGCGTACCCATTCTGCTGGGCGGCGCGCCCGTTCCGGGCACTCCGGCGAGTCCACTGACTCCTGACGCCGTTGCCGCATTGATCGCGCCTCCCGATTTGCCACCTGTTATGTCCTACGCCCAACAGGCAATCTTGATTCGCAGCAACGTCTTTGGCGACGATGTTTGTCCTCTATGCGAGGCCTGTCGAGAAGGCCTTTGCATGCTTGAAGGAGCTACCGCATGACTATTCAGCCCAACTCATGGATGGCCGAACAATCCCGCCTCGCCCGCTCGACCTACCTGATCCTTAACTCAGACGGTGAACAGGAAACCCGCCAAGCGTTTTTGGCGGTGGAACAGACGCCGGAGTACATCAGCGTCTACGCCCAAACCCCCATCAGCGATATGGTGACCGGTCCGCTGATTCTCAAAATCAGCAGCCCCATGCGGCCATTGCTTACCTCACTGTTCGAAACCCCCGAGCGCAACTGGGGTTGGCTGGTCAGCTGCAAAGGCGACCAGTTGGCGGCGATGGCCAATCATTGGCGCGCACGCATCATCATCGGCCAGCGCCCCGAGCAATCGCTGTACAGATTTCACGACAACCGAGTGCTGGCGCGGGCGTTGAATCATCTAAACCCCGAAGCGCTGCCTGAATACCTCGGGTCCATAGCCAGTGTTCTTTATTGGAATGGGCAGGAGTGGGCGGTGGGGGAGAATCCCAGTCCCGGTGTTTATCCCGTGCCGGTAAATCCAGCTTGGTTGTCTGTTCCAGTACCGGCGGCACAATCGCGGGCGATTTTGCATGCGAACGTAGCTCAATATTTGCTCTCAGAGCATGCTGAAGCCATTAGCGAACTCGATGAAAATATCAATGTGGGCCAATGGATAACTGAGCAATTAGATCTGGCAGATGACTGGAATTGGACCACTTCAAATCAGTTGGCCTTCCTGATTAGCCAGCGGCTCAAAGAGGAAAAAGGGGCCGTGATTCAAAGTTGGTTGCCTAAGAATGATGAAGCGCCAGAAGTTCATTTTGAACGGCTATACAATGAAGCCAAGTATTGGGCGAGCTGATCCTAATGATTATCTAATGGTAAAGACTATCGACGTGACGACCAATCGTTCACGAATGAAAAATTATTTTGTTCAAGTAATAAACGGCACAAATTTGAAAAAAATTAATTGGGTAGTAATGAGTGCGGCATTTCTAATGTGTACGGGATGTGCTTGGTTTGGAAACCGAATTGTCCCGCACTCCTGTATGTACGGCGGAACGCAAATTGATCTGATGGCGATACTATATCCACCTGCAATAATTAGTACATATGGTTTAAGTATTCCGTTTGGATTAATAGACTTGCCCGCCACATTTGTGATGGACACGTTAACCATTGGAGATGTCTCAGGCGTTGCTTGCCCTCCGTGGTCAAAGTTTTAAATTATAGTTGAGGCAAAGGAATAGCTATTGAGAACCTGGCGAGAACTGACTTAGAAAAAGAGGGATAGAAAATGTTTACCGAAAGGGACCGTTACAAAGGTTTGAGATACCTCACGCTTGGTATTTTTGTAATGCTTGCAGCTAGTTGCAAAACCTCTGCACCCGAAAGTTTCAAATTGAAAACAGCCATGCCAGCCAACTTCAGGCTTAACGCATTGGCCAGTTATGCTCCGGCGACCGGCGAAACCTGTACGGCCAAGCGCCGTACACCTACTCGGTTTCCGTTCAAGAGCGAATTGCAGGAAGCGGCCCACACTGTAGAGTTTGATATCCCTTTAGCCAAGATCGCGGATAGCTGCCCGTTGGTGCTGAAAAATATCAAGTTAGATATACGGGGCCAATATGGGCCGGATCGGGAAGATGGCGATAGTGATTTCGCTTGGCTGTCGTTCCTTGATTCGCCTGCTGATAATACTACCGATGACCCTGGTTTGATCGACAAACTATTTAACGGACAATGCCAATGGTTGTTTCGCACTATGGGGCCTAATCGTTATCTTGCGAAAATATTGAGATGCCGTGCTGAAGCTGAAAACGGCCAAGTTCTACTCCGCGCCGCCGGCGGAACTTTTCAGCGTGACCGGCTAGCCAGAAAAATAATTGATATAAGCTTTAATATTGCACGCGAAGAAGAGCCTTATTTTGAAAAATCCTGGTTAAAAACTCCACTCGGTTGGAAGGCATGCACCGGTCGGTGGGGATCCAAAAACGAAGAGTATTGCACTACCCCGCCTCATTTTATGGAATTTAAAATGCCTGATGGTAAGGCTTGCTTCATTTATCCAAGCTGCGCTGAATAGAAGAATATATATGCGTCTAAATGATAACGGAGAAGCGTTTAGTGAAAAAAATATTTCCTTCCCATGGATCGCACTGCAGTTAAATTTTCCAATGATGGTTAATACTTGGTGCCATAATTGGTATAGCCACATTAATATCAATTGTGCGCTCTTTATAATATCGGTCGGAGCCATGATTGGTTGTTCAGCTAAGCCTGTCGATACCTTCAAGTTACAGACCGCTATGCCTGCTAACTTTGAACTTCAGGCATTGGCCAGTTACGCACCAGCGAGCGGCGAGACCTGTACGGTCAAGCGCGGTACACCTACTCGGTTTCCGTTCAAGAGCGAATTGCAGGAAGCGGCCCACACTGTAGAGTTTGATATCCCTTTAGCCAAGATCGCGGATAGCTGCTCGTTGGTACTGAAAAGTATAAAGTTGGATATAAAAGGACGCTATGGCCCACGTTGGACAAATATTGGTATTGACAGCGCTTGGCTAACTATTCTCGACCGCGAAACTGGCACTCCGCCCTTATTGGGTAAAAGCGGCCAGCTGTTTAATGGGCAATGTCAATGGTTGTTTCGCACTATGGGGCCTAATCGTTATCTTGCAAAAATATTGAAATGCCGTGCTGAAGATAAAAAGGGTGAAGTACTTCCGCGTCTTGCTGGTGGGATATTGAAGCGTGGCCAGTTAGCTGGCGAAACCGTAAATATCGCCTTTAGGATTGTGGAGGAGGAGTTGCCTTACATGGGTGATACTTGGGTTAAATTCGCTAATGGGTGGAAGCGATGTATGGGAAAAGGGCTTGATGATGCTTATGCGTTTTGTCGCGGAAACAATACAGATTTTAAATCCTTCAGGATGCCGGATGGCCGCGATTGTTCCATATATCCAAGTTGCACTGAATAGCGGGCGCGGATATGGATTTTAATAATGAGGTGAAAAAAATGTTCAATCAGAAAGCACTAGCGTGTCCATTACGTGCTCAATGGTTTAGTTTTCGTATGGTAGATGAGTCCGGTGAAGGCAAGGTTTACGGAGGTCTCAAATTCTGGATCGTAGATAATATGGGACAGCGATACGAAGGGATACTTGATGCCGACGGTTTTGCTAAAAATAATGAATGCTACCGAGGTCCGGTACTTCTATATTTCAATGATGCCTATCATGGAGTAAGAGATTATTACACAGCACTCATGGAAAGAGACAATTACCCCCTGCCGGTTACAGAACTTCAGGTACGTGCGGAAGAATCTTTTTTTATTCATCAGGGGGGCATTCGTACTGAACACAATCCAGCGAAACTAGACGCCGATATTTTTTATCAGGTTGACGTCCGGGATTTAGTCGAGCACACGGCGCACCTGCCCCCGGTAGTAAAACGTTTTTATCCCCCTCGCAGGTCTGTCTTTAAGGCGATGAGCGGTTTGGGAATTGGGCCCGAACTGGAGGATATGTATGGCGTAGAGCTTCTACCCAATAAGCATACGGTGTTGGAGGTCCGCCCATTGCGTGCATTGCGACCTATGCTGTCTACCGACAACGAGTTCTGCGCGTTAAATCTTTATCAATTGGCGTTGGTGGCCACAATTACCTACAACGATTTTGGACAAGAACCGCGACAACGTCCGATTGATCACGTGAAGTTTCCCCTAAATCCAAGCTTTGGTAATTTATTTGCCGAAACGCTGGCTGGCTATCAAGAAGTTGGGCGTATGAAGCCGGAGCAGCCCACCCCGTTTTATCCAGTATACGAGGATGTTCCTTACTCAAAACGCTTTGAGATTCTTCCTTTTGATCCCGCGTTGTATGAGCAAAATCGGCCTGACAGGGGAGAAGAGCAGGAGCACCCGGCAAACATAAATTTTTTCGATGATTCAAATAACGAAGACGGCACAGACACTCAAGCGTTCATCAGCCACCATGATGAAATTGTGTTAATTACCGTTCGTGGCACTCAGGAGGGTGCAGATTTTTTCCGAGATGGCGATGCTCTTCAAGTGCCATTCGTTGGAGGTCAAGGAAAGGCGCACCAAGGATTTCACAGCGCTTATCTTGCCATCCATGATTTTGTATTGATTTATCTGTCCAAGTTTTACACTGGTCAGAAAATCATTATTTGCGGTCACAGCTTAGGCGGCGCTATAACGACTTTATTGGCAGAGGCGCTACGTCGTAATGAACAAGGATACGACGTTCTCCTCTATACATATGGTTCCCCACGCGCGGGTGATTCCACGTTTGTCGAAGGCGCCTCCAAACTAGTCCACCACCGCATAGTCAATAATAATGACCCTGTGCCCAGCGTACCCTCGCCGTGGATGGATGCGAATTGGAAGGTATGGGTGCCGGGTGTTGTAGTGGGGGCAAGCAACCCTTATGGTTGGTTACTGTTCTACGCGGGAACGGCCAACTTAAAGGGGGACGAGTACAGACATCATGGAAAACAACAGCATTTTATGCCTGTGAAATTCAACGGCCGTGAAGAATCTTCTATCCTCTGGGACCCCGGATGCGAATCTATTGAAGGTGCGGCAATATGTAAACTTGCTAATAAGTTATATGCAAACGGCAAGAATGATATGCCAGACAGGGCTGCATTCATTACGCAGATCGTTAACCATAATGATCATTATATGGTTCCAAGCTACGTGCCTTTTGCTTGGGCGACTTTTCGTCGCTGGCAACAAACGCTTGAAGCTAATCAGACAATAGTTACTGACAGAGAATATCGCCTTATTGAAAAGGCACTTGAGCAACAGGATCGCGAAATTAGTCGGGAGGAGGCGCGCGCCCCACGCGCGGTGAATTTACGTAGTCGTGAAGATGGGCCAAGTAACCTGTTAAGTCAGCTTATTTCAGAAAGACACCGTTTGAATTTGACCCGCGCTCGGCTAAGTAAACTGAATGCAACCAGACTTAATCCGATTGATGTTTATGGGAGCGCGGTTTTATCACCCACGTTTGAAGCAGGACTAGAACGTTGGAAGGCTCATAAAGAGAACACGGCCGAGGTGCAGTTGGCGGCTATTCCGTCAGAGCCGGACGATGTGTACATTGCAGGCGTTTATCAGGATAGGGACGCTGACTCATTTACTTAATGACTTTTGATTTTTAAGAAGTCGCTCCTGCGTATACCCGTTCGCTCCTTAAAGTCGGCGAGCTCAACTGGGCAGATTAGCGGTTCAAAGATTTTGCTGCAAACAGCCTGGATGAAAACACGCCGAAGGCTTCGATTATCGGATGGTGACCGGGATTTGAATAAATCATCCGATTTATCGCAGCCTTCGGCAGCTCCTACAGACTAGTGGAGTCGGAGAACGTTGGTTTGCCGTATTATTTGAATTGGTTATATAAGTCGTAAGGCAGGAGGATTGTGTCGACTGCGGCGTCGACGGGTAAGGAATAAACAAATGCCACGGGGCAGATTATCGACATCCAGCATATGTAATGTGAGGGGTCATACCCACTCGCAAAACCTCCCGTAAGAAATTCGTAGCTGCCTTGAAGGCTTTTAAAAAAATAGGCGTGAGGATCGTCGTATTGTGCTCTGCCTGCTAATGTCCCGCATCCGTTTGTAGAGAGTAATAAAAACAACATTAGTGTCGTTTTTACAATGTGGTTTGCTTTTTTGAAGATGTTGGTCATTTCGACATCCCTTGTGTTGCTGAAAGTATCGAAAGCATATTCAGCAAATAAAACTCAGTCTGTAGTCCGGCGTGTTAATTGCTGTAGGAAAGTTCCGATAGTCATCGTCAGGGTGCACGGGAGTTATAGGGCTAAGTGTGAGTTGTTGGTTAGCCAGACACAGCTTTAACGTGAAGGCGAATCCATTCTTGAATGAATTCGCTCCCACAGAATTGCTGCGTTGTGTTTGTCGCCCAAGGTTTCGGAGTTAGCTCTGGACAGCCGACTTCGGCCGATCAGCAGCCAATGCGGACTCCAGCAATTCCTGCGCGGTTTCTACCAGATACACGACAGCCAATACCAACTTACGGTTAGGGGCGTCGAGTTTTTCGGCGGATTCGTAGGCGGCGGCGGCGCAGTCGAGGATTTCGCAAGCGGTGGTCAGGGCTTCTTCGGCGCTGACGTATTCGCGGACGTGGAACAGTCTGTCGGGTAGGTTTTGTTGGGTGGTTCGGGAGGGGCGCGGGGCGACGCGGTTGCGTTTTGGGCGGGGTGGATCGGGGGTGATTTTTGTCATCTGATACATCTCCAGTGTTTAGTGGAGCTGCCAGACATTGCGACTAAACAATGGGTGGCAGCTGTGCACAGGTTAGTCGACCGGAACACTGGAGACCCGGCGCACCCGAGGGTGCCCTGCGCACAGCCACCATAAAGCTCAGGCGATAAAAAAGCGCCTGGCTAAAAGTGACGCTTGTGCGCCAGTGTGTGGGCGGGCGACTAAACCCGGCCGCTGATTTTGCAGCGACCCACGAAGGTTAGCGTCGGCCCCGAGCAAGCGCAACCGCCAGACTATGCCTTCAGGCGTTTCCGGGTGAATAAGTCTCTGTCCTACGCGGCTAAAGGATTTGTCTTACCGTACTCTGGTGACCCTAATTCCGAGCACAAAAAAGCCCGCTCAGATCATTCAATCTGGGCGGGCTTAGGTGGCGAGGGATGCCAGCGGTGTGTCAGATCTCAATTCAGTTTCTCAATCTCCGGCATCACAAAATTCTTAACGATATAAATCGAGCCCTTTTCACTCAGGTGCCCGGAGTCGATTTGCAGCAGTGAGTTGTCTCCCTGCAGCCGCACCAGGCAAGAGTCTGCGACGCATAATTTGTCGATCAGCGAGACGAAGTCGACGGCGTTGTGGTCGATGGAGCTTTGGGTGGCGCGGTCGGCGATCATGACGCTGCGGTCGAGGGCGGCGTCGGTGATGTGGGAGTCGTTGGCGCCCCAGTGGCGGTTGGCGATAACGCTGGGCAGGGACGGGCTCCATTGCGGCAGCGGGCCCATGAGGACCACGTGTTTGACGCCGTAGCTTTTGAGCCGTGCGGCGATTAGGTCCCAGTGGGTTTTGTCGTGTTCGTCTTTTTGCGCGATGACCACGATGTCGGGTTTGTCGGCCTTGATGCTTTCCAGTGCGGTTCTGTTGGAGTAGTTGCAGGTGATGCGCGGCGGTGTTTGCAGGCCGGTGTCATCGGTCAGGCTCGGTTTGCACGCGGCCGAGGTGACTTGGTAGAACGGCGTTTCTTTGGGCAGCAGGGTTCGTAGTCCCAGCGACAGTGCTTGAGCGTGGGAATCGCCCCACAGGAAGACGCCGCCTTCGCCGTGTTTTTGCGTGCAGGACGGGTCAATCGCTTTTTGTCCGCGCTGGGTGAAGGCGGAGAACGCGTCGCACTTGAGCCAGTAGGTTTCGTAGAGGTTGTTTTGCCGGTCGGCGTAGTCCTGAACGAAGCGTGCCTTGTCCGAGATACTGATGGCGCGTAACGGTGTAACAGCGCCTTGGGTCGCTTTGACCGCCGCGCCTGCGGCGAATACCAGCACGATCAAGCTGCCGACGGTTGCGAACTTCCAGGGGCGTTCTGGCTTTTTCGCTGTTGAGCTTTTTTCGATAAGCGTAAACGAAGCCAGGCCCAAGGCGAATGAGGTGGCGATTCCGAGCAGCGCACTACGGGTGTCGTTCAAGTACCCGGCGTAGCTCATGAACACCACCACCGGCCAGTGCCACAGATACAGGGAGTAGGAAAGCTTACCGGTCCATTGTGAGAAGGGGTTGTTGGTCATGAGCGAATCTTGCCGCGCCGAGACGATCACCAATAAGGTGCCCATCACCGGCAGCAGCGCCAGGTAACCCGGCCACACGTCTTTTTCGGACAACACGAAAAAGCTCACCAGCATCAGGCCTACACCCAATGCTTCCAAGGCCCGTTGCGGCAGGCCTTTGAGTTTGATCGGGAACAAACAGGCAACGCCACCCGCCAATAATTCCCAGGCGCGGGCGGGCAGTAAATAGAACGCCGGCTCCGGCCATTTGAACGACACGTACACGCAAGCGAGAAAGCCCAGAATGCTCCCGGCCAAGACGATCCAGCGCAGCACATTCAACGTGACTAGCCTGCTCAGCAACAGCAGGACAATCGGGTAGATCATGTAAAACTGCCACTCCACCGAAAGGGACCAGGTGTGCAGCAGCCATTTTTCGTGGGCGCTAGCGGCGAAGTAACCCGCTTCAGACCAGTACACGAAGTTGGAAAAGAACCCCAGGCTACTGGCGACGTGTTTGCCCAGTTCGCTGTATTCCAGGGGCAGCAGGTAGAACCAACCGAATGCCAGCAATGCAAAGCACATCGCCGCCAGTGCGGGGATAATTCGCCGGGCGCGAGATGTGTAGAAGGTGATCAGGCCGAAGCTGTTTTTCTGCAAACCCCGGAAAATGATGCCGGTGATCAGGTAGCCGGAAATCACGAAAAAAATATCAACGCCCGCATAGCCGCCGGGCAGCCAAGCCGGGTTGAAGTGGAACAGGATGACGGCGATCACCGCGATCGCGCGTAGTCCATTGATGTCTTTTCGAAAGTCCATGGCGATTCGGTTCCAGAAACGGGCTGCAAGCTCAGCAAGTGATACTCAGCGTTCAACCATCCCGTCGGGGGCGTTCAGGCTGATGATTTTCGGAAAGTTGGTCAGGGTCACGGAGGCAGCACAGCGCTCGCCGTTGCAGGTCCACGATGAATCTGTGTCGATCTGCCCTTTGGTTGCGTGCGCGGTGTCGATGAGTTGCAGCTTGCCGGTAAGTTTGGCCTTGCTGACTACGTGTTGTTCTTGAGCTCGACCGCCCGCCCAGGCGACCACGATGTGGTCTGCACCTTTGTTGAAATACAGCAGGTATACGTCGTTGACCATGGTGCTGGGGCCAGGGTCATAGGTGTAATCGCGAACGAAGGGGCTGATGGCCTTGAGCACTTCGTAGCCGGGTTTGGGGTCCAGATTGTGTTCGAGCAGACCGAAGTTGTGTTCCTGATCGGTCTTGTCCAAGCCATCGTTGGCCAGGTCGTACCACCACATGCCCTTTAGGCTCGGGATGGTCCGGGCCAGAAAAAATGTCCGCGCTATGTAGGATGCAACCGTTTCTGGGGTGTTGCCGCAATCGCCGGTGTGGGTCGGCCAACTGACTTCGGTCAGGTAGATCGGAATTTCTTTACCGGCTTTTTCGTTCACATGCCGGACGTAATCGCGTACCCAGTTGGTCCAGGCTTCCGGAGTGTTTTGCCCCTTGCCAGCGCAGTGCACGTAGGGGTGAATCGACAGGCCATCGATTTGGTCCAATATTCCGGCATCGATCAGCCGGTCGGCGAAACCAAAGTTCATTCCTTCAGGTGTTACGGAGCCCGCGAGGATTTTCGCGTTAGGATCGTTCTTGCGAATCAGCGGTACCGTTTCTTTGACCAGGGTGGCGTAGTCGGTGGAAAGTTTCGGATCTTTGGGGCCTTCTAGATCCCACTCGTTCCAGATCTCCCAGTAATCGACTTTGCCCTGCAACTGGCGGGTCACGTAGTCGACGTATTTCAGATAAGCCTTTTTGATCTCTGGCGTGCGTGGCTTGAGGTTGCCGTGGAAGAGGGTGCTGTAATCTAAAATCGTCAATGTCGTCAGTTTTTTTGCTTTGGCGGTGGTCAGGTAGGTGCGCCATGGCGGCACGATGCGATATTGGTTGGGCGACGGTTCGGCCGTTGACCAATACGCATCGTCCTTGAGGGCCGTGATGCCCGCATTCGAGACCATTTGCAGGGCTTTCACCGGAGACGCTTCGTAGTTCATCAAATGTGTGCCCACGCCAACGATAAACGCATCGGCGGCTTGGGACGCGGCGCAGAACAGGGTCATGGAAAGGAGCAACCCATAGGCGGATATGTTGGTTTTCAATCGCATATCAATACGCTCTCATCGCAGTTCCGGAAGCTCGGAAAGTTCACCCAAACCGTGGGCTTTAGTCGTCACAGTGCTGGTAGCGGCTGAGCTGTAAAGCACTCGCCCGATGGCCACGCCCATAAACAGGTTGGAGAGGGTGATCTCGAACATGTCAGTGGTCCAACTGGTCAGGCAGATGCAGATGCTGATAGCGAGTAGGGCGTTGTCCAGACGTGAAGTTTTATCGCGCAGCATAAAAAACAATGGAATTTGCATGGCATACAGCGCGAGGCCGACAAAGCCAAACGTTGCCCAGAGATACATGGCGCTGCTGTCCGATCCGGTCAATATTTGTGCGCCGGGCACCGGGAATAACACTTGGCTGCTGCCGAACATGCCCAGACCCGCGCCGGTCAAACTCCAGCCTTGCCAATACAAGTACTGGGCAACGTGTGGCCAGGTGTTGATCAGGCGGTCGTAAAGCGAGGTCAGGGAACGGTCGCCGCTGGTGATGTTGTTGGGATCGAAATCAAAAGCCACGCCAATGATGGGCAGCAGGAACCCAATCGCAACTAAACCGACAAACAGGGTGGCGCTGGTCCAGCGTAAGCGGCTTAACGCCATGACCCCCAGCGTCAGGGCGAAGGCCGCGGCCGGTGCTTTACTAGTAGTCAGCACGATGGCGTAAAAACCCACGGCGGCGATGATGCAGAACAGAATGCGCGAGCGGGTAAACATCGCCAGATAAAGACTGAAGATCGCAATCACGATCGACAGCGCGTTGGATACCCGAGTAAAACCCGCGAGCCGGTCAAACTCATCGTCAGCCCAAGCGGTGTTGCCCACCAGCTCAGTGTTACCCACCAGGTAGCTGTAACCTTTCCACGGGACCGTGGTGTATTTGTCCAGTAACAGCCCTATTAAAGACAGAATCAGGCACACGCCAATTACCCAGCCCAATAGTCGTTTGCGATGGAGTATGTGTTCGCTGCACACCGCGCCGAACAGCAACGGGCTGAAGCCGAACAGGCTGAAGGCAACGTTGGTAAAGCTGGCGCCGTGCAGCATGGCCAGTGCGCAGGATACCAATAGCATTAGCAAGCCCACCCAGAGCACGCGGGAGGCTTTGTAGGTCAGCAACTGAGCCGCGAACAGTATCAGGCAGGCAATTTTTGGCAGGTACAGCAGTGGCGAAATACCCACTTGGTCGAAGTAATAGCGCATCGCACCGGCCAATGTTTCAGACACGATCAGGCTGATGGCGACCCAAATAATCAAGGTGGATTTGTTGAATGTCAGAATCGACGGACGTTCAGTAGGGCCGAGAGCGGGTGTCGACATCATGGTGGTTTGCCCTCTCAGGAGCTTAGAAAAATAATGGCGTGACGTGAGGCTAAGCGGTGCGGTAGATAAAAACGCAGGCATAGCTACCGCCCATCGAAAGGCCGGAGTGGGGCGTTCGACTGGTTAAAGCGGGCGTTATTGCGCAGCGGATAGCGGTATATCAACGTCACTTTAAAGCGCTGTCAAATCAATTCGTCAAATTTTTAGCGGTTGCTGTTTTTCCAAGTACCAGATGCAAACTAAGTAATTGATATACATCGATAGATAAAAAATTGACGCGATTTAAATGTACGTTATTAAACGCTTAATTGGGTGCTTCTATGACTCATTTAATTTACAGATCTGTAAAAACGGCTGACGCTTAACGTGCGTCAGCCGTTCAACCCCATAACGCTAATCAGTTATAGCGGCGTTTATCAGGGGCCGGCGGGAAATACTGGTAGAGCCAGGTTTCGCTTAGGGTTCTGTCGTGGGTCCGAATGAACAGGCGTAATTCGACAGGGGCCACCGAGTCGCTGTTGGGGTACCAATCAAACGTCACTCGATAGCCCTTGATGTCTGGAATTACCAACACGTTGAAGTCTTTCACTTCACCGCCCGACACGGTAACCACCGGTTCGATGCGGGTGCCTTCGGGCAATCGGTCCAGGCCACCCCCGGTGAAATCGACCGCAAATCGGCGCGCCCAGACTTCCGGGTAATGCTCGCCCGGCGCCCAGCCTTCGATGAAACCGCCCATCCCGGATCGGGTGGCACGCACCTGTGCCAGTGGCGTGCTGACCGGGGGCAGGGCGCTCCAGTAGAGTTTGTAGCCAAAGTTAAGGGACGAACCCGCCGTCACAGGGGCTTTGGGCGTCCAGAACGCGACGATGTTATCCAGGGTTTCCCCCGTGGTCGGGATTTCCAGCAGGTCGATCGAACCCTCGCCCCACGGGGTAGTGGGCTCGACCCACAGGCTTGGTCGTTGGTTGTACCAATCGACGGTGTCCTGATAGCTGGAAAACTCGTGATCGGTCTGTACCAGGCCAAATCCCTTGGGGTCTTTATCGGCGAATGCGTTGAATTGCAACGTTGCGGGGTTGTTCAGCGGTCGGCAGATCCACTCACCGTTGCCGCGCCACATGGCCAGGCGGTCAGAGTCGTGGATCTCGGGGTGAAGAGTGTCGCACATGTGCCGTTCGTGAGTGCCGCAACTGAACATGCTGGTCATGGCCGCAATGCCCAATTGCTCGATGTCTTTGCGGGCGTTGATGTGGGCGTCGATGGCCATGACCACTTGGTTGGCCTGACAGTCGATATCGAAACGGTAAGCGCCGGTCGCGCTGGGGGAGTCGAGCAAGGCGTACACAACGAATCGAGTACTGTCCTTGGTCGGCGTCTCAAGCCAGAACCTGGTGAAATTGGGAAATTCTTCCTTGCGTTTGGCGTAGGTGTCGATGGCCAAGCCACGGGCGGATAGGCCGTATTGCCCAGAGCTGTCCACGGCGCGGAAGTAGCTGGCGCCGAGAAACGACAGAATGTCATGGGTCGCGATTTCCGGAGCCTTGAACAACTTGAACCCGGCGAAGCCCAAGTCACCCTTGAGCTGGGATTTATCGACGCCGCTTTTGTCGTAGTTGAACATTTGCGGCCGGAAGTGAACCTCCCGCGACTCATTGGTCTGGGGATCGACGCTGTACATGCGGATCGGCTGTTTGAAGCCCATGCCGACATGGAAAAACTGCACGTCCAGTTGACCTTTGTTGTCGCCCCACAAAGAGTGCGCCGGGTCGTATTGGATGGCATTGAATTGTTGGGGCGTCATCGTCCCCAGGGTCGGCGGCAATTGTTCATTGGTGTCAACGAACGGCGTGCTGGCCAGTTGTTTGGCGGTGGTTTGCAGGATTGTGAAATCGAAATGCTCGACGTCGCCATCAGCCGTGGCTGCGAAGGCCCGCGCTGCAAGCAGTCCCGTTGCGGGTAAGCCTGTGTAGGCCGCGAGAGCAAGTGATGCTTTCAGAAGATTCCTGCGATTCATAACGATGGAGCCTCTAGGGAATGCTGTGACGCCCTGCACTTGTGCGTGCAGACGCATACAACTACCCCAACTAGATAACAAAGTGGACAACCTGTTCGCTACCGGGGGTAAAAAAATAGTAGAGGTGTATAAAAAAGAAGGGGTAGGAACCGATTTTTTGCAGCGAGCTGGTTCGCAGTGCATCGCGAGGCCACCCGCGATGCTGACTGGCCAATTAAAAGTGCTCGGTGAAACCTTACGGCAGCCCCGTATTGTCAGCTGAAGTGGGGTAGCGTCAACCGCCGGAACCTTTTTGCGGCGAGGGGTCACAGAGGTACGTAGTCGATGGGAATTTGGCGTCTGAATTGAAATTGATACGCGCGCCTCTGACAGTCACAGCACGTGCGTCGGCTTTGATAAACAGCGTTTGGCCGCTTTTAAAGGTAAGCCGGTGGATTTGTTTATCGTGCTCGTGGCTTATTTCATGACGGACTAGATCCAGTAAATTGCTTAACCCTAAAAACGATCCAGGCTCATTAATGGTCAGACAGCTTGTGTTACCGGTGTCTGAAGTACATTTGGGGATACGGAAATCCCAATGTTTTTTCATATTGGAGGCCGTCGTATATCGGATGAGCTGAAGAATATAATCATTGGAACTTGTTACGGCAAGTCGCTTATTCATTGAATTTGTAACCGTAGCTTAGAGCCAGGATTCAACTTCTTTAAGTAACGGCTTTTAAATACATAGGAGATTTCCGATTTTATTGTAAGACGCGCCACATATATAAAATTGACGTCATTTTTCTACGTATTCTAAAAGCAGTAAAATATAAATCTATTTATCTCCCTCTACTTTGCACTCAATGATGGACTGCTCTAGGATTTCTCCGACCTATGGCCGTCAGGCTCAAATACAGCCCACTCAGTAGTTCCACTAAACGGAAAATTCATTAAAAGAAGGAACGCCCTTATGGCCCAAGACAAACGATTTCATGCACTTGATAGTTTCAGGGGCGTGTGTGCCCTCGCCGTTGTTGTTTACCATCTGCACCTTGTGGGCAGCATCACCGAGCTTCAATTTTTCAGTAACGCAGACCTGTTCGTCGAGTTTTTCTTTGTCCTGAGCGGTTTTGTCATCACCCACGCCTATGGCTCAGGCGCCCGTATCGATTTTCGAAAATTTTTTATATTGAGAACTTTTCGACTACTTCCATTACATCTGTTTATGTTGGGTGTGTTCATAGTATTCGAATTTCTAAAGCTTCTGGCGTCGCATAAAGGTTTTACGTTCAACAAAGAACCGTTTACCGGGCAGTATTCATTATCGCAAGTTCTGCCCAATTTTTTCCTGATACAGGCGTGGACTCCGCTAACGGAAAACCTATCCTTTAATTATCCCTCCTGGAGTATCAGTATTGAATACTACATGTACATGATATTTGCCGCGGTTGCGTTTTTTGGCGCGGGCTATAAAAAATTTGTCTGGTGCGCCCTCTCCGTGGGCGCTTTCGTACTGCTATATAACAATGCCGGTGTCTTGACTGAATTTGCTTATAAAGGGCTGTCGTGTTTTTTTGCGGGGGCGTTGTCGTACAGTGCGTTTGATCTGATAAAAGAACGGGTTCGAATCAACTATTGGATGTATTCACTTCTTGAAGTTGTTTCGCTGTGCCTGATTGTCGTGACCCTCAATTCGGACCTGACTCAGAAAACCATCGTCTGCAGCCTTTTATTTTGCTGGACAGTCACGTTATTTGCCTTTGACGCGGGCGTGATATCGAAGCTGCTAAAAACCAGAATGTTCAGCTTTCTCGGCCGCCTCTCTTACTCGATCTACCTCACGCATGTCGTTGTACTCAGCGGCCTGATTCTGGTTTTTTTGGTCTTGGAGAAAAAGACCGGGTTAACGTTGGCGCCGATGATGGGGGATGTCAGGTACATTGATTCCGGCAGTATCCTGGTCAATAACCTGTTGGTGGCCTTGATACTCCTTTGCGTTATCGCGATTTCATACGTGACCTATACGGTCATTGAGGTTAACGGTCAGAAAGTGGGCCGTTATCTGATAACCGCAAGGTTGAAAAAAGTACCCGCCACTGTTTAGCGCTTTTAAAACAGGCTCAGTTCGTCCTTAGGAGCAACGCTGTAAGATTCGAAATATTTTGAACAAAAATTTCACGCCCTTTGTTATATCATAACGCTAGCTGGGCCGAGCCCATGTGCGTCTCCATTATGAGTAAGGTCTGGGGTGTCAATGCGGGTTGATCTGGATGGTGAAAGCGTGGGGCTTGATAGCTTGCCGCGCTTTCAAAGGGCTGCGTTCCATGCCCTTCGGTTGCAGCGGTTTGGTTACGGGTTGGCGGCATTGGGCTTATTCAGCTTCGTACTGGCTATGTTCGCGATGCTTTTTTCGCCTGCCACGCTCTGGTCTGCGGTTCTGATTAATAACGCTGCCGCGTTGTGGGTGTTGGTGGCTGGTTTGCAGTCTGCGTATTGGATCGCCCGTTGGCGTGCACAAACGCTGGCTGCTGCAAACCTTTCATCGGTGATCGAACCGTTGCCGATTGACGCACAGTCCAATCCAGAAGAACCCGCCGGATGGTATGAGCGCCTGTCGAGTCGCATCAACGGCAGCAGCGTATCGCTTCTGGCGCAGGTGGGGCTGCCGACGATATGGTTGGGCGGTTGGGCGTTGCTGGCTATTTTGACGGTGAAATGGACCTGGAACCTGAGCCTCGTCGGATCAAGTGTCGGCCCCATTGGCAATATCGTCGGCACCGTTGCACTTTTGATCGCTTTCGGATTACTGGTGCTGGAACGCCAATTGGCCCACGAATTACCGGCTGAGTGGCCTGAAGCGGCACAACTGGCGCAACTGACTCGAGTCGCTATTGCCTGCTTGTTGCTCAGTGCAATATGCCTGTTTTTTTCCACGCCTTCCCGCATCTGGCCTGCCCGACTTGCCGTATTGACCGGTCTACTGCCTGTTCTGGTAGCGTTTGAACTATTGCTCCGCGGGGTCATGTCGCTGTTCAGCCCGCGCAACGAGCGGATTGAGCCGAGACTCTTGGCCAGTAGTTTTGTCGCCGGCCTGCTGCGTTGGCCGCCGCAGCCTTTGTTGGCGCTTGAGAACGAACTGCACAACCGTTTCGGCATCGATCTGCGCCAGATATGGGCATTTACCTACATGCGGCGGGCCTTTTTGCCGGTGCTGGCGGTGGTATTGGGGCTGGGCTGGTTGCTAAGTGGTGTACATGAAATTCCGATGCAGGGGCGAGGTATTTACGAGCGTTTCGGCAAGCCAGTGCAAGTTTTCGGTCCGGGCTTACACACCGGTTTGCCATGGCCTTTTGGGCGCGTGTTGGCGGTAGAAAACGGCGTTGTGCATGAGTTGGCGACCAGCGTTTCGGAGTCAAACGCGGTCGAGCAGGTTCTTGAGCCTGCCGAAGGCCCGGCGCCACTTAGTGCTAATCGTCTGTGGGACGCCAGCCATATCAACGAGAAGTCCCAAGTCATCGCTAGTAGCGCAGGCGACAAGCCTGCCTCCCAAAAGCAGAGCTTTCAAATCGTCAATATGGACGTGCGGTTTGTCTATCGAATCGGCTTGACCGATCAGGCCGCAATGGCTGCGACTTACAACAGTGCTGACGTTCCAACGCTGATTCGTAGCACCGCGAGCCGGATATTGGTCCACGATTTTGCGTCGCGGACGTTGGATGAACTGCTCGGCGAGCAAAGGGCCGCACTGTCTTCGGACATCGGTGACGCTGTGCAAGCGGACCTGAAGAAGCTCGACAGTGGCGTAGAAATTTTAGCGACAGTCGTCGAGTCAATTCATCCACCCGCGGGGGCTGCTAACGCCTACCATGCGGTGCAAGCGGCGCAGATCGGCGCTCAAGCGTTAATTTCTCGGGAGCGGGGCGCAGCCAGCGAGCAATCGAACTTGGCCGAACTGAACGCCAGTTTAGCGAAAGACAACGCCTCTGCGGCGGCGCGTGAGGTTCTGGCCACGGCTCAAGGCGCAGACCTTCGCTTCAGCGCCGAGCGTCATGCTTATGACCAGGCTGGCAAAGCGTTTTTACTGGAGCAGTACCTGACGCAGCTAAGCCATGGTTTGGCCCACGCCAAATTACTGATCCTTGATCACCGGCTCGGCGGCGACACCGCCCCGACCATCGATTTGCGTACTTTCACGTTACCGGCAGACCCATCGGCGCCGAGTAAAGCCGCCCATTCAGGAGTCGTCCCTTGAGTCTGTTTCATTCACACGATCATCACGATCACTCGGACGATGACCACGGTCACGCCGGACATCACCACGGCCATCAGCATGGCGATACGTCCACTCCTGCGGCTTTCCCTTGGCGCCGAACCGCGCTCGCCGTTTTACTAATTGCCTTTGCAGTAGCGGCGGCTAGCCTGGTGCAAGTGCGTTCGGGCGAAGCGACGGTGATTACCCGCTTCGGCAATCCTTCTCGCGTACTTCTTAATCCGGGCTTGAACTGGCGTTGGCCAGCACCGTTCGAGGCCACGATTCCGGTTGATCTGCGGTTGCGCACTACATCCAGCGGTCTGCAAGACGTGGGTACACGTGATGGCCTGAGGATTGTCGTGCAAGCCTACGTCGCCTGGCAGGTGCAGGACGATCCAGACAATGTGCAGCGCTTCATGCGCGCCGTACAGAATCAGCCAGATGAAGCAGCGCGGCAAATCCGTACCTTTGTTGGTTCGGCGCTGGAAACCACGGCGGCCAGTTTTGACCTGTCCAGCTTGATCAATACCGATGCCAATCAAGTAAAAATCACTGAGTTTGAAACTCAGCTGCGCCACCAAATCGAACAGCAATTGCTCTCCACCTATGGCGTGCGCGTCTTACAGGTCGGCGTCGAGCGTCTGACCTTGCCGTCGGTGACGCTGAACGCAACCGTGGACCGCATGCGCGCCGAACGTGAAACTATCGCGACTGAACGTACGGCTGTAGGTAAACGCGAGGCGGCGCAGATCCGGTCGGCGGCGGAGCGTGATGCACGTATCGTAGAAGCCGACGCGACGGTCAAAGCAGCGGATATCGAAGCGCAATCGCGGGTAGAGGCTGCACAAATTTATGGCAAGGCCTATGCCGGATCGCCTCAGCTTTATAACTTGCTGCGGTCCCTGGATACATTGGGCACGATGGTTACGCCTGGGACTAAACTGATTCTGCGCACTGACGCAGCTCCGTTCCGCGTATTGGTTGACGGACCGCCAACGCTGGACGGTAAAAGCGGATCGCAACCATGAGTGAAGTCGTCACTGAGCGGCCTCCGGTCAATAGTCCTTGGTTGCAGGCGAGCCGTTTGGCTTTTCTCGGTTTGTACGGCGTGACCTTGCTGGCTGCACTGGGGTGGGCGTTGTCCAACGTTCGCCAGATTGATCCGCAGAACCGTGCAGTAGTTCTGCGTCTCGGAGCACTGGAGCGTATTCAAAGCGCCGGTTTACTCACCGCGTGGCCGCAACCGTTCGAACAAGTCGTGTTATTGCCGTCGGCGGATCGAGTGATTGAGCGTCGAGTCGAAACATTGCTGCGCTCAAAGCCTGCCTTGGACGCTGACCGAATCTCAAGCTTCGCTGCGCCAATGAGCGATGCGTTGGCGGGCTCAGGGTATTTGCTGACCGGCGATGCTGGCGTGGTGCAGCTCGATGTGACGGTGTACTACAAAGTCACCGACCCGTATGCCTTTGTCCTGCAGGGCGAACATGTTTTGCCTGCGCTGGACCGTCTGGTCAATCGCAGCACGGTGGCGCTCACCGCCGCGCGAGATCTGGACACAATCTTAGTGGCACGTCCAGAGATGGTCAGCCCGGACAGCAAGTCTGCCGAACGTCGTGAGCGCCTGCGCGGCGATCTGGTCCGAGGCATCAATCAGCGCCTGGCGGAGTTAGCGGCCACAGGCTTAGGAATAGGTATCGAAATCGCTCGAGTGGACGTGCAGTCAAGCCTGCCGGCTTCGGCTGTGAATGCATTTAACGCAGTGCTGACCGCCAGCCAACTCGCGGATCAGGCGGTGGCTAATGCCCGCACCGAAGCGGAAAAACTCACGCAAACTGCCACACAGCAAGCCGACCGCACCGTGCAAGTGGCGCATGCCCAAGCGTCTGAGCGCTTGGCTAAAGCCCAGGCGGATACGGCGACGGTGACTAGTTTGGCGCAGTCGGTTCGTGACAAAAGTGATCCAGGACTGTTGATGCGGATCTATCGCGAGCGCGTGCCAAAAATTCTTGGCCAGGCCGGTTCCGTGACCACGGTCGACCCCCATGACGATTCCCACCTGATTATTCAGGGAGCAGAAAAATGAGTGCCCACGCTGCGACGACTGAACCTGAGTCAACCCAAGCCCCGGTCAGCATGCTCAGCAATGCCGAGCAACGAAGTGCGGCTCGGCAATTGACCTTGGCGATGCTCGCTTTGGGTTTGTTGGGGCTGGGGCTTGCCTGGAGATTTTTCGTACCGGGGCAGACGGGTGTTAGTCAGCTGCTGCTGGGCGCTGCGTCTTTACTGGTCGCGGTGCCAGTGGTCAGCGCTGGTTGGCACAGCCTGCGTTACCCCAGCCTGCATGGCATCACCGATCAACTGATTGCGCTGGCGATGCTTGGCGCATGGGCCACCGGCGATTTAATGACCGCCGCTTTATTGCCGATCATCATGATCTTTGGCCATGTGCTGGAAGAGCGTAGCGTCATCGGTTCCCAGGAAGCCATTCAAGCCTTGGGACGGTTGACCCGAAGCCATGCGCGCCTGATAGAAGCGGATGGCACGGTGCGCGAGGTAGATAACTCGGTGCTGGTTGCGGGTGATTTAGTGGAAGTTCGCGCCGGTGACCGGGTGCCAGCCGACGGCGTGGTGCGCTCTGGACAAGCGAGCCTCGATACGGCCCCGATTACCGGTGAGTCGGTGCCACTGGAAGCGCGAGTTGGCATCGAAGTCTTCGGCGGCGCGATCAATCTCGATGGCCTGTTGCGCATCGAAGTGACGCGCATCGGCAACGAATCGACCTTGGGCAAAGTCATTGCCCTGATGCAAAGCGCCGAACGCTCCAAGCCGCCGATTACTCGACTGCTGGAACGCTACGCGGGAAGCTACATGGTGCTGGTGTTGATGATTGCGGCGGTGACTTGGTTTATCACCAATGATGCACAAGCGATGCTGGCGGTGCTAGTTGCGGCCTGTCCATGCGCGCTGGTGTTATCGGCGCCTGCGACGGCCATTGCCGGAATCGCGGTGGCGGCACGTCACGGTATTTTGATTCGCAGTTCGGCGTTTCTCGAAGAGCTGGCTGACTTGACGTCATTGGTCGTCGATAAAACGGGGACATTGACCTACGGCACCCTTAGGCTGCAATCGATTCAAACGGTGTTGACGCAGCAGGCTACATTGTTGCCGCTGGCGGCGAGCCTCGGTTCGGCCAGCAGTCATCCTGTAAGCCGCGCATTAGCTGGCTTGGTGGAAAAAGATCAATTATTGGTACTCACCGACATTCATGAGCGACAAGGGCTTGGCGTTGTCGCTAAAACCGAACACGGCCTTGCGGCGCTCGGGCGCCCGGAGTTGTTTGAACAACTGGATATCAGCACCTCGCCGGTCCCGAATCACGATGGCCCGATTGCAGGGATTGCAGTAGATGGTGTGTTCCTGGCTTGGCTGTTACTGGCTGACAGCCTAAAGCCCGAGGCACGACAGGCGCTTGCTGAGTTACGTCAGTTGGGGTTGGGCCGTCAATTGCTGCTAACCGGTGACCGCCAAAGTGTGGCCGACAGCCTGGCGCTTGAGGTCGGTATCAGCGACATCGAAGCCCAGGCGCTGCCCGAAGACAAGCTCAACCGGGTGATGGGCGAAATCAGCAGCGGCTTTCGGCCAATGGTGGTGGGCGACGGCATCAATGACTCGTTGGCGCTAAAAGCTGGAGTGGTGGGCGTGGCTATGGGGGCGGGTGGTGCAGATATCGCACTGGCCTCAGCAGACATCGTTTTGATCGGCAGCGACCTCCGTCGATTGGGCACCTGTGTGCGATTAAGCCGCCAGTGCCGTCGGACATTGCATGTCAATGTGATCATCGGTTTAGGATGGACCTTGGCCATTGTCGCGATGGCAGCTTTCGGTCTTCTTGGCGCTGCTGGTGCGATGATCGCAGCGTTGCTGCACAACCTCAGCACGTTGCTGGTCCTCGGAAATGCTGGCCGCTTGCTACGTTTTCAGGAGCCGCTACTAAAGTTGGAGACTAAGCCAGAGGCCTGACAGCATGGGCCTCTTACTAAGAATGTTGTGCTAGACAGATCTGTTAAGTATAAAAATTTGCTTGAGCTTTTTAGAACTCCGTTACAAATTAGCAGTCATTCTTGGTGGGGGTGTTCCATCGCCGGCTGTTTGGACTACCCTTTTCCTGAGTTTCTGGATAGAGGGTTTACTCAATGCTCGCGCAACTTCCAACAGCCTTGCAGAATCTTCATCTGCCGCTACGGCTGAAACTGTGGGATGGCCATGAACTTGATCTAGGCCCGATGCCCAGTGTCACCATCGTGGTGAAAGACCCGCAACTGGTGTCTCAATTCACGCATCCTAGCCTTGATTTACTGGGTAGTGCCTTCGTTGAGGGCCGGTTGGAGCTTGAAGGGTCCATTAGCGAAGTAGTGCGTGTCTGCGACGAGCTGACCCAGGCATTGGTTGATGATGACAGTCCTTATTTGCCGGTTCGCTCTGAACATGACAAAGCTACCGACGCCGCTTCGATCTCTTACCATTACGACCTTTCCAACGAGTTCTACCAGCTCTGGCTTGATCAGGAGATGGTCTATTCGTGCGCGTATTTCAAGACCGGCAAAGAAACTCTGGAGCAAGCGCAGCAGGACAAGTTTCATCACTTGTGTCGTAAGCTCCGGTTGCAGCCGGGGGAATATTTATTGGACGTAGGCTGTGGCTGGGGCGGATTAGCGAGGTTTGCTGCCCGCGAATACGGTGTGAAAGTGTTCGGTATTACCTTGAGCCAGGAGCAATTGGCGTTAGCTCAGGAGCGAGTGTTGGCAGAAGGCTTGGAAAATCAGGTTGAGTTGGTGTTGCTTGATTACCGTGATCTGCCGCAAGACGGCCGCTTCGACAAAGTCGTCAGCGTGGGTATGTTCGAGCACGTGGGTCACGCGAATTTGGAGCTGTACGCAAAGCGTCTGTTCGGTGCTGTCCGTGAAGGTGGATTGGTGATGAACCATGGCATCACGGCCAAGCACACCGACGGTCGTCCAGTAGGGAGGGGGGCGGGTGAGTTCATTGAACGCTACGTTTTTCCTAACGGTGAGTTGCCCCATGTGTCGATGATCAGTGCGTTTATCAGCGAGACGGGTTTGGAGATCGTTGACGTTGAAAGCCTGCGGCTGCATTACGCACGGACTCTCGAACACTGGAGCGAGCGGCTTGAAGCGCGGCTCGATGAGGCGTCGGAAATGGTGCCGGAGCAGACCCTGCGCATTTGGCGCCTTTACTTGGCGGGCTGTGCGTATGCGTTTGCACGGGGCTGGATTAACCTTCATCAGATACTGGCGGTTAAACCGTTTGCCCATGGCGGCCACGGCCTGCCCTGGACCCGAGAAGATATTTACGTATAAGAGCAGCAACGGGGTCTTTGGACCCCGTTTCGCGTTTTACCGTTTAGAGAATCGGTGAGACCAGGCGCGCAACACGCATACCGAGTTGCTGAAAGCGGTGGGTTTCTTTGCTTTCTTCGAGTGCGATTTCCCGGGCCAGAGCGAAGTCGGCGTTGAGCATGACCTCAACCTGGCTAGCAAAATCGCTGTCAACGGTTAGCAGCATCAATTCAAAATTAAGCCTGAACGAACGGTTGTCCATGTTGGCGCTGCCGATGGCGCTGATTTCACTGTCAACCAACACCACCTTTTGATGCATAAATCCCGGTTCATAGCGGAAGATGCGCACGCCCGCGCGTACCGCTTCGAAGGCAAACAGGCTAGAGGCGGCATAGACGACGTAGTGATCGGGACGTGACGGTAGCAATATTCGCACATCTACCCCACGCAGGACCGCCAATCGCAGCGCCGCGAATACGGCTTCATCGGGAATGAAATAAGGGCTGGTTATCCACACGCGTGTTTGAGCCGCGTAAATGGCTTCAACAAAAAACAATGAACAGGTTTCCTGTGCGTCCGCCGGACCGCTGGCCAGTAACTGGCATAGCACGCCATCTTCGGGGTAGGTCTCAGGCAGGATCAGCTGGGGTAACTGGCGGGTAGCCCAGAACCAATCTTCAGCAAACGATTCCTGTAAACATGTCACCACCGGACCGACAATCGAAACATGGGTGTCGCGCCACGGGGACAGCGGCGGTTGTTTGCCTAAGTATTCGTCTCCGACGTTATGACCTCCGACGAAGCCGCGTGCGCCGTCCACCACTACAATTTTGCGGTGATTACGGAAGTTGATCTGGAAGCGGTTTAGCCAACCGCTGCGAGTAGCAAACGCTTTGATTTGTACACCGCCATTGCGCAGTGTTTCGCTGTAGCTTGCGGGCAGTGAGTGGCTGCCTACGCGGTCATAAAGAACGTAAATGGCGACCCCTTCCGCTGCCTTTTCCAGCAGCAGCGTTTGCAGGCGTCGACCAAGGTCGTCGTCGTGGATGATAAAAAATTGAATCAATACCGCTTTTTTGGCGCCGCGTATAGCGTCGAAAATAGCTGTGAAGGTTGCTTCACCGTTGATCAGTAACGCCACTTCATTATTTGCCAGGCAAGGCATTCGTCCCAGCCGTGGCATAGCCCGCAACGAGGCATATGCCCCTGAGCGCCTCGCCGTTACGGCTTCTTCAATCCATGGCCGCCAGTTTAGAGTGCCAATGGCTGTACGCATTTCCCGGTTGGCTTGACGCCGCGCTTTGATATAGCCGTCGAACGTGCTGCGCCCGAACACCAAATAGGGAATGAGGGTGACGTAGGGAATGAAAATAAGTGGCATGGCCCATGCGATAGAACCTTGCGCAGTGCGTACAGTCAGCAGTGCGTGGATGGCAGCGATGAGGCCGAGCAAATGGGTGAAACCGATCAAATAGCCGACGAAAGACGGAATGTAAAAATCCATGCGTAACCCTGATCCTGTTTTTTTTAAGTCTCTAACAGACCACAGCACGTGGTGATTGTCGCGATTTTATTCTGGTTGCAACTGGCAGGCGCTTGCATCGTCTAACACTCATTGTCAGGCTGGCGCTTAACCGGTCGCTTTCATTGAGGAATTTGCAGATGAATAAATGTTTTTTGGTTTTGCTGTTTTGCCTGGGTTCGCCGCTGGCTCAGGCTCAGATGCTGCAACCGGGATTGTGGGAGCTGACCACCAGCAATATGCAGGTGGATGGGCAGCCATTACCCGATCTGCAATTGATGTTGAATCAACTGAAAAGCCTGGCGCCGGATCAACAAGCGATGATGGAACAGGCGTTGCAGAAGCACGGTGTGAACCTTGCCGGTAAAGGCGCGCAGGTTTGCTTGACTCAAGACCAAGTCAAGTCGGACAACATCCCGCTGACAGACCCGAAGTCTGGTTGCAATCAGCAGATCACCGATCGAAACGGCAAGACTTGGAAATTTCGCTTTAACTGCCCTAAAGCTCAAGGCACTGGTGTGGCGACATTCCAGAGCGACCGTGAATTCAGCACCTCCGTTGTCGGGACGTTCAACGCTACCGGTGTGCAACAAAATGGCAGTATGGACACCAAGGCCGTCTGGCTTGGGCCTCAATGCGGGGTGATTAAGCCGAGGACTTGAGGTTGGGACGATGCCTTGCGCCAGTTTTGAGTGCTCGCAGCGGTTAACGACGTAATTTACGCCTTAGATGTGATCACCGCCGCCCGTATAGAACCAAGGCAACGCGCACGGGGGAAATCATCAGCCCAAGGTGGAAGCGGGCGCGCTTGGGCGGTGACTCCCTGAGAAGCGCTATGCGGTATTCCGCTGCCAACTGCTCTTGGCAACAGCGTCGTGAGCATGAAGACTTTCAGCATGACTTACCTTCAAATTAAACGCTGTTACGGCGGGGGCTTTTTTCAGCGCTAGCGTAAGTCTTCGCGCCGCATCCTCACAAAACATCAGGTTCTGGCCATTTGCCAACGCAAAGGCTTGTTCGTCGACGCGTTTAACTGCAGTTTGCACGGCAGTGCCAAGAGCGGCTTCTACTCGATCTATAAGTTCCCCCAGCGCAAACTCACTGGTAGATGGCTCTAGGTTCACACGCATAAGAGCACTGCTGCGCTGGCTATGCGGCGTGGCGACGATGCCTTGTGAGGTTCCGAGCCACGACAACAATTCAGCATGATCCAGCGGCTTATCGGAGAAGTCAGCGACGAATTGCTGCTGAATCAACTGTCTGGCCAAAGCCGCTGAACATGGGCATGTTGAGGAATAACTGATTTCAAACTCAAGTTCCACGTGGAACACATGATTTTCTATACGGGCACAAATTTCGAATGGGTAAGATTTCCAACCCGAAAGCGCACTGATTAGCGCCGGTCGTTGAATCAGCAGTTCAGTCCTGATACGTATGAACGCACTGTTTGATAGCCCTTTATGTGAATGCAAAAAATGCATCAACAGCCGATGCAGCAGCGCTGGAGTAAGTTCTTCGTTTTCTAGAGTATCGAGTGCGAGATAAAGCCGTGACATATGTATGCCGCGTGTTTGATGAGCATCAAGACTCACCCCGGCATCAGCTTTGGCGCTAAGGCGTTGGCCTTTTAATTTGATAGGCAGCGCAATGCCGCACATGCCCACCCAGTCTAGTGGAAAGGCTTGATCCAGAGCTTGCGCGGCAATATCCGGCATGGTCAACGCGTTCATTAAAGGTCCGCCGTCACAAAAAAAGTCATGTTATATTATAACGGTTAACTCAACGATGCCTTTTTGAGCCTGGATGCTCTCCCTATTTCTACGGTAGACCCCATGCTCCGACGTAAAATGTTGCTCAACCTACTAGTGGCCAGTGCGGCCTTGGCGTTACCGTTGAGTGCATCTGCTGCTCAAATTCGTAATGCACGCTTATGGCGAACAGGCGACAAACTTCGCTTGGTGTTCGATCTCAGTGGTCCAGTCAGGTATAAGACCTTCACCTTGAGCGCGCCGGAGCGTCTTATCATCGACCTTAGGGGTGCGCAACTGACCGGGGACTTTAGCCAATTGGCGCTGACGGATACCCCCATTAGATCAATTCGTTCAGGGCATTTTGGTCAAGGCGACACGCGCATCGTGTTGGATCTGAATACTCCGGTCCAGCTAAGTAGTTTTTTGCTAGGCCCGGAGGGTTCGCAGGGTCACCGGCTGGTGTTGGACCTTGGCAGCGCCGTCCACGTCCCTCTCCAGATAGCGGCTGTGGGCGCAATTACGCCGCCCGAACAGCCGTCGCCACTGCGAGGCAAGGGCCATCTTAAGCGCAACATCATAGTGGTGGTCGATCCGGGTCATGGTGGAAAAGACCCGGGAGCCGTTGGCTCTAAAGGCCAACGAGAAAAAGACGTTGTGCTGTCCATCGCTCAATTGCTCGCCAAGCGCCTAAAGCGCGAGAAAGGGTTTGATGTGCACCTGGTGCGCAACGACGACTTCTTCGTACCGCTGCGTAAGCGGGTAGAGATTGCTCACAAATTCAATGCTGACATGTTCATTTCAGTGCATGCCGACGCTGCGCCACGACTCACTGCATCGGGCGCCTCGGTGTATGCGCTTTCAGAAGGCGGTGCCACCTCTGCCACAGCGCGTTTTATGGCCCAGCGCGAAAACGGCGCCGATCTGATCGGTGCAAGGAGTCTGCTTGACCTCAAAGACAAAGACCCGATGCTGGCCGGGGTCATTCTCGACATGTCGATGAACGCAACGATCGCCGCCAGTCTGCAACTGGGGCGCACGGTGCTTGGCAGTTTGGCTGACATCACATCGTTGCACCAGAAGCGCGTGGAACAGGCAGGTTTCGCAGTGCTCAAATCGCCGGATGTACCCTCGATTCTAGTCGAAACCGGCTTCATCTCTAACGTCCGCGATAGTCAGAGATTAGTCACGGCGCGCCATCAACAGGCAGTCGCCAATGGCCTTTTTGAGGGATTACAGCGCTATTTCAAACATAATCCGCCCATTGACTCTTACATGGCGTGGCAACAAGCACACAAGCAAGGGGAGGTATGAGATCGGGCGTTATCGGCAACCGCCCATGCGATTGCAAGTGAATTTGCTGCGTTTACCGTCAGAGCTGGAGACCCGGGTGATGGTCGTCCAGCCTACGCGCTGGCTGTAACCAATCCAGGTGTCGCCGTTGGACGCCAAACCGGTGAAGAACGTCAGCATGCCGTATCGACTATTGGTTTGTGCCCACAGGCGATTGCCCTGGACTTCAAATCCGCGGACGTAGGACGTCGAACCCGCCGTCGCGACGCTGTAGTGATTGCCAAGCGCATCGCTGCACGCGATCAGATTCGCGCTCTGGGAGCACCGGGTCGTTTGCGACTGCATCTGGGTCGGGGCAGCATGGGACGGGGCACTTACTAGCAGCATGACGGTCATCAAAGTAATTAAAAGGTGATTCATCCACGCGGCCTTTGTTTAACAGATTAACAATTCTGTATTGTTATACTATAACATTCGTCAGCCGGCGCTCGCTTGGTGGCTTGTGCCCGATGAGGAATATCTGATGCCCAACCGTTTACCCGTTACCGTACTCTCTGGATTTCTAGGCGCCGGTAAAAGTACATTGCTCAATTACATTTTGCGCAATCGCGAGAATCTCAAAGTCGCTGTAATCGTCAACGACATGAGTGAAATCAATATCGATGGCGGTGAGGTTCAACGCGATGTCAGCTTGAATCGCGCAGAAGAAAAACTGATTGAGATGAGTAACGGTTGCATCTGCTGCACCTTACGCGAAGATCTGCTTGAGGAGGTCAGTCGGTTGGCGCAGGACGGTCGTTTTGATTACCTGTTGATAGAATCCACCGGAATCTCTGAGCCACTGCCGGTGGCAGAAACGTTCACCTTTCGCGATGAGCAAGGTAAAAGCCTGGCCGACATGGCGCGGTTGGACACCATGGTGACGGTGGTAGACGGCATGAATTTTCTTCTCGATTACCAGGCATCTGAAAGCCTGGCGACCCGTGGCGAGACCTTGGGCGAAGATGATGAGCGCTCGATTACTGATTTGCTGATTGAGCAGGTCGAATTCGCCGACGTGATTTTGATCAGCAAGATTGACCTGATCAGCAGCAGCGAACGCCAGGAGTTGATCGCGATTCTGCATCGACTCAACGCTCAAGCAGAGGTTATCCCTATGGTCATGGGCGAAATTCCGTTAAAAAAAATCCTCAACACCGGGCGGTTCGATTTCGAGCGGGCTTCACTTGCGCCGGGTTGGCTTAAGGAAATGCGCGGCGAGCACATACCGGAAACTGAAGAATACGGCATCGCCTCGACTGTTTACCGCGCACGTCGGCCGTTTCATCCTCAGCGTTTTTACGACTTCATTGACCGTGAATGGATCAACGGAAAATTGCTGCGCTCCAAAGGCTTTTTCTGGCTCGCGAGCAAACACCAGGAAGCCGGGAGCTGGTCGCAAGCCGGCGGGTTGATGCGCCATGGTTTTGCCGGGCGCTGGTGGCGGTTTGTGCCAAAACAACAATGGCCGCAGGATCAGGAGAGTGAGGCGACGATCATGCAAAACTGGGTCGAAAAAACCGGTGATTGCCGTCAGGAGTTAGTATTTATCGGACAGCACATCAACTTTGCCAGGCTCGTAAACGAATTGGACAGCTGCTTGCTGACCGATGCGGAGATGGCTCTGGGTGCCGAGCAATGGCGTCTGTTTACCGACCCTTTCGGCCCATGGCATGAAGAGGATGCCGCTTGAGGGTGATAGCACCAGCGGGTTACGGCGTTAGCCACTGCCCCTGACTTTGCCCTTCACAAAAAGGCTTGAGGTAGTGCGCATCAGTGGCCACGCCGTAATAGTGAATATTTTGGCGATAGGGCATATTGGCGACTTGAGCATTGCTGCATACGCCGAAGGCGCCAGCGGGGCATTGTTCGACAAAGGCGACGTTGACTTTCTGCCCGGCAAATTGCGGTTGGCAAAAGCCGTCGTGAAACATCTTCATCGGAATGGTGCGGTTCTCTTGGCAAACTTTGACGTCGAGCCGTTCGGCTTGGGTGTGAACCACGCAGGCTTCAGCCCACGCCTTACTCGTCATCAGTAATAGTGTCGCCATCCAGATCACGCGCATCGTTTACCCCGTATCTTCACTCTAAAGAAATCGGCCATCATGTTGCAGAACATCCCAACCCACGTCATCGCCGGTCCTTTAGGCGCAGGCAAAACGAGCCTCATCAAACAGTTACTGGAGCAAAAACCGGCCGGTGAGCGTTGGGCGATCTTGATCAATGAGTTCGGTCAGATCGGCTTGGATGCTGCGCTGTTGACCACGGCCGCCGATGGTATCGCACTTGGCGAGGTCGCTGGCGGTTGCCTGTGTTGTGTTAACGGCGCACCTTTTCAAATCGGCTTGGGTCGTTTGCTAAAGAAGTCGCGACCGGACCGACTGTTGATTGAGCCTTCAGGGCTGGGGCATCCGGCGCAGTTAATGGAACAACTGCGTGAGCCGCCGTGGGAAGGCGTATTGGCGCTTCAACCTGGCGTGATGGTGCTCGATGCTGCCGCCATGGCGGCGGGTCAGCCTTTGCCGGATACCCAGCGAGCGGCGTTGGACGGCGCGGGTGTGCTGGTCATGAATAAATCCGCAGGTTTGGGTTCAAGGGAACGCGACACATTGGCGGGCCTGTTGCCCCACGGGCGGTTGTTCTGGACGGATCAAGGCGTCCTGCCGCTGGCTAATTTGCCCGGTGTCGATGCACACGCTTACGGGGCTGCGGGTAACTTCACCGCACCCAAAGGGTTAGCACAACTTCCGGCTGTATGGACTGACCCGCGTCAGCCTATTTGCCTGAGCCAAGGTCAGCCAGAAGGTTGGAGCATTGGTTGGCGTTGGCACCCAAGCCAACAGTTTGAATTGATGCAAGTGCAGCAGTGGCTTAATAGTCAGGCATGGCGGCGAGCCAAGCTGGTTGTCCACAGCAACGCAGGTTGGTTATCGGGAAATGCACTGGACGGCGCTGCAGTCCACTGGCAAAACAGCGAATGGCGTCGAGACTCGCGCCTGGAGCTGATTTTCAATGATCCTCAGGACGAGGCGGCGCTGCAAGCGGGGCTGGCTGGCTGCCTTATCTAGCCGCGTTACAACTTGCGCTTTATGTGGTTTTCACGCCATTCGCTCATTTCAATCACGATGGCGCTTGGCGGTGGGGTTTTGATCTCAAAAGGATAGGGCGCCAGCTCAATTTGCGCGGTATGTGCGCCGAACATCGTAATCGTGCCGGGGTGACGCTGCTCGCCAGTCACGGTGAATTCAAAGTTATACACACGAGCCAGACGCTTTCGGCCATTTGCGTCGCGTGCAAACGTGAGACGCCGCAATGCCACGTTTCCATCCAACAATTCGATGTCAAGTTTGGCGCAGTGCTGCTTGACTCGCGCCAACGCGCGCTCACGCAAACCATGGGAATGCCAGAGCCACGCGGCGCAGGTTGCCAACACCATCAAGACAAAAAGGTTACCCAGCGTCAGCATGAAAGTGTGCTCCACCAAAGGACGCCCAGCTTAACTGGGTCTGACGATTTTCGGCCATACCGCTCGACTTAAATTTCGTTCAATCGGATTCCCGTTCATCTACTGTTAAGGCGCTTCTTCCTTAATTTCCTGATAACGAATTTCAAGCTCTTGACGCAGTTGACGTCGTTGTTTGGCCTGAACGTAGCGGCGCTTGTCTTCGCTGTTGGCAGGTTCAAGTGGTGGCACCTTGGTCGGTTTACGTTGATCGTCGACCGCTACCATGGTGAAGAAGCAGCTGTTGGTGTGCCGAACCGAACGTTCACGGATGTTTTCGGTGACAACTTTGATTCCGACTTCCATCGAGGTATTGCCGGTGTAGTTGACCGACGCCAAGAAGGTCACCAGTTCGCCCACGTGAATAGGCTCACGAAAAATGACCTGATCCACCGACAAGGTCACTACATAACGCCCGGCGTAACGGCTGGCGCAGGCGTAAGCGACTTCATCGAGGTATTTAAGCAGTGTGCCCCCGTGGACGTTACCGGAAAAATTGGCCATGTCCGGGGTCATCAATACAGTCATCGACAGTTGGGCGTTTCCGGGTTCCATAGCGTACTCACGGATGGGGTGTTTCAGAAGTGCGCCTGATGGTGGCGCTCACGTTCTTAAGTCATGTGTATACAGCACTACTCTGGACGGCGGCGAGGTGGCCGCCGTCACGTAAGTTTGCGTATAAATTTCTACTGAGTTACACCCAGCCGATGCCGTCCTGGCATTGCGCCGCAACGGCATTCTGATGTGGTTCAGCTTTCCAGCCAAACGTCCCGGGCCCAGTGCCAGACTGACTCCCAGCTTTCTTCAGTGACCAGCTCTTCATCAGCGGACCACTGCACCACGGTGCCGTCCTCTTCCACGCAATAATAATCGTCGCCGTCCTGACAAATCGGGATCAACTCGCGGGGAACGCCAATGTCCCAAGCGGTTGCGCATACTTCTGGCAGATAGGTGTGCGACTGCGGATCCATAACGGTGACCGGTTCCAGGCTGCCATAAACTACGTCGCTTACCGTCAGCAAAAATTCCTTGAAAACGAAAGGAATATTGATAAACAGCTGTTCTTCGATTTCTACCAGAACATCGTCGTCAGGCAATTCGAGGGGCACCGGTACCCGTTCGTTCTTTTCACGCAGCTCTTCAATGACTTCTTCCACGACCTGGATCCTCTAAACTGTTGGCGCGGGTTATACAGTAGCGCAAAGCATTTCTCAAAATAACTACCCGAACGGATAACACGAAACCCCGGCCAAAGACCGGGGTTTCGTATTTCCTAGGATCGCTATTTGCGGCGGCTATACAAGTATGGACGCGGATTAGCCGTTTTGGCGGATACCAGCCACTAGCCATGGCTGGTTGTCGCCTTGCGGACGCTCCATGTTCCAGCTTTCGCTAAAGACTTCACCTTGATCGAATCGCGAAGTCTTGGACAGACCGGAGAAGGTCAGTGTCGCAACAGTTTTATCAGAGCGATCATCCAGTCCATCGAGTTGCACAGTCAGGTTGTCGATGTAGGTCGACTGGAAGCCGTCGCCCAGGTTGGCACGTTCCTGTTTCAGGAACTGCAACATCTGTGGCGTAACGAACTCCGCAATCTTGTCCATCTCGTTGGCGTCCCAGTGCTGTTGCAGCGACTGGAAGTGGCCGCGAGCGGCTTCTAGGAAGCGTGATTCGTTGAACCAAGCGGGCGCGTGGATCACTGGAGCGGGCGCAGCACTTGCAGACGATCCGCCGAACATCGGAGCCTGGGCCGGTTGCTCGATGGTTTCACGCTGAAACGGCGTTTGACCTGCTGCGGCCATGTCTGGTTGCTTGCGACGACGCGCGGCGATGAACCGGAAAATCACGAAACCGATGATGGCCATGATCAGGATGTCGAAAAACTGCATTCCGTGGAAACCGCCGCCCATGAACATTGAGGCCAGCAGGCCACCTGCTGCAAGGCCGGCCAACGGACCCAGCCAGCGCGACGCGCCGCCTGCGGGACGGGCAGCGGCGGCTGCACCTGCAGCACCCGGTGCGGCAGATGGAGAGGAGGAAGGCGCTTGACGCATTTGATGGCTTGGCGCGGAACCGAAAGACTTGCCGCCACCGAAGCGCGCGTTGGCGTCGAGGCTCATTGTGAGCCCGATGCACAACACCATTACGATGCTTAGAAAACGTTGCATAAGGGATTCCCATTTGTGGATTGCACGCGCGCCATGTTGCACATGAGCCATGACGATAGCTAGCGACTAAATGTTTCGGGCTTTTACCTTGACTTGGTGACGTCCGATTCTATCAAGTCTGTAAGACATTTTTCCGGGTGGGGGCTTTCAGGATCGCCCAGGACTTCTGCCAGATCTCAAATCGCTTCAAGTTTCGCATAACCCATCATCAACCATTTACTGCCCTCTTCGAAATTCACTTGGACTCGAGCCTGAGCCCCCGCGCCTTCGAAGTTCAGAATCACGCCTTCGCCGAACACCGAATGCTGCACTCGCTGACCCAGACTAAACGCAGTGTCTGGAATGCCGGTGCCATTGAAAAGGCTGCTGGTGCCCATCTTTTGCACGCCGCCGAACGGTCGGCTGACGCTGTTGGACAACCGTACTTCCTGAATCAACGTCGGCGGGATCTCGCGAACGAAGCGCGACACTTTGTTGTAGGTTTCGGTGCCATACAAACGACGGGTTTCCGCGTAGGTCATCACTAACTGCTGCATGGCGCGAGTGATGCCGACGTAAGCCAGCCGGCGTTCTTCTTCCAGCCGGCCAGGTTCTTCCAGGCTCATCTTGTGCGGGAATAGGCCTTCTTCCATGCCCACCAGGAACACGTAAGGAAACTCCAGGCCCTTGGCGCTGTGCAAGGTCATCAGTTGCACGCTGTCTTCGTGTTCTTCCGCTTGGGTATCACCCGCTTCCAACGACGCATGGCCGAGGAAAGCCGCCAGCGGCGACAGGTCGGCGTCTTCTTCAGCATTTTCGAAGTTGCGTGCGGCGCTGACCAATTCCTCAAGGTTTTCCACCCGAGCCTGGCCTTTTTCGCCTTTCTCTTCCTTGTGGTAGTTGATCAGTCCAGATTGCTCGATCACCGTTTGAGTCATGAGGTGCAACGGCATCTCCATGACTTTCGCGGCCAGATTTTCTATCAGTTCCACGAACCCACCCAGCGCCCCGGCTGCGCGACCGGTAAGGCCCTTGTTGGCGATCAGTTGGCGCATGGCCTCCCACATCGACACATCAGCGTGGCGAGCATGCTCACGAATGGCTTCGACGGTTTTTTCGCCGATACCCCGTGCCGGAACGTTGATCACCCGCTCAAGCGCAGCATCATTGCCGCGTCCGTCGAGCAAGCGCAGGTACGCCATGGCGTTCTTGATTTCGGCACGCTCAAAGAAGCGCTGGCCGCCATAGATTCGGTAAGGGATTCGTTCGCGCAGCAACGCCTCTTCAAGCACTCGCGATTGGGCATTGGAGCGGTAAAGAATGGCGATGTCGCTGCGCATCAGGCCGGTCTTCAGGGCGCTTTCGATGGTTTCGACCACGTAGCGCGCTTCGTCGTGCTCGTTGAACGCGGCGTACAGATTAATCAGCTCGCCGTCGCCACCGTCAGTCCATAGCTCTTTGCCCAAGCGCCCGCTGTTGTTGACAATCAACGCGTTGGCCGCTTTCAGGATGCTCGCGGTGGAACGGTAGTTCTGTTCCAAACGGATGGTTTCGGTGTCAGGAAAATCTGACGAGTACTCGTGGATGTTTTCAATTTTGGCGCCGCGCCAGCCGTAAATCGACTGATCATCGTCGCCAACTACCATCAAGCTGTCGCCACCCTGGGCCAACAATCGCAGCCAGGCGTACTGCACGGCGTTGGTGTCTTGGAATTCGTCGACCAACACATGGCGGAAACGACGTTGGTAATGGGCTAGCAGGCCAGGATTATCTCGCCACAAGTCCAGGGCTCGCAGCAGCAGCTCGGAGAAGTCAATGACCCCGGCGCGCTGGCAGGCGACTTCATAGGCTTCATAAATAGCCTTCATGGTGGTCAGAAAAAGATCACCCACAGCCTGAATATGTTTCGGACGCAGGCCTTCGTCTTTCTGTCCGTTGATGAACCATTGCGCTTGGCGGACCGGCCAGCGTTGTTCATCCAGGCCCATCTCGCGCATCACGCGTTTGACCAGCCGTTGCTGGTCATCACTGTCGAGAATCTGGAAGTTCTGGTTTAAACCTGCTTCTTGCCAATGCGCCCGCAACAAGCGGTGCGCCAAGCCGTGGAAAGTACCAACCCACATGCCCGCCGGACTAATGTCCATCAGTTGCTCGATGCGGTGACGCATCTCGGCAGCGGCTTTGTTGGTGAACGTCACCGACAAAATCGAGTGGGATGAGGCTTGCTCCACTTGGATCAGCCAAGCGATTCGGTGCACCAGCACACGGGTTTTACCGGAACCAGCGCCGGCAATGACTAACTGACGACCCACGGAGGCCGCTACGGCCTGACGTTGGGCATCGTTGAGGGAGTTCAGCAGAAGGGAGAGATCATCGCGCATCGGCGCATTCTAGGGTGCTGGGCTATGTCGGGCAAACCAAGCTTTGCATTAGCCGATAAAAGCGATGCCGGAGATGACCGGTTGGTCAGGCCTGGAAGCGGGCTGGGCCGTGCCTGAGCCGTGTGTAATAGGGTGTTCAAACCAAGCAGCGCATGGATTATATGATCATCGACAGTTTGGTGTAGAGGGCGCCTTGTGTATGCTCCGTTCATGTTTAAGGCTCAAACCATTAATAAGAACACCGCCTATGACTTCTAGCATCAGCTCGTCGGGTGCCGCTGTTGCGACCTGGCGAGTGATTCGCGAGCGATTTGCGCTACAGATTGCCGTTGATCGCACGCGTTTGCTCTATCAGGGGTCGCTATTGCCGACCCTATTTATGTTGCTCAACGGTTTGGTCTGCAGCGGGTTGTTGTGGAGTCCCAAGCGTTATCTGATGATCAGCATTTGGCTGGGTTGGCTGACGACGTTAGTGGGCTTGCGCGTCATCCAGGTTGCCGCGTTTAACGCTGCGTCGCCACTGCGTCAGGCGCAGCCGATCTGGCGCAGAATGTTCCTGTTGGGAACCTCGATCAGCGGCCTGACACTGGCTAGCACTACCCTCGCTCTGACGCCCGCTGACAGTTTCTTGCAGCAAGCTTGGGTATTCGGCTTGATTGGCGCGGCGACATTGTCGGCCAGTGTCGCCTATGCCGTCAGTATGTCTGCGTTCCTGACCTTTACTCTGTCATGCATGGTGCCGTCGATCGCCTATCTGTTTTTGTGGGGCGACGTGCAACTGCGCGGCTGGGCATGGCTCGGTCTGATTTTGCTGGTGGCAATAATTGTGGTGGCGGTGCAGATCAACCGCTTGGTCCGTCGAGGCTTGCTGAGGCGATTCCAGAATCAGGCTTTGATCGAGCGTTTGCAGCAAGCCCATTCTCAGAGCGAGCAGCTTAATCAAGAATTGGCGTATGAAATCGAGCAGAGGCGCAGAGCTGAAGGGGCACTACGTGAGGCTCAGGCCGAGCTCGAAGCAAGAGTCGCTCAGCGCAGCCTCGAACTGTGCGTGGCCAATGAGGCCCTGAGCAATAGTGAGGTTAGCGCCAGCAAGCACCTTGAAGAACACCGCCGCTTAGCGGCCACCGTTTTCGAGGCCGCCAGCGAAGGCATTGTAATCCTCAACCCGGATTACATTATCGTCACCGCCAACCAGGCTTTTAGCCGGGTTACCGGCTACCTGCCGGAAGACATTTTGGGCCATAACGTCACCGAGCTGGCATGCAGTCGGGATGCAAAACGTCACTTTTCAGCGATACATCAGTCGTTGGGACACACCGATAGCTGGCAAGGCGAACTGGCCGAAACCCGAAAAAGTGGTGAGTTATATCCACAGTGGCTCCAACTCAATGTGGTACGCGACACTCGCGGAAAGGTCAGTCACATCGTGGGGTTTTTCGCCGACCTGTCGGCGCGGCGTGAATCCGAGGAGCGTATGCGCTACCTCAGTCATTACGACGAACTGACAGGTCTGGCCAATCGTTCGCTGTTCAAAGAGCGCCTGCGCGAAGCTAACCTGCGCATGCGCCAAGGGGGCAGGGGGCTGGCGCTGCTGCACATCGATTTGGACCGCTTCAAGCTGCTCAATGACAGCTTGGGTCATGAGGTTGCCGACCAACTATTGCGTCAAGTTGCCCGGCGCTTGAGCAGCGCTATGCCCGAGGCCGACACCATTGCGCGATTGTCGGGCGATGAATTTGCCGTGCTATTCGATGCTTATGGCAATTTATCCAGTCTGGCGCGGGTGACCAGCCGACTATTGGCTAAGCTGCGCATGCCGCTGACGGTTGATGGGCAAGAGTTAGTGATCAGCGCTTCTGTTGGAATTAGTTTGTTGCCTGATTCTGCCAGGGAGATTTCGGCACTTGTCAGTCAAGCGAACATGGCCATGCAACACGCCAAACACTTGGGCGGTGATAATTTCCAGTTCTACACTGACAGCTTGCAGGCCAGCACCTTGGAGCGTTTGCAGCTAGAGAATCAGTTGCGCAAAGCCATTGATGAAAAACAGCTTCAGGTGTTCTATCAACCCAAACTCTGTCTCGCGACGGGCCGTCTGAACGCCGCTGAGGCATTGGTGCGCTGGCGGCACCCTACGCTTGGCATGGTGCCGCCGGCGGACTTCATCGGGCTGGCTGAAGAGACCGGACTGATCGGACCGATTGGCGAGTTCGTCTTGCGCCAGGCCTGCCGGCAAGCATGCGAATGGCAGCGGCAGGGGTTTGAGCCGATTCGGGTATCGGTCAACCTTTCGGTCCATCAATTGCGTCAGGGCAAATTGGTCAGCCTGGTTCGCCAGGTATTGGAAGAGACGGGGCTTGCGCCGCAATACCTTGAGCTGGAACTGACAGAAAGCCAGCTCCTTGACAGCGTCGAGCACATTATCGCGACCTTTCATCAGCTAAAAGGTCTGGGCGTAAAACTGGCCATTGACGACTTCGGCACCGGTTATTCGTCATTGAGCTACTTGAAGCGTTTCCCGGTGGATTACGTGAAAATCGACCAAACGTTTATCCGAGGTCTGGGCGAAGGCACCCAAGACGCCGCGATTACCCACGCCATCATTGCGATGGCCCACAGCCTGGATTTGAAAGTCGTCGCTGAAGGCGTGGAAAACCGAGAGCAGCTGGCGTTTCTCAAGGCTCATGGGTGTGATGAAGTGCAGGGCTATTTGATTAGTCGGCCAGTGGAAGCCAATGCTGTAGGGCAGTTACTGCGTGAGTATTTGCCTGATACGTGGATGTGAGCACCGACTCAAAGAGCGAAGTTGTGCGCGAGGCGGCTGATGCGGTGTGTCAGTTATGCGTCTTCGCCAACAAGTTGGCTACAGGGGGATTGAGGGGAAAGGTTGGGTGAAATTGAATATATGGATGATCGGTGTAGCGCTGATGTTGGCTGCAAGCGGCAACGACCAAGCATCGATGCGCTGTGCAAGCGGCTTGATTGATGAGGGCGACACTATCAGCGCCGTAGTCAGTAGGTGCGGGCAGCCTGCCAATCGCCGGGTTTCGGCGCCTGCAGTGAATGCCGATGGTGTCCAGGCTTACAAATCAGTGACCGTCGAGGACTGGGTGTATGGGCCAGCCAATGGTTTGTATCAATACCTGCGCTTCATTGACGGGAAGTTAGTAAGCATTCGCAGTGCCCGGAAATAAGAAGAAGGTTTGTCTTTGAGGGGGCATCGGATATTTCTTATTTTGAGTGCATCATTTTCGACATATCTTGCGCCCCGGCTCGTTTAGCTGTGCGGCCCGCAGGTCATGTAGTATAACTACAAGAAAGCTACATCCCGGCCCAGCCGTCATCATTGAGTCCTCCCCTTTGAATCTGTTGCAACACATCGGCCAGTCACGCCATTTGCTACGCAAGTCGGAACTTAAGGTTGCCGACCATGTGCTGCTTGACCCTGCAGCCGTGATGCACAGCTCCATGGCTGACCTTGCGCACAGCGTTGGCATCAGTGAGCCAACCATTGTGCGTTTCTGTCGTGCCATTGGTTGCACCGGATTCCAAGACCTGAAGCTCAAACTGGCGCAGAGCCTGGCCGCAGGTGCCAGCTTCGGTCAGTTCGCCATTCATGAAGACGATTCGGTTGCCGATTACAGTCTGAAAATTTTCGACACCACGCTGCACACGCTGATGGAGGTGCGGGAAAATCTCGACCCTCATGCGTTGCAGTCGGCGGTGACGGCCATGGCGTTGGCGCAGCGGGTCGAGTTTTATGGCTTCGGCGCTTCTGGCGCCGTGGCGGCGGACGCTCAGCACAAATTTTTTCGACTGTTACTGACCGCTGCCGCCTATTCCGATCCGCACATGCAGGCCATGTCAGCCGTGACGCTCAAACCAACCGACGTCGCGATTTGTATTTCCCAGTCGGGCCGCTCCAAGGATTTGCTGATCACCGCTAATCTTGTCCGCGAAAGCGGTGCCACGTTGATCACCTTGTGTCCAAGCCAAACGCCGCTGGCAGAGTTGGCCACTATCAACCTGGCCATCGACGTTCATGAAGACACTGAAATTTATACGCCGTTAACCTCTCGAATTGCGCACTTAGTCGTCATTGATGTACTGGCGATGGGTGTTGCCATGGCCCGAGGACCGAGTTTGGTTAACCACCTGAAAAGCGTTAAACGCAGCCTGCGTAGCCTCCGCTTATCACCAAAATCAATCAAAAACCTCGACGACTGAAGGACCGCTTTCGCGAATGAATCTAATGCGTTAATGGCAGAAACACCGTCAAAAATCATTCATCACTCTGTCATCTGATCGCCGCGTAATCGTCATTGCCCGCGTTCATGCTCAAGCTCCCGCAACGTAATGGGAGACAGGACATGCCTCGGCACTACGATGAAGCACAGCAGCACGCCATCACCGCGACCGCTGTACACACCTCGAAAAACACCCGTCGACAGCAAGAAGATCAGCGCCGGATGGAGTTCCGACGCGCCATCGAAAGCTATTCCGAGCAGCGACAGTTGGCCCAGGAGCTTTCTGATTATTTCGACGTGGGCCCAGTCACAAGTGTGTGGCAGCAGAGCGCGGTAGATTCCCGTCGAAACGTTCAACAAGTCGGCTGATTTGCACGCGTTCGGCGCGGATGAACGCAAGGAAGGCATGTGCAACCGGCGACAGCGGCTTGTCTTTGGCTTGCACCACGCACCAGCTGCGGTAAAGCGGCAACTCGGCCACCGGCAGCTCGCGCAGCATGCCAGTGGCCAGTTCCAGGCTTAGTGCGTGGCGTGTCAGCATCGCCAGCCCCAGCCCCGCCACCACGCTTTCACGCTGAGCTTCGTTCGAAGCGACTTCCAGCGTATGACTAAAATGAACGCGCTTTTCTTTGAAGTATTCCTCACACGCTTTGCGTGTGCCTGAGCCGGGTTCACGGATCACCAGTGGGTACGGTTCCAAGTCCTTGAGCGTCAGCGTTTGAATAGTGCACAACGGATGGTCCGGCGGCGCCACAGCGACGATCGGATTGTTGAGAAAGGGCATGAATTCCAGGCCCATGTCCTGCGGCACCATCGACATCACTACCAAGTCATCCCGGTTGTCCGACAACCTCCTGATAGCCTGCGCCCGATTGACCACCGTCAAGTTAAACATGACGTCTGGATATTGCCGTTTGAACGCGGCGAACAGATGCGGGACAAAATACTTGGCGCTGGATTCGATGGCTAATTTGAGCTGGCCCTGCAACGAACCCTGCATATCCGTCAGTTGCATATCGAGGTTTTCCAGCCGCCCAAAAATGTCGCGACTGGCAGTCTTGAGTGCTTCCGCAGCCTCCGTCAGATAGAGCTTTTTACCTACGTATTCAAACAGGGGCTGGCCGATAAGCTCCTCAAGTTGACGAATCTGTAGGCTAACGGCTGGTTGAGTGAGCGCCATTTCTTCAGCCGCCCGGCTATAGGATTTCAGATCGCACACTTCATTAAAAATACGAAGTTGACGTAATGTTATACGCATCAATGACTTACGCATATTTTTCACCTTTTATAAACGTCGATTAAAACGACTATAAGGTTTTACTTATATACACCCCAACTTTTACTGATTTTTATTAATCTTGCTTACGGCTTAGGGTAGCTCTCGTAATGCGACTGCATCGCAGTAAGCGGGTCATACGCCGAACGGCCTAGCCGGTTCGTCTGTTCTAACGGTCGAGGCTTATCTGTCGAGGAATGCCAGTGATAACAAAAATTCTGATCGCTAACCGCGGTGAAATTGCTGTCCGGATCGTGCGTGCTTGCGCCGAGATGGGCATTCGCTCGGTTGCGGTCTATTCCGACGCCGACCGTCATGCGCTGCACGTCAAACGCGCTGACGAAGCCCATAGCATCGGCGCTGAACCGCTCGCGGGCTATTTGAACCCGCGAAAGCTGGTGAATTTGGCTGTGGAAACCGGTTGTGATGCGTTACATCCCGGTTATGGTTTTCTTTCGGAAAACGCTGAACTGGCGGATATCTGCGTCGAGCGTGGAATCAAATTCATTGGTCCTTCAGCTGAAGTCATTCGCCGCATGGGTGACAAAACCGAAGCGCGGCGGAGCATGATCAAGGCCGGCGTACCGGTGACGCCGGGCACCGAAGGCAACGTTGCAGACATCGCTGAAGCATTAGTCGAAGGCGAACGCCTCGGTTATCCGGTCATGCTAAAGGCAACCTCCGGCGGTGGCGGTCGCGGCATTCGTCGTTGCAACAGCCCTGAGGAATTAGAGCAGGCGTTTCCACGGGTAATCTCGGAGGCCACTAAAGCTTTTGGTTCGGCGGAAGTCTTTCTCGAAAAATGTATCGTCAATCCCAAGCACATTGAAGCCCAGATACTGGGCGACAGTTTCGGCAACGTTGTTCATCTGTTCGAGCGAGATTGCTCGATTCAGCGCCGTAATCAAAAGTTGATTGAAATCGCTCCCAGCCCCCAGCTGACCCCTGAACAGCGCGCTTACATCGGCGACCTGTCAGTGCGCGCGGCCAAGGCGGTAGGCTACGAGAACGCCGGCACCGTGGAGTTCTTGCTCGCCGAGGGCGAGGTGTACTTCATGGAGATGAACACTCGGGTGCAGGTGGAACACACCATCACCGAAGAAATTACCGGCATCGACATTGTTCGTGAACAGATTCGCATAGCCTCCGGCTTGCCACTTTCAGTCAAGCAAGAAGACATCATTCACCGTGGTTTCGCCTTGCAATTTCGGATCAACGCCGAAGACCCTAAAAACAACTTCCTGCCGAGCTTCGGCAAGATCACCCGTTATTACGCACCCGGCGGCCCTGGTGTGCGCACCGACACGGCGATCTACACCGGCTACACCATTCCGCCGTTCTACGACTCGATGTGCCTGAAGCTGATCGTCTGGGCGTTGACCTGGGAAGAGGCGATGGACCGAGGCCTGCGCGCACTGGACGACATGCGCCTGCAAGGGGTCAAGACCACGGCGGCGTACTACCAGGAGATTTTGCGTAATCCGGAATTCCGTAGCGGCCAGTTCAACACCAGCTTCGTTGAAGCCCATCCGGAACTGACCAACTACTCGATCAAGCGCAAACCCGAAGAGTTGGCCTTGGCCATCGCCGCCGCCATTGCCGCCCACGCAGGCCTATGAATAAGTTAGTGAATAGCTTCAAGCGCCAAGCTGCAGGCAAAAGCCAATCACGCTTTTTCTTGTCGCTTGAAACTTGCAGCTTGTCGCTACAGGAGCTTTCGAATGTCTAAAAAAATCTTTGTCACCGACACCATCCTGCGTGACGCTCATCAGTCGCTGTTGGCTACGCGCATGCGCACTGAAGACATGCTGCCAATCTGTGAAAAGCTCGACAAGGTTGGCTATTGGTCGCTGGAAGTCTGGGGCGGCGCGACCTTCGATGCCTGCATACGGTTTCTGAAAGAAGACCCGTGGGAGCGCCTGCGCCAGTTGCGTGCGGCGTTGCCTAACACGCGTTTGCAAATGCTGTTGCGCGGCCAGAACCTGTTGGGCTATCGGCACTACAGTGATGACGTGGTGCGTGCTTTCGTGGCCAAGGCTGCAGTCAACGGCATCGACGTGTTCCGTATTTTCGATGCGATGAACGACGTTAGAAATCTGCGCGTGTCGATTGAAGCGGTCAAAGCGGCTGGCAAACATGCTCAGGGCACGCTCGCGTACACCACCAGTCCAGTGCACACCATCGACGCATTTGTGGCGCAGGCTAAACAGATGGAAGCCATGGGTTGCGACTCGGTAGCGATCAAGGACATGGCTGGCCTGTTGACGCCGTATGCCACTGGCGAACTGGTCCGGGCGCTGAAGGCTGAGCAATCGCTGCCGGTGTTCATCCATTCCCATGATACGGCTGGCCTGGCCGCGATGTGTCAGCTTAAAGCGATTGAAAACGGCGCCGATCACATTGATACCGCCATTTCTAGCTTCGCCTGGGGCACGAGCCATCCTGGGACTGAATCGATGGTGGCTGCGCTCAAGGGCAGCGAATTCGATACCGGTTTGAATTTGGAGTTGCTGCAGGAAATTGGTCTGTACTTCTACGCAGTGCGTAAAAAATACCACCAGTTCGAGAGCGAATTCACCGCTGTCGACACCCGTGTGCAGGTCAACCAAGTGCCGGGTGGGATGATTTCAAACTTGGCTAATCAGCTTAAAGAGCAGGGTGCGCTAAACCGCATGGCCGAAGTGATGGCCGAAATTCCTCGGGTCCGTAAAGACCTCGGCTACCCACCGTTGGTAACCCCGACTTCTCAGATCGTCGGTACTCAGGCGTTTTTTAACGTGCTGGCCGGTGAGCGCTACAAAACCATCACCAACGAAGTGAAGCTGTACCTGCAAGGTGGTTACGGTAAAGCGCCGGGCATTGTGGACGAAAAGCTGCGTCGTCAGGCCATTGGTAATGAAGAACTCATCGACGTTCGCCCAGCGGATTTGCTCAAGCCGGAAATGGTCAAGCTGCGGGCGGAAATCGGTTCGGTGGCCACGTCTGAAGAAGATGTGTTGACCTATGCGATGTTCCCGGACATCGGGCGCAAATTCCTCGAAGAGCGCGCAGCGGGTACGTTAAAACCCGAAGAGTTGTTGCCGATCCCCGAAGCGGGCGGCGTCAGTAAAACCGGCGGAGAGGGTGTACCGACTGAGTTCGTGATCGACGTACACGGTGAAAGCTACCGCGTCGATATCACCGGTGTCGGCGTCAAAGCCGGCGGCAAACGCCACTTCTATCTGACAATCGATGGCATGCCGGAAGAGGTGGTTTTCGAACCGCTGAACGAGTTTGTGGGTGGCGGCATCGGCAAACGGGCGCAAGCCACTGCGCCAGGCCATGTGAGCACCACCATGCCGGGCAACATCGTCGATGTATTGGTCAAAGAAGGCGCTGTGGTCAAAGTCGGTCAGGCCTTGCTGATCACTGAAGCAATGAAGATGGAGACCGAAGTACAGGCTCCCATCGCGGGCAAAGTCACAGCAATCCATGTCGCCAAAGGTGATCGCGTCAACCCTGGCGAAATTCTGGTGGAAATCGAGGGCTGATTCGATACCCGCTTAACTGTTTACTCTGGGGGGAGCACTTGTGGCTCCCCTTTTTTTATGCGCAATGGTGAGTGCTTCCCTGTAGAGCCAACGTGTTGGCGAAGCGATTTACCTGATAAACCGCTGTATACGCATCGCCCACACGTTGGCTCCTTCAGATATGTGCGGATTTTATAGGGCTCGGAAGCTTTCCAGTATTCGAATCTGTTGCCCGTCCTTGAAGTTATCCACAGCCAACCACCCTTCAAACACCTGCTGCAACGTTGGCCATTGCGTGTCGATTATCGAATACCACGTGGTGTCCCGATTGACCCCTTTAACCACCATGTGCTGACGGAACGTGCCTTCGAAGGTAAAGCCGAAGCGTTCAGCGGCGCGTTTGGAGCGTTGGTTGCTGTCGTTACACTTCCATTCCAGACGTCGATTACCCAACACAAAAGATTCTTTGGCCAGCAGGTAAATGACCTCGGAGCCCTTGGCGGTGCGCTGCATGGCGCCGCCAAACATCACGTGACCAATTTCGATGCGGCCATGATCAGGGACGATCGACATCAGGCTCAGGCAGCCATCCACGACGCCGGTCTCGCGGTCTATCACGGCGTAAAACCAGGGGTCGTTCCCGGCTGCGAGGCGACTCAACCAAGCATCAAAATCAACGCGTTGATTGAACGGACCATAGGGCAAATAATCCCAAAGCTTCGGGTCAGAGTTCGGGCCCTGTAAGGCGACCCACAAACCGTCGCCATGACGCGCAACGTCCAGCTTCTCAAGACGTATCAAGCGTCCTTCGATAGGTTTGGCATTGGGCAGTTTGGCCGGTTGCCAGTGCAGTTCAGTGGTCGGCATGAGCAAATTCCAGGGCTAGAGCGGTTTACGAAATTGAATGAAACCGGGGCGTTCGGCGATGCGTTCATACAGCTGAATGGCGGTGGCATTGGTTTCGTGGGTCAGCCAATGAACCTTGTCGCAGTTATTTTCACTGGCCGTGGCGTAAACATATTCGATCAACTGCCTACCAACCCCGGAACCGCGCTGTTCCGGAATTACCAACAGATCTTGCAGGTAACAGGCGTTCTTAATGCTCCAGTTAGAGCGATGGTAGATGAAGTGAACCATGCCAACCGCTTTGTCACCGCTCCAGGCGAGGGCAGCGTTAGTGGGTTCGCTCCGGTCTAGAACCCGCTGCCAGGTGACGTCACTGACGCTGTCGGGCAGTTCAGTCTTATAGAAGGTCAAATAGGTTTTCCACAGCGCACGCCATGCGGCGTGGTCTTCCTGCGTGACGGGACGAATCTGTATCTCGGTCATCAATGGCTCCTAGCGCATCAGTCGGGCGAGTTCATTGTCATTGGGCACGGCACTGGCGGCGAGGCCGTCACGGACACCCGCAATATCCGCAGCGTTGCGGTTCTGGTTGAGCTTGCGCTTTCCTTCGAGCCGGCTGATTGGCACGACAAACCCGACGATGGCGCTGAGCATTTTGTCGATGTACGCCTTTGGCGCGTCCTCCACGGCCCAAGGCGTGGCGCGTCCGGCTTCATGCTTGTCGGTCAAAGTGCTGACCAGATCAAGCAGTCGACTCGCGTCGTGAAACACTTCGGGCGTGCCATAAGCGTGAATCACCAAAAAATTCCAGGTCGGCACCACTTGGCCATGTTCGGCCTTGCTCGGATAGAACGATGGGCTGACGTAAGCATCCGGGCCGGTAAAAATCAGCAGGGCTTCGGCGCCGCTCTCCAGCTCCTTCCACTGTGGATTGGCTTTGGCCAAATGCCCGTGCAGGGTGCCATTCGGGCCTTGGTCGGGGTTGAGCAACAACGGCACATGGTTGGCCAGCAATCCCAGCGCGCCGTGGGTAACTAGAACGGCCAAGCGCGTGCTTTCAATCTGCTGGTGAATGATTGCGAGGTCGTCTTCTTTAAACGCGCTGGGTAGGTACATGAGTTTTTCCTTGGCTGACGGTTAAATCTTAGGCAGGCTATTGGTTGGTTGTAAGAGCCATTAACGATCAATTTCGTAGGGCCAATTCATGACGTTCAGCACCTCTTCTTTTCCATTCGATGCTGCCGGTATCGAACTTGATCGCAGCCGCGGATTGAGCCGCCAGCTTTATCAAACCCTACGCCAACGGATTCTCGACGGCAGTTTGAGCAGCGGCACGCGATTGCCAGCCAGCCGTGATCTGGCAGCGTCGTTATCGATTTCCCGAAACAGCGTCATGCGCGCCTACGACCAGCTTTATGCAGAGGGTTTTACCGAGGGGCGCATTGGCGACGGCACTTACGTCGCGCAACTGCCCTCACCGTCGTTCGCAACAAAGAAATCAATTAAGTTATCCACAAAAGTGTCCACAGGGTTACCCACAGCGTTATCCACAGTTTCGACGACCCATCAAATTATCCACAGCACAGCACTTAATTTGCTTCAGCAACACCATTTGCCCCTGCCACGAGGTGATGTCCCACGGGCGTTTCGGGTAGGCGTGCCGGCCTTTGACCTATTTCCATTCGGAGTTTGGGCCAAGTTACACGCTGCTTTTTGGCGCAAGCCGGACTTGGGGCGATTGGGTTATGGAGAGCCAGCGGGGGACTGGCGCTTGCGCGAACTGATCTCGGCCTATTTGCGCAGTTCCCGAGGTTTGCATTGCAGCCCTGGGCAAATAGTAATCACCAGCGGCGCGCAGCAAGCGATTAGCCTTTGTGCACAACTGTTGGTGGAGGTGGGCGACACGGTGGCGGTGGAAAATCCAGGTTATCGCGCTGCGGCCCACGCATTCGCCATCGCCGGGGCGCAGTTGCACGGCATCGGTGTGGACAACGAAGGCATGCGTTGCTCCGAGCTGCTGCATAGCGACTGCACGCTGGCTTACGTTACACCTTCGCATCAATACCCTACGGGCGTGACCATGAGTCTGGCGCGGCGTCTTGAAATTCTTGCCTGGGCTGAGCGGACTCAAGGCTGGATTGTCGAGGACGATTACGACGGCGAGTACCGTTACAGTGGCGCACCGTTGGCACCCTTGGCGGCGCTGGATCAGAGCGGACGGGTGTTGTACGTCGGCACCTTTGGCAAAATCGCTTTTCCGGCCCTGCGCCTGGGCTACCTGGTGCTGCCGCTGGGGTTGGTCGAAGCGTTCAGTCAGCGCCGTGCCGTGGACATGCGTCACTCGGAAGTCGGTACCCAAGCGGTCATGGCTGAATTCATCGCTGCCGGGCATTTTCAGCGACACATCCGCCGCATGCGCCGTGCTGCGCTGAGTCGCCGCGATGCGCTGTTGGCGGGCTGGCCACAAGAGGTCAGCGGCTGTGGCGCAATGCCAAAAGTCGTTGCTGGACTCCACGTCGCGGTGCCGGTCGCCACGCTGGCCCGTGAGCGAGAGTTGATAGACAAGGCTGCAAGCGTCGGCGTTGAAATCAATCCGTTGAGCGATTACTGGTTGCCCACGTCCGCTGGTGCTCTGGACAACCGGGCAGGCATGGTCCTGGGTTTTGCCGCCGTGTCTGAGCCAAGCATTCACCAGGCGCTAGCTAAGCTGCGCCAAGTTTGGGTGGATTAAGCGTTTATACTCGGCGCCATTGCCATCATTCACCGAGATCCGTTATGAGTCTTCCTCTTTCTGCGACGACTGCACGCAAGCCCGCCGCGCCGTTAATCGCTTTTGTTTTGTTGTTATTGGGCGCTGTGTTTTTGCAAAACAGCGTGGGTCCGCGCCAGATGTCGTTGCTGGTAGTCGGCGCGGTGTTGGGTCTAACTCTGTACCACGCTGCGTTTGGTTTCACCTCGGCGTGGCGGGTGTTTATCAGTGATCGCCGAGGCGCCGGTTTGCGCGCGCAGATGGTGATGCTGGCGGTAGCGGTGGTGCTGTTCTTCCCCGCGCTGGGCGCGGGCAGTTTGTTTGGTCAGCCAGTAGTCGGTCTAGTGGCGCCTGCCGGTATTTCCGTGGTATTCGGGGCGTTCATTTTCGGGATTGGCATGCAACTGGGTGGCGGGTGTGCATCGGGCACCTTGTTCACCGCCGGTGGCGGTAATGCGCGGATGCTAGTGACGCTGCTGTTTTTCATTGTCGGTTCGTTGATCGCTACGCAACACGTGGATTGGTGGTTTTCACTGCCGTCGTTTCCGGCGATTTCCATCGTTAAAAGCTTCGGGGTTTATCCCGCGTTGGTGATGAGCCTGGCGCTGTTCGCGATTATTGCGGCGGTGACCGTGCGCCTGGAAAAGCGCCGTCATGGTCAGCTTGAGGAAGGCGTCACCAGCGAGCACATCGGCCTGCGCCGTTTTCTGCGCGGGCCTTGGCCATTGGTATGGGGCGCGATCGGTTTGGCATTGCTCAACTTCGCGACCTTGGCACTCGCCGGTCGGCCATGGGGAATCACCTCGGCTTTCGCGTTGTGGGGCGCCAAAGTCGCCAGTGGTCTAGGCGTGGACGTTGGCAGTTGGGTGTTTTGGCAACTCCCGGGCAACGCCAAAGCCTTGGCTGCGCCGGTATGGGAAGACGTCACCAGTGTCATGGACATCGGCATTATGCTGGGTGCGCTGTTGGCAGCAGGGCTGGCCGGACGTTTCGCCCCCAACCTGAAAATCCCCGCCCGCTCATTGATCGCGGCAGTCATCGGCGGTCTGTTGTTGGGTTACGGCTCTCGCCTGGCCTACGGCTGCAACATCGGCGCCTACTTCAGCGGCATCGCCTCCGGCAGCTTGCACGGCTGGGTGTGGCTGGTGGCGGCGTTTATTGGGAATGGCGTCGGGGTGAAATTGCGGCCGTATTTCTTTGTCGGTGAGCGTCCGCAGGTGGCGTTGAGTGGGTGCTGAATAGGAACGGTAACTGCAGCGATTGTTTAGACAAAAAATGCAATTATTCTGGCTAAAGAATGAATTTAGCGCAGAAATAATTGCATTTATCTCTCGCCCGCAGGCTATTTCTCTAGCTGCGCCTTCGCCACCTTCACAATATTCTCCACGGTGAAGCCAAACTTGGCTTGCAACTTCTCAATAGGAGCCGAGGCACCGAAAGTGTTCATGACGATTTTTGCCCCGGTGTTGCCGACGTAGCGGTCCCAGCCCACAGGGCCTGCTTGTTCGACCACCACTCTGGCGGTGACGCTGGGTGGGAAAACGCTATCGCGGTAGGCCTGGTCCTGATCTTCGAACAATTCCCAGCTGGGCATTGAAACTACCCGCGCCGCAATACCTTCCGATTTGAGCTTCTCGTAAGCTTGAACGGTCATGCCCACTTCGCTGCCGGTGGCGATGAGGATGACAGTGGGCTGACCACTGTCGACATCTCCCAGCACGTAGGCGCCGCGAGCGGTGCCCTCAGCAGAGGCATAAATCGAGCGGTCCAGCGTCGGCAGGGGTTGGCGCGAGAGCACGATGCATGAAGGTCGACTGGTTTGCGCCAAGGCAACTTTCCAGGCCTGAACGGTTTCATTGGCATCGCCGGGACGTAACGTCAGCAGGCCCGGTGTCGAGCGCAGTTGGGTCAGTTGTTCAATGGGCTGATGGGTCGGACCGTCTTCGCCTACACCAATGGAGTCGTGGGTAAACACGAAAATCACCGGCAACTCCATGATGGATGCCAGGCGAATCGGCGGTTTCATGTAGTCGCTGAAAACCAGGAACGTCGAGGTGTAAGGGCGGATATACGACAGCGCCATGCCATTGGCAATGGAGCCCATGGCGTGTTCGCGAATGCCGAAGTGCAGGTTGCGTCCGCCATAGTTTTCGGCCGAGTAGCTGTCTGCGCCGTCAAACGTCAAGTTGGTCTTGGTAGAGGGCGACAAGTCGGCAGAGCCCCCCATCAGCCATGGAATTTTCGTAGCAAAGGCATTGAGAACCTTGCCGCCGGATGCGCGTGAGGCGATGCCCTTTGCGTCAGTTTCGAATTCTTCCAGCGCATCCTGCCAATCATCCGGCATCTCGCCGGCGCGCATCCGCCGCAATTGATCGGCCAATGTCGGGTCGCTTTTGCTGAGGTTGTCCAGGGTTTTTTCCCACGCTTCGTATTCCTCGCTGTTGCGCTCAATCAGGGAGTCACGTAAGCAATGCTGAGCCTCTTCGGGCACCAGAAAGCTGGAGTTTTCGTCCCAGCCGTAGAATTTTTTGGTCAGCCGAATTTCTTCCACGCCCAGGGGTTCGCCGTGGGCCGCAGCGGTGTTGTGTTTATGGGGTGCGCCGTAACCAATCACGCTGTCGACCACGATCAATGTGGGAGCGTCTTGGTTGTGCTTGAACGTTTCAAGGGCTTTGGCCAGCGCTACGGCATCGTTGGCGTCGGTAACGTGCAAGGTGTTCCAGCCGTAGCCTTTGAAGCGGGTCTGTACGTCTTCGTTGAACGACAGCTCGGTGTGGCCTTCGATGGTGATGGTGTTGTTGTCGTAGATCCAGCACAGGTTAGCGAGCTTGAGATGTCCGGCCATCGACGCCGCTTCTGAGCTCACGCCTTCCATCATGTCGCCATCGCCGCACACCACGTAAACGCTGTAATCAAACAGCTTTGCGTCGGGACGGTTGAAGCGCGTGCCCAGCCAGCGTTCAGCCATGGCCATGCCCACGCTGTTGGCACACCCTTGGCCAAGCGGGCCGGTGGTGGTTTCGACGCCTGTGGTCATGCGGTATTCCGGGTGACCGGGAGTTTTGGAGTCCATCTGGCGGAACTGTTTGATGTCGTCCAGGCTGACGGCCGGTTTGCCGGAAGGTTTGCCGTGCTCGTCGATTTCGATCACGCCCGCCAAGTGCAGAAGTGAATACAGCAGCATCGACGCGTGGCCGACCGACAGGACAAAACGGTCACGATTCGGCCAATCGGGGTGTTCGGGGTGATAACGCAAAAACTGATTCCAGACCGTGTACCCTACCGGCGCCAGGGCCATCGGAGTTCCAGGGTGGCCGGAGTTGGCTTTTTGTACGGCGTCCATGGCAAGCGTGCGAATGGTGTTAATGCACAGTTGGTCGCGCGTGGTGCGCTGTTCGATGGAGGAAGATGTTGAAGACGAGCCCATTGAATTTACCCTCGGTGACGTGCTGCTGAACATCCAGATAGGTGTTGAGCACGAAAAAGGCGAGTTTGTTCCATGAAATTTCAGAGCCGTCAGTGCCGAACCATTTGAGCAAAAAGCATTCGAACCCCAGGGGACAGCGCTCGTGTTGTCGTCGAACGAGGTAATCTCTTGCAGCAGGCAATCGTTGAGAAGTATCGATTTTTGGTCCGAACCCTGACTTATGTGGGTTGGTCGCTGGTTTGGCTGTTGGTCTGGGATGTCATCGTCACCGTCGACTTCATGCTTTACCTGGAGCGCAAGGTCACCTTGCCCTCGCTGCCACTGACGCTGCTGGGTTCTGCGCTAGTGGTGCTGACCAGCTTTCGCAATTCCAGCGCCTACAATCGTTGGTGGGAAGCCCGAACGTTATGGGGCGGTCTGGTTAATAACTCCCGCAGTTTCGCTCGGCAAGTGCTGACGTTGATTGATGACGATGGGGACATCAACCCGGTCAAAGCCGTGCTGCTCCGGCGGCATGTGGCTTACGTAAAATGCCTGTCGGCGCACTTGAAAGGCGAAAGCTGCGGCACGGAAGTGCAGGCGCTAATTTCCCCCGAGGAGTTCGATCGCCGCCTCGACACCAATAACTTTCCCAATGATCTGATCAATGCTTGCGCCGCACTACTGGCCAAAGAGTTTAAGTCCGGTCGCCTGGACAGCATTCGGCTGGCGCGTATTGAATCCACGCTGGTGGAAATTTCCAATTGTCAGGGCGGCATGGAGCGCATAGCCAACACACCGTTACCTTATCCATACGTAGCCTTCCCAAGGCTGTTCATCACCCTGTTTTGTTTGATCGTGCCTATAGGCCTGGTGGAAACCCTGGGTTGGTTCACGCCGCTGGCTTCCACGGTGGTGGGCTTCATGCTGCTGGCGATTGAGAAGATTGGAACTGACCTGCAAAGCCCCTTTCTCGCCAGCGAGCATGAAATTCAGATGACAGCGTTATGCACAAATATCGAGCGCAACTTGGACTCAATGCTGCGCAATGCGCGGGTTGATAGGGGGGGCGCGTGACCACAACTAACACACTCTTTCTGAAACTTGCGTGTTCCTTACCCGTTGGAGGCGAATAGGGACCATTAGGCACCCAGTTCGCCACACACATCCAGTTCAACCAACCGCCGTACTTCTGCGACCCCTAGCCCCGCACCCAGCAACGCATGCAGTTTGCCGAAAGCTGTTTCGCGGGTCATGCCGCCACCCGACAGAACGCCGACACCGCGCAGACGGCTGCCCGCTTCGTAAATCTCCAGCTCGACCCCGCCTTCCTGGCATTGGGTGATCGCTACCACGCAGATGCCGCGTAGATAAGCATTTTGCAGGCTGGCGAGAAATTCCGGGTTGTCGCTTGGACCGGTGCCGCTGCCAAAGCATTCGAGGATCAGTGCCTGGATGCCGCTGTCGAGTAGCGCGTCCAGATGCTGCGCGTTTATCCCTGGAAACAGCGGCAGCACGCCGACGTTGGCTACAGCTTTTGGTTGGCGATAATCCAGCGCTTTGGGCAGAGGCTGCGCGGACTTGCCACCCCGGTTGCGTTGCAACTCAGCAAATGGATGTCTCCCAAAGCTGCGAATCTTCGCGCAACGAGTCGGCGCCAGCAGCTCACCGTGGAAATATAACTGCACGCCGGACTTTATGCCCCTACCAAGGGCCAGCAGGGCGCCATTGAGGTTTTCCCAAGCATCGCTGTCTTCAACACCCGCCGGTAACATTGAGCCGGTGAATAGTACTGGCGCACTCAATCCAATCAGTTGGAAACACATCGCTGCCGCGCTGTAGGCCAAGGTATCTGTGCCGTGCAAGATCAGGACGGCATCGCAATTGTCGACGTTCACAGCTTCAATCACCGCTTCACGCAGACGCTGCCAATAAACGGGATTCATGTTGGCGCTGTCGATCAGTGGCTGCAATTCGCGAAACCTCCAGTTGGGCACCTGAAGATGGGGCTGCGCGGCCAGTTGCCCGGTCATCCTCGACTCGAATCCCGATGCCGGAGCTAACCCATTAGCGCTGGCCTGCATACCAATAGTGCCTCCGGTATAGAGCACCATGACCTGCCGAGCGGGTGACTGAGTGTCGCAATTCATTGGGTTCTCTCTGGATGCATAGAAGTCGCGGCATGGGCCAACACGTTGGCTCCGGCAGTGCTGGAATTGGCGCGATTTCGTAAGGTATGGCTTGTTCGGCGAAAAGTAAAAACAAGCAGGCGAAAAAAAGGGTCTGGAGAATGATCTTCAGACCCTCAAAAGGTGAGGAGTGTCTAGTCCCTCGACCTGGTGAACCTGGTGAACCTGGTGAACCTGGTGCGACGGGCCATTAAATGTCAGGCCTTTAATGGCACCAGTCGCGGGGCGATCATGTTTTCCGGGCGCAATATGTCGGCGAGCATGACGTCATCGAGCAAGCCTTCTTCGCGAACCAGCTCCAGCACACCACGGCCGCTTTCCAGCGCGATGCGGGCGATACGGGTTGCGTTTTCATAACCAATGTAGGGGTTCAAGGCGGTCACGAGGCCAATCGAGTGTTCCACCAATTCACGGCATCGCGCTTCGTTGGCTGTGATGCCGACGATGCAGTGCTCGCGCAGCATGTCCATGGCGCGTTGCAGCAAGCGAATGGTGTCGAAAATTTTGTAAGCGATCAGCGGTTCCATCACGTTCAATTGCAACTGGCCGCCTTCTGCTGCCATGGTTAGCGACAGGTCGTTGCCAATGATTTCAAAAGCCACTTGGTTAACCGCTTCCGGGATCACCGGGTTGACCTTGCCGGGCATGATCGAGCTGCCCGGCTGACGCGCTGGCAGGTTGATTTCGTTGATCCCGGTGCGTGGTCCGCTGGACAGCAAGCGCAAATCGTTACAAATCTTGGACAGCTTTACCGCAGTGCGCTTGAGCATCCCGGAAAACAGCACAAAGGCGCCCATGTCGGATGTGGCTTCAATCAAGTCGGCAGCCGGCACCAGTGGTTGGCCGCTGATGATTGCCAGGCGATCAACCGCCAATTGCTGGTAACGCGGGTCGGCGTTGATGCCGGTGCCAATGGCGGTGCCACCCAGGTTTACTTCGGTCAGCAGTTCCGGAGCCAAGGTGCGCAACCGATTCAGGTCTTCATTCAGGGTTGTCGCAAAGGCGCGAAATTCCTGGCCTAGAGTCATCGGCACTGCGTCCTGCAACTGGGTCCGGCCCATTTTCAGAACGTGGTTGAATTCTTTGCCTTTGGCCGCGAACGCCTGGATCAAGCTATCGAGGCTGGCGAGGAGTGAGTCGTGACCCAGCAACAGACCCAGGCGAATCGCCGTTGGGTAAGCATCGTTGGTCGACTGAGCCATGTTCACGTCATTGTTTGGGTGCAGGAACTGGTACTCGCCCTTGCTGTGGCCCATGGCCTCCAGCGCGATGTTGGCGATAACTTCGTTGGCATTCATGTTGGTTGAAGTGCCAGCGCCGCCTTGAATCATGTCCACCACGAACTGGTCGTGGAAATCGCCCCGAACCAACCGCGCGCAGGCTTCGCTGATGGCTGCGTGCTTAGCCGAATTCAAGTGGCCCAGCTCGTGGTTTGCGTCAGCGGCGGCTTGCTTGACCATGGCCAGCGCCACAACCAGCTTCGGGTAGTGCGAAATCGGCACGCCGGACAGGTGAAAGTTATTCACCGCCCGTAGCGTCTGTATGCCGAAGTAGGCATCAGCCGGTACTTCGAGAACGCCAAGCAGGTCTTTTTCGGTGCGCGATGATGCGGCGGAGGACATGATAGAGATAGTCTCGAAAGAGGCACGAAGAGTGCCGGAACGCTGCTGATGCTAGGCTTGTAGGCAATCCCGAGCAAATGCTGTTAAGCGCTGCCCTATGCGTAAACGGCATAATGTTCGCGTGACGTTAAGATCACAAATAGCGTACGTAGACGCATGTATGCGTTTTTTGGCAGGAGACACCATGAATCTTGAGAGCAAATGGCTAGAGGACTTTAGTGCCTTGGCCGCGACTCGCAGTTTTTCCCAGGCGGCCCAACGCCGCTTTGTGACCCAGCCCGCCTTCAGTCGCCGAATTCGAAGCCTTGAATCAGCCTTGGGCCTAACGTTAGTCAATCGCTCGCGCACGCCCATAGAACTCACGGCTGCCGGGCAACTGTTTCTGGTGACAGCCCGCACGGTTGTTGAACAACTCGGCGAAGTGTTGCGCCATTTGCATCATCTGGAAGGCGGCCAGGGCGAGGTCATGCAGGTCGCCGCTGCGCACTCCCTGGCATTGGGCTTCTTTCCGCGCTGGATCGCTCAGTTGCGTAACGAAGGTTTAAACATTGCTACACGGTTAGTGGCGACTAACGTTGGCGAAGCGGTGCATGCCTTGCGCGAGGGCGGCTGCGATCTGATGCTGGCGTTCTATGACCCAGACGCCGCGTTGCAGATGGATAATGAGATTTTTCCATCGCTGCATTTGGGCCACACCGAAATGCTACCGGTGTGCGCTGCGAATGCCGATGGCCAGCCGATGTTCGACCTGGAAGGCGATGCCAGCGTGCCGTTACTCGCCTACAGCGCCGGGGCGTTTCTCGGCCGCTCGGTAAATTTGTTGCTACGTCAGCGTAGCGTGCGTTTTACCACGGTCTACGAGACGGCCATGGCGGACAGCTTGAAAGGTATGGCGTTGGAAGGGCTGGGCATTGCCTGGGTGCCAGAATTGAGTGTCCATGCTGAGCTGGCGCGGGGTGAGCTAGTGGTCTGCGGTGGCGCCCAATGGCATGTACCGCTGGAAATCCGTCTGTACCGCTGCGCGTTGGTGCGTAAGGCCAATGTGCGTTTGTTGTGGCGCAAGCTGGAGACCGCGGCACAACTCGAATCGCCACGCGGCAGTTAACTCACTAACAGTGCAATGGCATAGGCGCGTTTCCTACACGTTAAATTTGCGGAGACGACTTTCCCTGGTGCAAGTGTCTGAATGTATTTAGATGATCCAGGCTGTAACTTTTAGGGAGAGGGTTAATGCCCTCGACCCTACGCCAGTCATGATGATAGGCGATTAAATTTAAAAGGACTTATATAATGTCAACCACCAAGCAGCCCATTTGGTTATTTGTTTTTTTCCACGATGATGTCGATGCCGCCACACAACGTATTGTTCCCCGCAACTACCTGAAAGACTGCATTATTGAAATCCAGAAAATCACCGGGCGTGAATGCATCATCGAGTACAAGCGTTCCATCGCTGGCGTGACCGACATCAACTACAAGGGCGACGCTAAAGCGGCGTTGGACAGTTGGTCCGCCAGTGTGGGGTCCTACGTTGTCCAGAATGGCCTCAGTTGGAGTAAAACCTACAGGTATCTACTGGTCACAATGCACAGTTTGGATGAGACGGTCCTGGGCGTAGCCCGGCATGGAGGAAATTGTTTAATCGCTTCCCTGGTGACGTATCAAACTATTGGCCATGAGTTAGGGCATAGTTTTAGTGCCACCCACGAAGATGCAGAGCTGGGTTACAATTCTTTTGGTATTCTCAGTGAATCCTTTTTATATCCGCATATGAGTACCGCCCGAGGCAATCTCTACCGATACAGCGCGAAGAATCGCGAACGCATCGCTAATTTTTTCAGTGAATAAGCGCAATAAATGGGTGGTTGCGTCAGATATTTGGTCGTCTACGATCTCAAAACCGCGGTTGTAAAACCACTGCGGACGGATGGTCACTAAGGGGGCTGTCTTCCCGTCGCTTTACGGTATACTGCGCGGCCTTTGGCCGGTTCGACCGGTCATTATTCGTACAACAAGCCACGCCGGCCCTCCCGCGTGGCTTGTTGTTTTTTGACGCGCTTGCGGGCGCCCAATAGAAGAGGCACGACGATGAGCGCACTGGTTGGCGTGATCATGGGCTCTAAGTCCGATTGGTCCACCCTTAGCCACACCGCCGATATGCTGGAAAAGCTAGGCATTCCTTACGAAGTCAAAGTGGTGTCAGCTCATCGGACCCCGGACCTACTGTTCCAGTACGCCGAGCAGGCCGAAGCGCGCGGCATTGAAGTCATCATTGCCGGTGCCGGTGGCGCTGCTCACTTGCCGGGCATGTGTGCAGCGAAGACTCATTTGCCCGTCTTGGGCGTTCCCGTGCAGTCGTCGATGCTGTCGGGTGTCGACTCCTTGCTGTCGATTGTCCAAATGCCTGCCGGGATCCCCGTGGCTACGTTGGCGATTGGCAAAGCCGGCGCAATCAACGCTGCGTTGCTGTCGGCCAGCATCCTTGGCGCCAAGCACCCCCAATTCCATACAGTGCTGAAAAAATTCCGCGCTGAGCAGACAGACAGTGTCCTGGATAATCCAGATCCGCGCGACGCCTGAGGTTTTTCCATGAAAATCGGTGTAATCGGTGGCGGCCAGTTGGGCCGCATGTTGGCTCTCGCGGGTACGCCGCTGGGAATGAACTTCGCTTTCCTTGACCCCGCCCCAGACGCTTGTGCGGCTGCGCTGGGCGAGCATTTGCGTGCCGATTATGGCGATCAGGATCACTTGCGTCAGTTGGCCGATGAAGTTGATCTGGTTACCTTTGAATTCGAAAGCGTTCCGGCAGAAACCGTGGCTTTCTTGTCGCAGTTCGTCCCGGTATACCCCAGCGCCGAAGCCCTGCGGATTGCCCGTGATCGCCTGTTCGAAAAGAGCATGTTCAAAGACCTCGGCATTCCGACCCCAGCGTTCGCCGATATCCAGTCGCAAACCGATCTGGATGCAGCAATCGCTGTTATCGGTCTGCCTGCGGTGTTAAAAACCCGTACTCTCGGTTATGACGGCAAGGGCCAAAAAGTCCTGCGCACTTCGGCAGACGTGCTCAACACCTTTGCTGAACTGGGCAGCGTAGCCTGCTTGCTGGAAGGTTTCGTACCCTTCACTGGCGAAGTGTCGCTAATCGCCGTGCGTGGTCGAGATGGCGAGACACGTTTTTACCCGTTGGTTCACAACACCCATGACAACGGCATTCTGCGCCTGTCGATTGCCAGCACGAACCATCCGTTGCAGACCTTGGCCGAAGATTACGCCGGTCGCGTGCTTAAGCAGCTCGATTACGTTGGTGTGTTAGCGTTCGAATATTTCGAGGTTGATGGTGGGCTGAAAGCCAACGAAATTGCACCGCGGGTTCACAACTCCGGGCATTGGACCACCGAAGGTGCCGAATGCAGTCAATTCGAAAATCACCTTCGAGCGGTGGCGGGTTTGCCGCTGGGTTCGACGGCCAAGATCGGTGAGAGCGCGATGCTCAATTTCATTGGTGAAGTGCCAGCCGTTGATAAGGTCATGGCCATTAACGATTGCCACCTTCACCACTATGGCAAGGCGTTCAAGGTCGGGCGTAAAGTCGGGCATGCAACCTTGCGTTGCGTTGATCGGGCGACCCTCGACCAGCAGATCAAGAAGGTTGAAGCACTGATCAAGGCCTGATCCCAGGCCTACTTCATTTATCGTTTAGCGTGCCAGACGCTACGATTGTTTGGCTTCCCCCGCTTCCCAAGGAACCAATAGCGCTCATTGCTCTCAGATGGCAGGATGCCGACGCCTTATCAGGCTCGGCATATCCAGTTCATACAGAGGGAAATGGCATGGGAATTATTGGAACCATCTTTATCGGCCTGATTGTTGGCCTATTGGCGCGATTCATTAAGCCAGGCGATGACAGCATGGGTTGGATCATGACCATTTTGCTGGGTATCGGTGGCTCGCTAGCGGCGACTTACGGTGGTCAGGCACTGGGCATCTATCAAGCGGGCCAAGGTGCTGGCTTCTTGGGTGCATTGGTGGGTGCGGTCATCCTGCTCGTTATTTATGGCATGCTCAAAAAAGACTGACAGTAATTCATCAGCCCTCTGCGCTAATGCAGCGTAGGGGGCTAGAATGTCCGGCATTATTTATTACGTTATGTTGCCGAGCCAATTATGCGTCGCCTGCTCCTAATCACAGTTTTGTTGTCTTGCGGGCTTGCTCACGCCGAATTGCCAGAAACCGATTGGCTCGAATTGATGCCGAAGTCGGATCAAAAAGCCCTCGAAGCCATGCCTGAAATCGACCATAACTCCCCGGAAGCTCAGGGAACGTTTGACAGCAAAGGCGGCTTGAAACAAAGCAAGGGTCTGCCCGCCGTGATGTATTCGGCCAAGACTGTGGCGGCCATGAACGGCAAGGATATTCGTATCGGTGGTTATCCCGTGCCGCTGGAGACGGATGCGAAAGGCCGCAGCACGCTGTTTTTCCTCGTTCCGTACCCAGGCGCTTGCATCCATGTGCCGCCACCGCCACCCAATCAACTGGTACTGGTGCGCTACCCCAAAGGTTTAAAACTCAACGATATCTACACGCCGCTATGGGTGGTGGGTACGTTGAAAGTCGAGAAGGTCAGTAATGACATGGCCGATGCGGCTTATGCGTTGGATGCTTTGAAGGTCCGCGTTGTAGTGGAAGCGGACCTATAGGCCGAACCTTAGAGGGGTTCGCTGCAGATGCTTACCGTCAATCGATGCGAAGCGTCGGGTGCAAGCGTTACGACATCACCCATGACGTTGGCAGTTTCTACACAGACCATATCTTGCCAGCCGTCATTGGCCATATCGCTGAAGCCTTTCGCACGCTCGGTCCAGGGGTTCCAGACCACCGTGGACCTCGAGCCTCGGGTGTTGACGACGATGCGACGATTCCAGCCTGGGTCAACCACGCTCAAATGATTCGGCGTATTGAGGTAGATGCGATCGGTTTCACTGGCGAAATGCAGGGCGCCCGACTGAATGGCCTCCTGCCACCCATGCGCAGTGTCGATATAACGCAGCCCGTCCAGACCGTCTACGCTGACATGGCGCACATCACTCACCGCGAAATAACTGTGCAGCGCTTGGCTTAGCGTGACGTCCTCAGGACCATTGTTGTGGCTGATAAGGCTGACGTGAAGCTGAGTGTCCAAGCGAATACTCAATTTAAGCGCGACGCTGTGGGGCCAGCCGGGCAATTGGCCTTCGGCTTCTGGCAGCACAAATTCTACTAATAGAGCTTCACCGTCATTACTGATTCCTAGCAGCTCCCAGTCTAGGGCACGAACTTCGCCATGGGCCTTTGCCGGTTCAGCGCTTTGACGCATGGCCTGCACGCTGTCGGGATTACGTTCAAAATTGCCAAACCACGGCCAGCAGATCGGAATCCCGGTACGAATCGGCTTGCCCTGTTTGAACGTAGCCTGTTTGTTCAACCAGATCAGCGGCTGCTCGCCCTCTATCTGATAACTCAGGATGTGTGCACCTTGCTGGGCGACAAGTAACTCGGCCCGGCCGTGACGGATGCGCCAGCAGTCCAGTTCATCGAGTTTGATGGTTTCAACGTTGGGCGTTGGCATGCGAGGGCTCTCACTTAAGGACAGTGATAAAAGTAGACCGTGTTGTGGCCAACGAGTTTACCTCGACATGCCTAACCCCGGATTAACGCCGTGCGGGCACCGAACGAGTGCGGCCGCTACCATCGATGGCAACGAACACAAATACCGCTTCGGTGACTTTGCGCCATTCACTGGACAAGGGGTCATCGCTCCATACTTCGACCATCATCTGGATTGAGCTGCGGCCAATTTCCAATGCCTGCGTATAGAACGACAGCTGCGCGCCGACGGCTACCGGAACTAGAAACGTCATGCGGTCAATGGCCACGGTTGCGACGCGGCCGCCAGCGACTTTGCTCGCCATGGCCGTGCCCGCCAAGTCCATCTGCGAGACCAGCCAGCCGCCAAAAATATCGCCGAAACCGTTGGTTTCACGGGGCAACGCCGTAATTTGCAACGCAAGGTCGCCTTGTGGAATCGGATCTTCTTGTTCGAGTTCGATCATGCCTAGGGTGCCTCTGACCCATGACTCTCATTATTTTTTGCCGCGGTGAAAAGACATTAAAAACGCAGATTGTGAACAGACTATGTCCACACGTTTTAGCGCGTCTTATAGGGAAACTCTGCGAAAACGGCTGTTTAAAGCAGCAGCGACTTCGCACAGCACCCCGCAGCTTGTCTTTAGCGGTCCGCGAGTATATCGGGCGATGCGTCACACGACGACCGTTCGGTTCTCATTTCGACAACGTAAACCTTCTTGCTGTGTGCTTTTTTAAGAGTTTGCTATCTTGCCGGACCTAGACAGCTTTGGATCGTCCTGTCTGTCAGGCAATTTTGATGCCTGCGTCAGAGTTTTCTTTAGCGTATGAGTGTGCAGTCCGTCAGGTATTGGCCAGCGTTGCTAATGCCCACCCATCTCAAGAGAAGTCCTTGTTATGTCCACCGTGCCTTCAAATACCGCGCAGGCCTCGCGCCAGTTGACTCGTAACGACTATAAAACCTTGTCGTTATCTGCATTGGGCGGTGCGTTGGAATTTTACGACTTCATCATTTTTGTATTTTTCGCCACTGTGGTTGGCAAATTATTTTTCCCGGCGGACATGCCGGAGTGGCTGCGGCTGATGCAAACCTTCGGTATTTTCGCCGCCGGTTACCTGGCCCGGCCGTTGGGCGGCATCGTCATGGCGCACTTTGGCGACCTTTTGGGGCGCAAGAAGATGTTCACCCTGAGCATTTTTCTGATGGCTGTGCCAACGCTGCTCATGGGTTTACTACCGACTTACGCGCAGATTGGCCTTCTGGCGCCAATGCTGCTGCTATTGATGCGGATTATTCAGGGTGCGGCGATTGGCGGCGAAGTGCCCGGTGCTTGGGTGTTTGTGTCCGAGCATGTGCCTGCGCGCAGCATCGGTTACGCCTGCGGAACCCTAACTGCTGGCCTAACGGCAGGTATCCTGCTGGGCTCACTGGTCGCAACGCTGATCAATAGTCTCTATAACGCGCAGGAAATGCTCGACTACGCATGGCGAATTCCATTCTTACTGGGCGGCGTGTTTGGTCTGCTGTCTGTCTACCTGCGCCGCTGGCTGCACGAAACCCCGGTGTTTGCCGAGCTTCAACTGCGCAAAGCGTTGGCAGAAGAAGTGCCGCTCAAGGCTGTGCTACGCGATCATCGTGGGCCGATTGTGCTGTCAATGCTGCTGACCTGGATGCTCTCGGCGGCCATCATCGTCGTGATTTTGATGACCCCAACCGTGCTGCAAACGGTTTATGGCTTCTCACCGGCGACCGCACTGAAAGCCAACAGCCTGGCAATCGTCTGCCTAAGCCTGGGCTGCGTCGGTGCGGGATGGCTGACGGATCGTTTCGGCGCAGGTTGGGTATTTATTTTCGGTTGCTTAGGTCTGCTGGTCAGCTCGTGGACTTTCTATCACACCCTTCAAGCCCACCCAGATGCGTTGTTTCCGATGTACGCGATAACTGGATTGTTCGTCGGCGTGGTCGGCGCTGTTCCGTTTGTTATGGTCCTTGCGTTTCCTGCTGTCGTGCGGTTTTCAGGGTTGTCGTTTTCTTACAACCTCGCTTACGCAATCTTCGGCGGCCTGACACCGATGGTCGTCACGCTAATGCTCAAGAACAGCCCAATGGGGCCGGCTTGGTATGTAGCGGCTCTGTGTGTGATGGGAATGTTGATTGGGGTGTATTTGTTGCGTAAGCGCGCCTAACTGGATTCGCTTTTGAAGCAGAGGCTGGGCTGGTCGCTAAAGGAGATCTTGAACGCGATCTTGGTGCGCGGCTTGAATAACTAGAGCTGCTGACTCGACTGCATTGGGCGATGTGCTTAGCCACACTTTAGGCGCAGTGACGATGGGAGATGTGGCGAGCAGATAAAAGATCGCCACGACCAAGGCTGCGATGAATTGGACGGCCTATTTTCCATTCAAGCAGCAGGCAAAAATGAATGTCTATTTGTTACGAAAAACCTTGCTGTTGCTGTCCATAAAACCGCTGAGCGCCAATCCCTTCAAAGCCTCCAGCTATTTGCCGCCAATATTAAATCTGCCGATGGTCAGTCATTTTTTTGTCATATTGCTTTCATAGAGTAGTCACCCGGCATTTAGATGAGGCCGATTTAGTACCTATAAAATTTTGCAGGAGCAAGGTATGACTTTTAAGCGATTGATGGCGGTTTTGACTTTCGTCGCCGCAGGCGTAGCCACTGCCCATGCCGTTGCAGCGGTTGACCCCTCAATTCCGGCTTACACCAAGACTTCCGGCGTTTCCGGTAACTTGTCCAGCGTTGGCTCCGATACCTTGGCTAACCTGATGACCTTGTGGGCTGAGGCCTACAAGAAAGAATACCCGAGCGTGAATATTCAGATTCAGGCCGCTGGTTCAGCAACTGCACCGCCTGCGTTGACTGAGGGCACCTCGAACCTGGGGCCGATGAGCCGCAAGATGAAAGACACCGAACTGGCGGCTTTCGAACAGAAATACGGCTACAAGCCCACCGCTATCCCGGTCGCGGTCGATGCGTTGGCTATTTTCGTGCATAAAGACAACCCGATTCAGCACCTGACCATGGAACAAGTAGACGCGATTTTTTCGGCGACCCGTCTGTGCGGCGCCAAGACCGAAGCAAAAACCTGGGGTGAAGTGGGTGTGACCGGCGATTTGGCAAATAAGCCGATTCAGCTTTTTGGTCGTAACTCGGTGTCTGGCACTTACGGTTACTTTAAGGAAGAAGCGCTATGCAAAGGCGACTTCCGCGCTAACGTTAACGAGCAACCTGGATCGGCCTCGGTCGTTAGCTCAATCAGCAGCTCGCTGAACGGTATTGGCTATTCGGGCATAGGTTACAAAACCTCCAGCGTCAAGACCGTAGCCCTGTCGAAGAAGGGCGGCACTGAGTTCATTGAAGACAGCGAAGAAAACGCGCTCAACGGCAAATACCCGCTGTCGCGCTTCCTGTTCATCTATGTGAACAAAGCGCCGAATAAACCGCTAGCACCACTGGAAGCGGAGTTCGTGAAAATGGTCTTGTCGAAACAGGGTCAAGAAGTCGTCATAAAAGACGGGTACATTCCATTGCCAGCCAGAGTTGTCGCTAAAGCACTGGCTGACTTGGGTCTGCAAGAAGGCACTCCCGGTGTAGCGGGCAAGTAGGTAGGGTTGGGCAGATGCTGATCTGCCCTGATTAAAGTCATTAAGCGAAACCCGGTAGACCGGTTTCGTTTCAGGTTTAGTAGTCCGCTGCCAGAAGGTTTGGGCGGCGGATTTTTTGCGTCTCAGAATTGTAATGTTTTTGTCATAAAGGACGGCTAGGGTGAGCGCATGAATGATTTGTCGAACTCCACCATGACCCAAAAGTCACCCCCTGAGCGCATTGATTTCAACACGCCCGACATGAAGCGTAAGCGCCGTGTCCGCGCGTTGAAAGACAAGTTGACCCAGTGGTATGTATTTGTCGGTGGCTTGGCCGTGCTAGCTGCCATTACTTTAATTTTTTTCTACCTCGCTTATGTAGTCGCGCCACTGTTTCAAGGCGCTAAATTGACCGCCCAAACGGCGCTTAGCCCTGCGTGGATGCAGGACGCGGGCAAGCCATTGCTGCTATCTATCGAAGAGCAAAACCAGGTCGCCCTTAGGGTTTCCGACAAAGGTGAGGCGATATTCTTCCGTGTTGAAGACGGCACCGAACTAAAGCGTGTTGTCTTGCCGGTTCCGGTCGGCGCGACCGTAACGTCTATCGGTGAAGATCAGCCGGGCACCCCATTGATGGTGCTGGGTCTGTCCAACGGCCAAGCGCTGGTGTTCAAACACAATTATCTGATCACTTATCCAGACAACAAAAAGACAATCACCCCGACCATCAGCTATCCCTATGGCGAGGCCGCGCTGAGCGTCGATGAGGATGGTCGGCCGCTGGAACACGTCAGCCTTAATGCCACAGATAAAGCGCTGGTGCTGGCGGGCGCAACGGGCGCCCAACTGCATGTTCTGTCCCTGACTCAGGAAGAGAACATGATGACTGGCGAAATTATCCGCGGGCAGACGCGTATAGAACTTCCGCGCATGACCGAGGTGGTCAAAGCGATCTTTATCGATCCTCGTCAGCAATGGTTGTATGTGATCAATGGTCGTGCTCAAGCGGATGTTTTTAACCTGCGTAATCGAAGCCTCAACGGCCGTTATAAATTGCTTGAAGATGCGAATGCTGAAGTGTCTGCCAGTACTCAGCTGGTGGGAGGTGTGTCATTGATTGTCGGTAGTTCCAAGGGGGGGTTGGCCCAATGGTTCATGGCCCGAGATACCGACTCAGAGATGCGCTTCCAGCACATCCGCGATTTTCAGATGGGCTCCGCGCCGATTGTGCGTATCACTGCGGAGCAGCGGCGCAAAGGTTTTGTCGCGCTTGACGCCTCGGGCAAACTCGGCGTGTTTCACAGCACTGCGCACCGCACATTGCTGATCGACCAAGCGGTCGGCGGTCCTGGTATTTTGGCACTGTCGCCACGAGCCGATGAAATCATTATTGAGCAGGGCGGCAAATTGCTGCCAATGACCCTTTCCAACCCACACCCGGAAGTATCGTGGAGCGCGTTGTGGGGCAAGGTCTGGTATGAGAACTATGACTCGCCGCAATATGTCTGGCAGTCCACGGCCTCCAATACCGACTTCGAACCCAAACTGAGTCTGGCGCCGCTGACCTACGGCACCTTGAAAGCCGCTTTCTACGCCATGTTGTTGGCTGCGCCACTGGCCATTGCGGCGGCGATCTATACCGCTTACTTCATGGCACCGAGAATGCGTCGCAAGGTCAAGCCGGTGATCGAACTGATGGAAGCGATGCCAACGGTCATTCTTGGCTTCTTCGCCGGTCTATTTTTAGCGCCGTATCTGGAAGGACATTTGCCTGGAGTTTTTAGCCTGCTGTTGCTGACCCCCTTGGGTATTTTGCTGGCGGGCTTCTTGTGGACCCGCTTACCTGAGTCGATCCGCTTGCGGGTACCGGACGGTTGGGAGTCGGCCATCCTGATTCCGGTAGTGCTGTTGGTGGGTTGGTTGTCGCTGGGCATGAGCTCACACATGGAAAACTGGTTCTTCGGCGGCGACATGCGCATGTGGATTTCTAATGATCTGGGCATCACCTACGATCAGCGCAACGCACTGGTGGTTGGCTTGGCAATGGGCTTTGCGGTGATTCCCAACATCTATTCGATTGCTGAAGACGCGGTATTCAGCGTGCCGCGAGGTTTGACCCTTGGCTCGCTCGCCTTGGGTGCGACGCCTTGGCAGACCTTGACGCGGGTGGTGATTCTCACCGCCAGCCCCGGTATTTTCTCGGCCTTGATGATCGGCATGGGCCGTGCAGTCGGCGAAACCATGATCGTACTGATGGCCACCGGTAACACCCCGATCATGGACATGAACCTGTTTGAAGGCATGCGCACCTTGGCGGCAAACGTTGCGGTGGAGATGCCGGAGTCTGAAGTGGGCGGCAGCCATTATCGGGTGCTGTTCCTCGCGGCATTGGTTCTTCTGATGTTCACCTTCGTGATGAACACGTTCGCGGAGCTGATTCGTCAGCGCCTTCGCAAGAAATACTCATCTCTCTAAGGAAGGTAGATGTCTGTGAAACAGAATTCCGTCAAGAGTTGGATCAAAAGCGGCGCCCCTGGTGTCTGGATGAGCGCCGGCGCGGTGTCCATTGCCGTGATCATGACCCTGGGCCTGTTAATGGTGATTGCCGTCCGTGGCCTGGGTAATTTCTGGCCAGCGGACGTTGTGCTGGCGCAGTACAACGTGCCCGGTCAGGAAAACCATGTCCTGATCGGCGAAGTGGTGCAGAAAGAAGAAGTACCCCGTGCACGGCTCAAAGGCGCAGGCTTGCCGGTGCCGGACGTTGGCCCTGAGTTCATGACCCGTGAGCTGTTCAAGGTGGGGAACCGCGACATCAACCCGAGCGATTTCACTTGGGTAGTCGGTGAGTGGCTGACCGAACAAAGCACGCCCAAAGAAATGATGACTCTGGAACGCCGCGAGTGGGGCAACTTTTACGGTTACCTGGTGAATATCAAGGAGAACGGTAAGGTCATTGCTGAAGGAGACGCGGCCTGGCCAATTCTTCAACAGCGCATCAAGCGCGTTGAACAACTCTCCAATGAGCTGAGCGGTCTTGAGAAGAAAGACATAGGCGCCATTAACCACGGCATCGAACGACTGCGCCTGCACAAACGTAAACTTGAACTCGACGGCAAGCTGGATGCCGCCGCGCAAGCAGACATCGACAGCGAGCGCGCAGAATACGATGCTCAGTACAAACGCATTGAAGGCCGATTGGGCATGCTGCACCAAGCGTTCAACCGCGACAGTCTGACCGCCCGCGATGCCAACGGCAAAGACATTGAAATAAGCGTCGGTAAAGTGGTCCACGCTTACCAACCCAATGCCATGAGTACCGTCAGCAAGCTGGGTTTCTACTTCAAGAAACTTTGGGAGTTTCTCAGCGAAGATCCGCGCGAAGCCAATACCGAAGGCGGGATTTTTCCGGCAATTTTCGGCACAGTGATGATGACTCTGATTATGGCCGTGATCGTCACGCCATTCGGCGTATTGGCGGCGGTTTACCTGCGTGAATACGCAAAACAAGGCCCGGTCACCCGGTTAATTCGAATTGCCGTCAACAACCTCGCTGGGGTGCCAGCCATCGTTTACGGGGTGTTCGGCCTGGGCTTCTTCGTTTATGTTCTAGGCGGCTCGCTCGACAGGCTGTTCTTCCCCGAAGCCTTGCCCGCACCGACGTTCGGTACCCCAGGTTTGCTCTGGGCCTCGTTGACTCTAGCTCTGTTGGCCGTTCCGGTTGTAATCGTTGCCACCGAGGAAGGTTTGGCGCGTATCCCGCGTACGGTTCGCGAGGGATCGTTGGCGCTGGGTGCGACCAAGGCCGAAACGTTATGGAAGATCGTACTGCCCATGGCTAGCCCGGCAATGATGACCGGCCTGATTCTGGCAGTTGCACGTGCTGCGGGTGAGGTTGCCCCGTTGATGCTGGTAGGCGTGGTGAAACTGGCGCCGTCGCTTCCGGTAGACGGCAACTATCCTTATGTACATCTTGATCAGAAAATCATGCATTTGGGCTTCCACATTTACGACGTCGGTTTCCAGAGCCCGAACGTTGAGGCTGCGCGTCCATTGGTTTACGCCACCGCGCTATTGCTAGTGCTGGTCATTGCGTTGCTCAACCTGTCGGCAGTGGCGATGCGCAACCACCTGCGCGAAAAATACAAAGCGCTGGAGAGCTGAACATAAGCCACAAGCGGCGAGCTAAATGCCGCACGTCGTTTTGCGCAACACTTGCAGCCTAGAGCTTGCAGCTACGAACGGAGTGAGATCATGCCACCGAAAGTCCATACCCATGGCGTCAATATGTCGGCTTTGGGGCGCACCAAACAGAGTTTGAGCCTGGCTAATGAATCCGTGGCCATTGAGGTCCCGGGTCTGAACCTGTTCTACGGCGATAAGCAGGCACTGTTCGACGTGGGGATGAACATTCCCAAGCAACGTGTCACCGCTTTTATCGGCCCGTCTGGCTGTGGCAAGTCGACCTTGCTGCGGACCTTTAACCGTATGAACGATCTGGTCGACGGATGCCGAGTAGAGGGTGCAATCAACCTCTATGGACACGATATTTATCGAAAAGGCGAAGACGTTGCCGAGCTGCGTCGTCGCGTTGGTATGGTGTTCCAGAAGCCGAACCCGTTCCCGAAAACTATTTATGAAAACGTCGTCTACGGGTTGCGCATTCAGGGCATCAACAAAAAACGCGTCTTGGATGAAGCCGTTGAATGGGCACTCAAAGGTGCGGCATTGTGGGACGAGGTCAAAGACCGTCTGCACGAGTCGGCACTGGGGCTATCTGGCGGCCAGCAGCAGCGATTAGTAATCGCTCGTACGATTGCGGTGGAGCCTGAAGTATTGTTGCTCGATGAACCGTGTTCGGCCCTCGATCCGATTTCTACGCTGAAAGTTGAAGAGCTGATCTATGAACTGAAATCCAAATACACCATTGTTATCGTCACTCACAACATGCAACAGGCTGCGCGGGTTTCCGATTACACCGCCTTCATGTACATGGGCAAGCTGGTCGAGTTTGGCGACACCGACACGTTGTTCACCAACCCGGCAAAAAAACAGACGGAAGATTACATCACCGGCAGATACGGTTAGGAAGTCAGCGGCGAGCGTCAAGCCGCAAGCTGAACAATCAGAAGCGGCGCTGGTTTTTGGATCACTACATAACTATTTGCAGCTTGAAGCTTGGCGCTTAGAGCTGTCGCGGAGCGACCCCATGATCGATAAAGACAGTCTTACTCACCACATCTCCCAGCAGTTCAATGCTGAACTCGAAGAGGTGCGTAGCCACCTGCTGGCGATGGGCGGCCTGGTGGAAAAGCAGGTCAACGATGCCGTGACGGCTCTGATCGAAGCGGACTCGGGCCTGGCCCAACAGGTTCGTGAGGTCGACGATCAGATTAACCAGATGGAACGCAACATCGACGAAGAGTGCCTGCGTATTTTGGCGCGACGCCAGCCTGCGGCATCGGATCTGCGGTTGATCATCAGTATTTCCAAGTCGGTTATTGATCTGGAGCGTATCGGCGACGAGTCCACGAAAATCGCCAAGCGCGCCATTCTGTTGTGCGAAGAAGGTGAGTCGCCGCGTGGGTATGTCGAGGTGCGACACATCGGCGATCAGGTGCGCAACATGGTTCGTGACGCGCTCGACGCATTTGCCCGTTTCGATGCCGACTTGGCGCTGTCCGTGGCCCAGTACGATAAAACCATCGACCGCGAATACAAAACCGCGTTACGTGAGCTGGTTACCTACATGATGGAAGACCCGCGCTCCATTTCGCGGGTACTGAACGTCATATGGGTACTGCGTTCGCTGGAACGTATCGGTGACCACGCGCGCAATATTTCCGAGCTGGTCATTTATCTCGTACGTGGCACCGATGTACGCCACATCGGCCTAAAGCGCATGAAAGAAGAAGTGCAAGGTATCAGCGGCAAAAACGCTAATGTTTTGGACAAGCCTGACGATAAATAAGACTGCCTGCGAAAAAAACGCCCAGCACGCTGCTGGGCGTTTTTCGTTATAAGCGTTGTATTTTGAAGCCGCCCGCGAACGAAAAGTCCTGGCGTCAAAAATGGACTGAGCAATGGCGATCTGCCAGCGCTATGCTGCCAGGAATTTAAGGAGCGTCGATGAGTAAAGTCAGTGTGTTGGTCGTGGATGACGCGCCGTTTATTCGCGATTTGGTGAAGAAAGGCTTGCGCAATTATTTTCCCGGTATCCATATCGAAGACGCGGTCAACGGACGCAAGGCGCAAACCCTGCTGGAACGTGAGACGTTCGACCTGGTGCTGTGCGATTGGGAAATGCCGGAGATGTCCGGTCTTGAGTTGCTAGCTTGGTGCCGCACGCAGGACAAGCTTAAAGCGATGCCTTTCATCATGGTGACCAGCCGTGGTGACAAGGAAAACGTAGTCCAAGCGATTCAGGCGGGTGTGACCGACTTTATCGGCAAGCCGTTCACCAACGAACAGCTGCTGACCAAAGTTAAAAAAGCCTTGGCCAAGGTCGGCAAGCTCGACACGCTGCTCGCTGGCGCGCCGACCAAGATGAATTCCGCATTCGGTAACGATTCGCTCAGCGCTTTGACTGGCGGCAAAACGGAAGTGGTTCGTCCACCTGCTTCGCCTTCGGTCGCACCGACGAGCCCGGGGTTGCTTAATGCGGTTGCTCGTCCGGCAGCGTCTGCTCCAACGCTGGCTGGTCGTGGCCAAGGTCAATTGCGTCTGCCCAGCGGCAACCAGCAATGCGTGATTAAAGCCTTGAGCCTCAAGGAGGCGCTATTGGTGGTGCGTCGTGGTGATGTCCTGCCACAGATCCTTGACAGCGCAGTGCTAGACCTTGAACAAGGCGAGAATGCTGAAGTCGCGCGCCTCAACGGTTACTTGCACGCCATCGTCGCGTATGAACAAAAGCCAGACAGTGACTGGCTGCAGTTGACGTTCCGTTTCGTCGATCAAGACGCGCAAAAGCTCGATTACGTCTCGCGCCTCATCGCTCGTGGCACCGCACAGAAGCACTTTGTTCCCGGCGGTTGAGAGTACTTTGTGGGAGTGAACTGGTTCGCAAAGAAAGCGAACCAGGCCATCAGCAACCTGTGTCATCGCCATCGCCAACAGTTCGGGCTCACCGCGATTGCCTGGGAGTTGCGTCAGTTACATGACCAGCGGGCTTATCTAGTAACGACTGATTTGATTCAGCGGTGCGCAGCGGTTAGCGAATCGCTGCTACGCTTGCCCTGCCTCCAGCCAACCTGATCAATCACCATGCTTAAACGGCCCCTCTTGCTGTGTGTTCTGCTGCTGACCGCACAAACGGCGTCGGCATTGACCATTTACAAGTTCACCGATGCCAATGGCGTGGTGTCTTTCACCGACAGGCCGACGGCGGGCGCCACGGTGGTGGTACCGCGTGAGCGTATCGTCGAGCACCTGGAACATCAGGTACACCTAGAGACCAGGCGGGACAAGGGCGTGCACAGCCTGTCTGTGCGCAACGATACCTATGCGCCGGTCGAGGTTGAATTGCAGCTCAACGGTCTGAAAAACGTGTTGGGCGCCACCGATAAAGCCATCCATCGAATCGTGCCAGCACGCAGCACGGTTCGCTTTGCGGTGCTGAGCCCGCGGTTACCGGGCAAAGCACTTAGCTACACGCCAAAGCTGCGTTATTCCTTGGGCGATCCGGAGCGTCAGCCCTTCGTTTATAGCTATCCGCTGCCGTGGAAAGGCGGGCCTTTTCGACTAAGTCAGGGGCCCAATGGCAAGTTCAGTCATTTTGGTGCGAAAAGCCGCTATGCAATGGACATCGCCATGCCGGAGGGCACTCAGATTATTGCAGCGCGGGCGGGCACCGTTATAAAAGTTGAAAATGGGCAGTCAGGTCGCGGTTCCGACCCTTCGGGCAACTTTGTGCGAATACTGCACGATGACGGCACTATGGGCGTGTACCTGCACCTGATGCGCGGTTCGGTTAGCGTCACGGAAGGCCAGCGCGTGGTGGTTGGTACTGACTTGGCCAAATCCGGTAACACCGGCAACAGCACCGGACCCCATCTGCACTTCGTCGTACAGCGCAATGTCGGGTTGGGACTGGAATCGATCCCGTATCAATTTGCGGTGCATGTCGCAACCCTGCCCAACTTTGCGTTGGGCGGGAATTGAGCGCGATCCTTGGACAAGCCCCGACAGAGGTTGTTGACTACCCGTTCAATCGATCTTCAGCACCTTGGCCAAGACGATTTTCGGGCCTTTCATCTTTTTGATGATGATGCGCAGGCCTTCAACTTCCAACACTTCTTCTTCGCCGGGAACCCGCTTCAGTGTTTCGTAGATCAAGCCGGCGAGTGTCTCTGCTTCTATGTGATCTAGATCGATGCCCAGCAGGCGCTCGACCTTGAACAGTGGAGTATCCCCTCGTACCAGTAGCTTTCCTGGCTGATAAGCGAGAATGCCGCGCTCAGCTTTGCGGTGTTCATCTTGAATATCACCGACCAATACTTCGAGTACATCTTCCATGGTCAGGTAGCCGATTATGTTGCCGTCAGCCTCCTCAACCAGTGCGAAATGCGAACCGCCTTGGCGAAACTGTTCCAGCAACTTTGACAATGGCATGTGTCTTGAAACGCGTTCCAGCGGCCGGGTTAGCTCTAACAGGTTGAACGATGCAGGCAGGTGATCCAGCGCTGCCAACTCCAATAGCAAATCCTTAATGTGCAGCAGGCCCACAAAGACGCCGCGCTCGGCGTCGTAGACGGGGTAACGGCTGAATTTGTGGCGGCGAAATAGCGCGAGTATTTCCTTTAGCGGTGCGTTGCAGTCCAGAGTGACCAAATCTTCGCGAGAGTTCGCCCAATCTACGACTTCCAACTCCCCCATCTCGACAGCAGAGGCGAGTACCCGCATGCCTTGATCGCTTGGATCCTGGCCGCGACTTGAGTGCAGAATCAGCTTCAATTCTTCACGGTTGTAATGGTGGTCGTGATGCGGGCCAGGCTCTCCCTGACCGGCAATACGCAGAATACCGTTGGCGCTGGCATTGAGCAGATAGATCGCCGGGTACATGCACCAATAGAACAGGTACAGCGGCACGGCCGTCCACAGCGACAGGATCTCTGGTTTACGGATCGCCCAGGATTTAGGCGCCAGTTCACCAACCACAATGTGCAGATACGAGATGATGAAGAATGCGCTGAAAAAGGACGCACCTTTGATTACTTCCTGCGACTGTACGCCGACGGCGTGCAGCACTGGCTGAAGCAAATGTGCAAACGCGGGCTCACCGACCCAGCCCAAGCCTAGTGAGGCAAGGGTGATACCCAACTGACAAGCGGACAGGTATGAGTCCAGCTGGCAGTGGACGGTGCGCAGGATATGCCCGCGCCAACCGTTTTTTTGAGCAATGGATTCGACGCGAGTCGAGCGCAGCTTGACCATGGCGAACTCTGCGGCGACGAAGAAGCCGTTGAGCAGAACCAGAATCATTGCAAAAAGAATCATGCCGAAGTCGGCGAACATCGCGGAGAGGGTGATGCTAGGGGAAGGGTCCATGGTGGAGTTTTAAAGGTTCCGTATCATCTATTGAGTGTGTTGCCGCAGCTAAACCGGCGAATATGAGACCGGCAATGTAGCGGCTACCGGCCAGCTTGACTAGTGGGCTGGTTAAGAATTGATCACTTGAGTGGGCGTGAAATGGCAAGTAAACGTGCAGCCTTTGCCAACTATGCTGATGATTTCCAATGTTCCGCGGTGGCGTAGCAAAACGTGCTTAACAATGGCCAAGCCAAGCCCAGTGCCGCCTGTATTAGAGGCACGACTGGAATCGACGCGGTAGAAACGTTCAGTCAGGCGCGGCAAATGTTTGGTTTCAATTCCCGGTCCCGAATCCTGCACGCTCATGTGTGCGCCCTGTTCGTCATCCCACCAGCGAATGTGAATCGTGCCTTCAGCCGGCGTGTATTTCACCGCATTGAACACCAGATTGGAGAAGGCGCTACGCAGTTCAGGCTCGCTGCCTTTGAGCTTTGCGCTGCTATCGACGGATAACGTGATGTGCTGGTTACGATGCGCAGACAACGCTTCAGCGTCGTTTCGGATACTTTGCAACAACGATGAGACGACAACCGGATGATTATCCGACGGGTAGTCGGTGGCTTCGAGCTTTGCCAGCAGCAGCAGGTCATTGAGCAACGTTTGCATGCGTTCGCCTTGCTGCTGCATTTGTTGCAGCGCTCGAACCCAGCGCGGATTCACGTCCTCAGCGTTGTCAATCAAGGTTTCCAGGTAGCCGCAGATCACCGTCAGCGGCGTACGCAATTCATGGGAAACATTGGCCACAAAGTCTTTGCGCATCTGCTCAAGCTGATGAATACGGGTAACGTCGCGCACCAGCATCAAGTGTTCGTTATTGCCGTAGCGGGTGATCAGTAACTGCACGCGCACCCTGTCGTTGATCGGCGAGGGAATCTCTAGCGGTTCGACGTAGTTGTTCTGTTCGAAATACTCTTTGAAGCGCGGATGGCGTACCAAGTTGGTTACAGGTTGACCACTGTCCTGTGGCGATTTAAGGCCTAGCAAGGTTTCTGCTGCGCGATTCCACCATTCCAGATTCCCGTCACTGTCGAGCATGATCACAGCGTCTTTAAGCGCGGCTGTTGATTCTTGGACGCGATCAATCACCGCTTGCAGACGGCCACGCACGCGTTGGTCACGGCGTTGCAGGTGGTAGATGCTATCGAACACGTCGCCCCACAAGCCGAAACCGTCCGGCGGCGGTTCATCGGGTTGATGCTCACGGAGCCAATCGTGCATGCGCAGCAGTTGCTTTAGCGTCCAGGCGAGGTAAATGCCAAGGCCAACCGCCATGCTCCAGCCGAAATAACCGGTGATCAATCCAACCGACAGACAGGCGGTGACCAACAGCAGCAGGTGGCGGATCAGCGTACCGTGCCAGTTTTGATTCAATTCAAACGCATCCTAGTCGAGTAAACGTCATCATGCTTCCAGCATGCAAAGCGCAAAAACGACGTTTAACTCTTTGTGGAAAAACGGTAGCCCGTGCCGCGCACGGTTTGTACCAGATTTTCGTATGTGTCGCCGAGGGCTTTACGCAGGCGCCGGATGTGTACATCCACTGTGCGTTCTTCGACATAGACGTTGCCGCCCCACACTTGGTCAAGCAGTTGGCCACGGGTATAAGCACGTTCTTGATGGGTCATGAAAAATTGCAGTAGTCGGTATTCAGTCGGGCCCATTTCTGCGGGCTTACCATCAATGGTGACGCGATGGCTGATGGGGTCGAGTAAGAGACCGCCGACTTCGATCGGTGCCTCGCCATCCGTCGGCCCCGCTCGGCGCAATACGGCCTTCAGGCGTGCGACCAGTTCACGTGGCGAAAATGGTTTGGTGATGTAGTCGTCAGCGCCAACTTCGAGACCTTGGATCTTATTGTCTTCTTCGCCCTTGGCAGTGAGCATGATGATCGGAATGTCGCCAGTCAGTTCGTCACGCTTGAGGCGACGAGCCAGTTCGATTCCGGAAGTACCAGGCAGCATCCAGTCGAGCAGGATCAAGTCCGGTTTACGGTCAACGATGATTGCATGGGCCTGCTGAGAGTTTTCTGCTTCCATGCAGTCATAGCCGGCCATTTCTAATGCAACGGCGATCATTTCGCGAATAGGCGCTTCGTCGTCAACGATCAGAATACTCCTGCCAGCCATGCTCAATCCTCTTGTCATTTAACTGTCTTGGAGCGCATTAGATAACGGAATTATTGCAGTCGTGTGACAGCTTGGGTGGTCACTGGCTTCACTGCCCGCTCTAGGTCTAAGCTTAGGCTCCGACTTAAAGCAAATAAGAGGACGTATCCGATGACTAATATTTCTAAGACCTTGCTCGGCTTGTTCACCGTGGCAGCCTTGGCTACTTCGGGAATGGCGTTTGCTATGGACCCTGCCATGATGAAAGGCGGGATGATGGTCGATCAGAAGGGCATGACGCTTTATACCTTCGACAAGGACACCATGGCGGGTAAATCCATGTGTAATGACAAATGCGCTGAAAACTGGCCGCCGTTAATGGCTCCGGCCGATGGTAAAGCCATGGGTAAGTGGTCAATGGTCAAACGTGATGACGGTAAAATGCAATGGGCCTTTGATGGCAAGCCGCTCTACACTTTCAAGATGGACAAAAAAGCGGGTGACATGATGGGTGATGGCAAGGGTAACGTTTGGCACATGGTCAAATAACCCAAACCTATGCAACGCGGCGACCGTCAGCGTGGTGCTGACGGTCAGCGCAGCGCGTAGTCTGCAACGATGCCCAGGAAAATCGCTAGTCCGGCCCAATGGTTATGCAAAAAAGCCTTGAGGCAGCGTTGCGGCTCACGGTTGCGCGTGTACCAGAACTCCCAGGCGAAGCACGCGGCGGCCACCAGCAGTCCCAGGTGAAAATAGGTTCCCAGCTCGAAGCGTGATCCGGCCAGCAGCAGACAGCCTAACGCCAGCGCTTGCAGCGTCAGGATAATCACCCGGTCAGCGTCACCAAACAGCACGGCTGTAGATTTGACGCCGATTTTCAAGTCGTCTTCGCGGTCTGTCATTGCGTAGTAGGTGTCGTAGCCCACCGTCCACAGCAGGTTAGCGATGTAGAGCAACCACGCTGCTGCGGGTAGGTCGCCGGTCTGGGCGGTAAAGGCCATCGGCATCCCCCACGAAAACGCCGCGCCCAGCACCACTTGCGGGTAATAGGTGTAGCGCTTCATGAAGGGGTAACTGGCCGCCAGCAGCAGGCCGCCAAACGACAGCCAGACTGTTATCGAATTGGTGAGCAACACTAACAGAAAGCTCAAACCCACCAGTACCGCGAACAACACCAATGCCTCCCGAGAGCTGACTTTTCCGCTGACTAATGGACGCTGTTCCGTACGTTTGACGTGACCATCGACCTTGCGGTCAGCGAAGTCATTGATCACGCAGCCCGCAGCGCGCATCAAAAACACCCCTCCGACAAAGATCAGCAGATTGCCAACCGACGGCACGCCTTTAGCGGCAATCCACAGCGCCCACAACGTCGGCCATAGCAGTAAATAAATGCCGATGGGTTTGTCGATACGGGTCAATTGAACAAAGTCCCACACCCGAGGGTTAAGGCGATTTAGGGACTTAAGCAAGCTCACGTACATCAATGACGCTCCGTTACAGCGGTGCCGGTAGTTCCGACCGCGCGCCAAAAGTTCGGCAGGAAGACTTCCGCCACCAACAGATTTAACGCTCCCCGGCTAAAGCAAGAGCGCCGCCCCCATAAACCGTTGGCGGTGTCCTCGATGGGCAACCATTCGACTGGATAGCGACAGACTCCAAGTGGGCCACGTTCGAACGCTTCGTCGCAAAACAGTAATTCGCCAAGGGAGCGGGTGCCCAGTTCGTCCATGTTCAAACCGCCTTGTTGCAGGGCACTTTGGGCCGCTACGCTACGGGCAAACACCCACTTCTGGCCGTTGCCCCGCAGATACACCTCCCGTACCCAGCCGATACTCTGGTCGGGCAGCGACAGCGCAGCGCATTCGTCGGGGCGCAAGACTTGCCATCCTTCTAACAATGGCAAAATGCTGAAACCATTGGCCGACTGACGCGTCAGACGACGAGTCAGGGAGTCCTGATTGAATAGCCAATCGAGCACAACAGGCTCGGGCAACTCCATTAGTTGATGTTGCTGACGCCAGTCAGAAGCAACGAGAAGAGTATTTTGTTGGGGCACGGTGGGTAATTATTGGCAACAATCGAGGCGAAGAGCTTAGCATGTTTGATTGCTGGGTCTGAGCCTGCGGTGCAACCCGCCTACATAGATCCCGCTTGCATCTGAGCGCGTCGATCAGTACAAACGCCCTAAGCTTGGCGGCAATTACTTTACTTAAAGACTACTTTGGCCATGAAAGCCTGAGAACCGAGAGAATATACGATGAAGAAGAAGTGGCAATGCATTGTTTGTGGTTTGATTTATAACGAAGCCGATGGCTGGCCGGACGACGGGATTGCGCCAGGGACGTTGTGGCAGGACGTGCCTGCGGATTGGCTGTGCCCGGACTGTGGCGTTGGCAAAATGGATTTTGAAATGATCGAAATCGGCTGATAGCTGTTCGATTCTCTATGCAATGCACTTCAATCGGGAAAACGTAATGAACGCACCTGTCGTGATCGTCGGCACTGGCTTGGCTGGGTATAACCTGGCCAGGGAGTTTCGCAAACTGGATAGCGAAACACCGCTGCTGCTCATTACTGCGGATGACGGGCGTTCTTACTCCAAACCGATGCTTTCTACCGGTTTTGGCAAAAACAAAGAAGCTGATGGTTTTAGCATGGCAGAACCCGGCGCAATGGCTGAGCAACTAAAGGCCGAAGTGCGAACCCACACCCGTGTGACTGGCATCGACCCCGGTCACAAGCGATTGTGGATAGGCGAGGAGGCGGTGTATTACCGCGACTTGATCCTGGCGTGGGGCGCTGAAACAGTGCGGGTTCCTGTTGACGGCGATGCTGGTGAGTCGATTTTCCCAATCAATGACCTGGAGGATTACGCGCGTTTTCGTACAGCGGCAGCGGGCAAGCGCCGGGTAGTGATTTTGGGCGCCGGGTTGATTGGCTGTGAATTTGCTAATGACCTTATTCTGGGCGGTTATGAGGTTGAACTGGTGGCGCCGTGCGAGCAGGTGATGCCGACCCTGCTCCATCCGGCTGCCGCCGCTGCCGTGCAAGCGGGTTTGGAAGGCTTGGGGGCTCGCTTCCACCTTGGCCCCGTGCTGGCTCGACTCTTACGCACAGAGCAAGGGCTTGAGGCGCATTTGTCGGACGGCGAGGTATTGCCCTGTGACCTAGTGATCTCAGCTATAGGTTTGCGTCCACGTATCGACTTGGCAGCGGCGGCCGGTTTGCAAACTGATCGCGGGGTGACCGTTGATCGTCACCTGAAGACTTCTCACGCCAACATTTATGCGCTGGGTGACTGTGCTCAAGTTGATGGCTTGAATCTGCTGTACGTCATGCCATTGATGAGCTGTGCCCGAGCCCTGGCCCAAACGCTTTCGGGCAACGCGACGGCGGTTAGCTATGGTCCGATGCCTATTACGGTAAAAACGCCAGTATGCCCGTTAGTGGTTTCGCCTCCTCCTCGCGGCATAGACGGCGTCTGGACAGTGGAAGGGCGGGGTGCCGATATCAAAGCGCTTTGCCATGACGTTGACGGTAAGTTGCTCGGTTATGCATTGACCGGCACGGCTGTAACGGAAAAATTGGCGTTTAATAAAGTTCTACCTCCACTGTTGGCATAAATACCAGTCGTTCTGTCGGATAAGCCACGGTATCGGCGCGATAAACGTCGCGTCCAGGGTGGCGCGGGTATCAGCAGCATGCCATTCTCATTCCCGTCTGCCGCACCGTAGAGCAGTTGCGGCACTTTGGTCGCCGTTCGGGAAGAACGGCACGGACATAACAACAAAAATCCAAACCGTCAAAGAGGCTTTATATGCGTAAACCAGAACTCGCAGCCGCTATCGCTGAAAAAGCAGATCTAACCAAGGAACAAGCGAACCGCGTTCTTAACGCCGTTCTTGAGGAAATCACGGGTGCCTTACATCGTAAGGACAGCGTAACGCTGGTCGGCTTCGGTACTTTCTTGCAACGACACCGTGGTGCTCGTACCGGCAAAAATCCGCAGACGGGTGAGCCAGTCAAAATAAAGGCAAGTAACACCGTGGCCTTTAAACCCGGAAAGTCCTTGAAAGACAGCGTTAATCCGTAATCTGTCTGACGCCTTAGCGGGAGGCGGATAGCAGCAAAAAATGGGCACGCCGACTCGATCGGGTGCCCTTTTTTATGCGTACACTGCAGCGTTCGCCGCTTTGAATAAACGGTTTTTTACTGAGGTTGTGCAATGAAGTTTCGTTTTCTTTTATGGATGCTCGGCCTGTTGATGGCTAAGGCCAGTCGCAATAATCCGGCTTTTCAAAGTCAGTTGGCCGGTAAAGAGCTGACCTTTCAGCTGGATACCTTTGACGGCAAGATTGCTCGGCATTTCATCGTTAGCGGACAGCGCCTTGTCAGTAAACCAGGAGTGGTTGCCGAGCCGGCGTTCGCGATTTCTTTCAAGGATGCGGCATTTGGTTTCGCCACGATGCAGGCCAAGAACAAGCAATTGGCATTTATGCAGGGCATTCAAAACAAAGATATTTTGATAAAGGGCAACCCTGGATTGGTTATCTGGTTCCAAGGTTTGACCAAATATTTGAAGCCGAAGAAAAAGACGGTTTAGCAGCGAACACATTTTGCTGACATTTCAGTGCTGCTACTGATTGAACTGCGACGCCAGTTCGCGCAGCAGCACTTCGGCCTCCAGCACTTTTTGCACTGACTCTTCGGCTTTTTCCCGCGACAGACCCAAACGTGTGAATAGCTCATCTGGAATGTTTTCTTGCGGCCCAGAGCCGATGCCGTGTTTGCGCAGTAATCGGACTGTCAGGCACACCAAATTTGCGTACTCGCAGTGAGCGCCTGCATAACTTGGATCATGCTGGAAGCGCAATGCTATTGCCAATTCTTCAGGCATGTCCCAATAGCGCATCAGCCAGGCGCCAATTTGTTCACGGCTAATGCCGAGCAGATGCTGTTCGACATAGCTGTGGCACAAGTGTGGGTTGACTTCCAGATGACGGCAAATCAGTGAGAAATGCGGTGGGAACACGTGAGCCAAGAGCAGGTAACCGAAGTTGTGCAGCAGGCCTGCCAGGTAGGTCAACCCAGCTTCCGGGCGTTGAGCTCGGGGCATAGCGCGGGTTAGGCCCTCGATTACGGCGGCAGTGTAAATCGACTGTTGCCAATACGGCGTAGTCTGTTGGGGGTGATCTTTGGGCAAGCTCAGAGTTTTGCCCAACGCCAGGCCCAACGCCAGATTGATTACCAGATCAAAACCCAGCACGCGAACAATGGCGTCTTCCACCGAGCGAATTTTGCCAGGAGACGCGTAATAAGGTGATGCCGCCCAACTGACAACCTGGGCAGCCAGCGCCGGGTCAGTCTCGACCACGCCGGTTATGTCATCGATGGTGGCGTTGGGATCGACGCGCAATTTGATGATCTTTTGTGCAGTTTCCGCCAGAGGCGGTATCTCCAGCGTGGCTTCCAGACGCTGCTGAATACGGCGCGCTGTGAACGCATGCATCGCTTGAATGATTTCTTCGCGGTCATCGTCCGGGCGATCCAGGTTCGGACGGATCGTGATCAGGGGCTCGCCGAAATTCGCGGCGCTGGCTTTGCTCACCATACCTTTGAAGTCTTCGCAAGAAATCTCCAGGAGCACCCCCGTCTCGCCGGAGTTGATCAGCAACGTGGGTTCTTGTAGCAGCCGTTCCTCATACAGACACGGCGAGCCATTCAGCCCTGGCAGGCCGGGCAACAGGCTACGGTTGCTTTTGCCGAGCAAGCGCACAAGGCGCTCTTCATTCATGGCGCTGAGCTTGCGCCCCGTCAATTCGGCCAAGCGATTGAGGTCGAGTAAATGACTCTGTGGGAATAACACCAACAGCGGGCCCACAGCATCGTCGACTAATATCGCCTGAAGTTTTCTAGATGCAGGGAGACTATTGTCATCAATGACTTCGCTGTATCCGATGGCAAGTTTGTCCAGCAACAACCGGATGACAGAGGGGGCGAGCGGGATTGCATCGGCGAAGGCAACTTCTGTCATGGTCCGTATCCAAATTCTTACAATCGAAGGAGTATAACCAGCCTGATTATTTCTGCATTGTTATTGGCGGATGACTCTTAAACTTGCCCATATTGCTGCCCATGACGCAGCCAGCGATCCAGCAGCGGGCTTACATGGTTGGGCCAACGTTCTAGAAGCGCTTGCGCGGCATCACGAACGGCGGGCAATAGATCGGCGTCACGCATCAGGTCTGCAACTTTGAACTGCAACAAACCGGTCTGTCGCGTGCCGAGCATTTCGCCCGGACCACGAAGTTCTAAATCTTTTTCAGCGATGATGAAACCATCATTCGTCTCGCGCATGATGCCTAGGCGTTGACGCCCTATCTGTGACAATGGCGGATGATAGAGCAGTACACAGTGGCTTGCTGCGGTGCCTCGGCCAACACGCCCGCGCAATTGGTGTAATTGTGCCAAGCCAAGGCGTTCAGGATTTTCGATAATCATCAAACTGGCGTTGGGCACATCGACGCCTACTTCGATCACCGTAGTAGCAACCAACAACTGTATTGCGCCTTGCTTGAACTCGGCCATGACCGCTGCTTTATCCGCAGATTTCATGCGGCCATGGACCAGGCCTACGCGTAGCTCACCCAAGGCGCTGGTCAGCTCTTGAAAGGAGGTTTCTGCCGCCTGACAGGTCAGTTCCTCGGACTCTTCAATTAGCGTACACACCCAATAAGCTTGGCGTCCTTCGGCGCAGGCCGCACGAACGCGCTCAACCACTTCGACACGGCGTGTATCAACCACCAGCACGGTATTAACCGGCGTTCGGCCCGGCGGAAGCTCATCCAGGATCGACGTGTCGAGGTCGGCGTAGGCGCTCATGGCCAAGGTCCGCGGAATGGGCGTCGCGGTCATGATCAATTGATGGGGGCACATCAACCCGCCGACGCCTTTTTTGCGCAGGGCCAGACGCTGCTGTACGCCAAAGCGATGCTGTTCATCAATGACCACCAACGCCAGGTTCTTGAACTGCACTTCATCCTGAAACAACGCATGAGTGCCCACGACCATTGGCGTGCCCGTGGCGATTTGCTCCAACGCGGCGATCCGCGCCTTGCCTTTGAGCTTGCCCGCGAGCCAAGCGACATCAATGCCCAGCGGCTCTAGCCAACGCTTGAAATTGACATAGTGCTGTTCGGCAAGAATCTCGGTGGGGGCCATCAGCGCCACTTGATACCCGGCTTCAAGTGCCTGCAAGGCGGCCAAAGCGGCCACCACGGTCTTACCGGCGCCTACGTCGCCCTGAATCAGGCGCAGCATCGGTTCCGGCTGGCTGAGGTCGTAAGCCACTTCCTTGCCCACTCGCTGCTGTGCGCCGGTTGGGGCGAAGCCGAGGTTGGCGAGAAATTGTGCGGGTAGTCGTTTCGCGATGGGTAGGGCCGGTGCGCGCTGGGAGCGAAGGCTTTCACGCAGGCGTTGCTGCGAGAGCTGATGAGTCAACAGTTCCTCAAAAGCCAGGCGGTGTTGAGCCCAGTGATGGCCCAAGGCAAGTTCTTCGAGGTCGGCATCCGCAGGCGGGTGATGCAAATAACGAATGGCCTCGTCCAGCGGGGCCAGTTTGTAGTCGCGTGCCAGTTCTTCAGGCAGCCAATCGGGCAGGCTCTTGGGGCCTAGCAGTGCAAGACTTTGTTGGCACAACTGGCGCAACCGCTGCTGGGTCAGTCCTTCTGTGCTCGGATAGATCGGGGTGAGGGTCTGCTCAACCGGGAGCGGTTCGGCGCCTGCCAACGCACGGTATTCCGGATGGTAGATTTCCAACCCGGATGCGCCAGGCCGGGCTTCACCGAAGCAGCGTAAATGAGAGCCGCGTTTCATGCCGTCTTTCTGCGCGTTGCTGAAATGATAGAAGCGCAAGCTGACGACACCGGTGCCGTCGCCGAGTCGCACCAATAGGCTGCGCCGCTTGCCCATTACCACATCGGCTCCGCTGACTACGCCTTCGATTACCGCGTCCTGTCCCGGACGTAATTGGCCAATTGGCACAACGCGGGTTCGATCTTGATAACGCAATGGCAAATGAAACAAGACGTCCTGAAGGTTTTCAAGGCCAACCTTGCTCAATTTTTCAGCCATGGCATCGCCGACGCCCTTCAGCGCCGTGACGGAGACTTTTGACAGCTCGCTCATGATGGAACTTAGCTCGCTTCAACTTTCGGGCGAGCCACTGAACACAAACGCACGGAATCCGCGAGGATCTCGATCGCTTTAGGGCGAGGGAAGCTTGCACGCCAAGCAATCGCCACTGTACGGAATGGCACTGGAGGCGTGAGAGGACGAACTTCGATGATTCCGGCTGCGTAATGGTGACTGTCGACGGCCGACATCGGCAGAATCGAAATGCCCAGGCCCGACGCTACCATGTGCCGAATAGTTTCCAGAGAGCTGGACTCGACTGTGGTGTGTCGTGCGCCTTCGCTACCCTTTACCAGCGTCGGACAGGCCTCTAACACTTGGTCTCGGAAGCAGTGACCTTCGCCGAGCAGCAGCAGACTTTTGTCGTTCAGAGCCGAGGCATCAATGGTTTCTTTTTTGGTCCACGGATGATTTGCCGGCATCAGAACATAAAACGGTTCGTCGTACAGCGGCAGAGTCAGAACGTCTGCTTCGTTGAACGGCAGCGCAATGATAATCGCGTCAAGTTCACCGTTGCGCAGTTTGTCGCGCAGCACGTGGGTGAAATTTTCTTCGATGTACAACGGCATTTGCGGGGCGACCCGGTGCAGCTGCGGAATCAAGTGCGGGAACAGGTACGGACCGACGGTATAGATCGCCCCGACTTTGAGCGGTGCAACCAGCTGGTTTTTACCGGCTTGCGCGAGTTCTCGAATGCCTTGAGCTTGCTCAAGCACCTTCTGAGCTTGAGCAACAATGCCTTCGCCAACAGGCGTTAAGCGCACGGCACTCTTGCTGCGCTCGAAAATCAGCACGCCAAGTTCATCTTCAAGTTTTTTCACGCCCACAGACAACGTCGGCTGACTGACGTGACAACGTTCGGCCGCATGACCGAAATGTTGTTCTTGGGCGAGCGTAACGATATATCGCAGTTCTGTAAGGGTCATAGCGTGCGTCCATGAAGTTGCGAGCCCAGCATAGCGGCTGCAATCGATAGACGCACGTTATCAACGGACCTCATATCGATCAAAAGCGCGATTTAACGTTCTCGAGCGAGTAGTCGAAGGGCGCAGTGACCTCAATTGAGCCGTTTCTCAAAATTTCGGCCGGTGGTTTCGGCAGCGGCTGGGCTTGACGAATCATCGTCAGAGTTGCCCTGTCCAGCAACGCATGGCCGGATGACTGAGCAACCGAAACCGAGATTACTTTGCCGTCAGCACCCACATCAAAGCGCAGGTGCGTGGAGCCGCTGATGTTCCGACGACGAGCATCTTCAGGATATCTCTGATATTTGGCCAAATGGTTTTGAAGATCGCTTTGCCAAGAGCGTTGAGCGTTGCTGACAGATGGCGGGCTCGCCATCGCAAGCGGTGCACCGGATGTTACCAACTGTGAAGCGATCAACGGAGCTTCGACAGGCTTGGGGTCTACGGGTTCTTCTGGCGGTGGTTTTGGCTTCATTTCTGGTGTGGGCGGCTTCGGTTTTGTCTTCGGCTTGACCGGTTTTGGAATAGCAGTTTCTGGGTTTTCAGCTTTTGCCAGTTTTGGTAGCGGTGTTTCTTCAACCGGAGCTGGGAGCTGCGGTGATTGCACGACTATAGGTGAAGGCATTGGCGAGGCTGCAGGCCTTGGCGCCAGCTGGACCAGCATAGCTGCCGGCGGAAACTCGATGATCTGAGGCGCCGACCAACGCAGCGCGATAATGATCGCTACTGTGTGTGCGGCGAGCACCAACAAAAGACTGCCGCTATAGCGTGTCAGTTTTTGGCGCAAAGTCATCATTGTTCACTAACCGTCTCAAGACCTACGAGGCCAATCTTTAGGTAGCCCGCGCCACGCAGCGCGTTCATGACGCCCATCAAATCGCCGTAATCCAAGCCTTTGTCGGCTTGAAAGAAAATCGTCGTGTCTTTTTTGCCTTTGGTTTTGGCGTCTAGCAACTTACCAAGGTGCTCAAGGCTGACCTTGTCTTCGCCTAGAAACAGGCTCAGATCGGCTTTGACGCTTAGGAACAATGGTTTTTCCGGTCGTGATGCTGGCTTCGACGTTGAAGCAGGCAAATCGACTTTGATGTCGACCGTCGCCAATGGGGCAGCCACCATAAAAATAATCAGCAGTACCAACATGACGTCGATAAAGGGCGTGACGTTAATTTCGTGGTTCTCGATGAGATCATCGCCGCCACTTTCGTTCAGATGCAGGCCCATGACTTACCCCGCTCTCACCACGTGCGGCTGCTGGCCAGGTTGCGCCGGCAGGTGGTCGAGATCACGGCTGACCAGCAGCAGGACTTGGGCAGAGGCATCGCAAACCTGCGCTTTGTAACCCGCGATGGAGCGGGCAAATACGTTGTAGATCACCACGGCAGGAATCGCAGCAACCAGGCCCATCGCGGTTGCTAGCAACGCTTCAGCAATGCCGGGTGCAACAACGGCGAGGTTGGTGGTTTGTGTTCTGGCGATACCGATGAAGCTGTTCATGATGCCCCACACTGTACCGAACAGTCCCACAAACGGTGCGGTGGAGCCAATGGTGGCGAGTACGCCGGTACCGTTGCTCATGTTGCGACCGCACTCAGCCACAAGCCGCTCCAGACGGAAACTGACGCGTTCCTTGATGCCTTCGCGCTCGCGGCTATTGGTAGAAAGGCGCATTTCTTCGAGGGCGTCGTGAACCAGTAAGTGGGCCAGAGTGCCTTCTTTGCTTGCGCCGTCACTGGCTTCTTTAAGGGTGCGGGCTTTTTTCAGCGTAACGATTTCACCGCGCAGGCGACGTTTGGCGCCTACCAGTTCAAACCCTTTGGCGACCCAGATGGTCCAAGTGATTAAAGAAGCAATCGATAGACCGATAAGGACGATTTTTACGATGATATCGGCGTGTTGGTACATACCCCAAGGCGACAAGTCATTAGCCATGCCGAGGCTACTGTCAACAATGGTCGGAACGGTACCCAGTGCGGCTACGGAAAAATCGCTTGCCGCGGCTTGGGCTGTGGGTGAAACAGGAGAAGTCGCCTCCGCTACAAATTGCGTGGTGGGCGTCGCCTCGAATGCGGTCTGATAGGCAAATGCCGTGGGGGCAAGTAGTAAGCTAAGTATCACGACAGCAGTGCAGCACGATGCACGTGGCAAGCTGAACAGTTTGGTTGGCGAAGCGGAGGCTTGAATACATGTCATGCTGGCCGGACCTGGAAAAATGAGAAAATATGTTCTGCACTTGGGCTGGACAAAAAGCCGAGAGAGGAGAGCAAAATAGGCGGGCATTATTGCAAATAATTCTCGTTAGCAACAGCGATGCGTAATCTTTCTATTTGTAGGTGGCGTTAAATTATCTGTATTTAGCGGATATTTTGGGTCGTCTACCGTGCTCTTTTCGCACGCTTATCCGGAGCCCCAGAATGTCTGCCCCTTCTGTTTTAATTGCTGGCTGCGGTGACGTAGGAGGCCGTTTGGCCAACCAACTGCTCGCCCATGGTTGGACGGTTTATGGCCTGCGCCGGTCGATCTCACGACTACCCGCCGGAGTAGTTGGAGTTGCCGGCGATCTTTTCAATGCGGGTTGCCCTGGCGATTGGCCAACTGGGCCCTTGGATTATGTGGTCTACAGCGCGGCCGCGACTGATCATGATGAAGCGGGTTATCAGGCAGCTTATGTGGATGGGCTGAGTCATGTGTTGAACTGGCTCAAGCAACACGGACAACGACCGAAACGTTTGCTGTTTGTGTCCAGCAGCAGTGTGTATGGGCAGCTGCACGGCGAGTGGGTCGATGAATTATCCACCACCCAAGCCGTAGGCTATTCAGGTCGGTTGATGCAGCAGGCCGAGCGGCTTGCATTGGGCAGTGGCATTCCTGCAAGTGTAGTGAGGCTGACCGGTATTTATGGTCCTGGGCGCGAGTGGCTTCTGACTCAAGTACGCCAAGGTTATCGTGTGGCCACCGAGCCACCGTTATATGGCAACCGAATCCACGTCGACGATGCAGCAGGGTTGTTGGCGTACTTGCTACAGGCAGATGCTCGCGGGGTAGCGTTGGATGATTGCTACATAGGCGTTGACGATGCACCTGCGCCACTGGCTGAAGTGGTCGCTTGGCTGCGTGAGTATTTGGGCGTTACCGAGTGGTCCGCCGAAGCGAGCGTTCGCCGTACTGGCAGCAAGCAGTGCAGCAATGTCCGAGCCCGTGCTTTGGGCTGGGTGCCGCGCTATGCGAGTTATCGAGAAGGTTATGCCGCGATTATCGAGGGAAACCTGTAGAGCCAACTTGTGGCGAACGGTTAACGGGTGTAACCGCGTCAAGCCTTTCGCCAAAAGAGGGGAATGCACGTTAGTCGCGCTCAAGCAGCCATCGGCGAGGACCGGGATGCAGGTCGGGCATTTCGTCCGAGCGTGCTTGGTTTACGGCTTGCAGTATTTCAAGCTGATCGCCCTTGCGGACGAATATCCAAGCATTGCCTTGCTTGTTTTTCTCTAGCCAAAGACTGTCGTTTTCACCGCTCATGGCGGCGCAATCGCCGGCCAGGCAGAGTGCATAGCGGTCATCATCAGGCAAGCCATCGACACTACCGTCGGCATGAAATTGCACAATGTTCCCGACACCTTCGCCATCGACAATCTTCCATTTGCCGCCCATGTAAGCCCCATACAGCGCTTTTTCGAAGCTGCTACCCGGTGGTGCAGCAGCAGGTGCGGGGTCTTTTGGCTGTTGGAAGCGTTGTTCTGGACCTGATTCGCTGGCGATTTGGATCAGGTCATCACCTTTGATCTTTAAGTCTTCGAAGAAATTGCCATAAAAATCGACGTGATACTTACCATCGGCTGCGCTAGTGATCTTGCCTTCACTTTGCTCAAAGCCATTGGAAAACGAGGCCTGGGCGGCTTTGGAGTTAACATTCCACTCCAGGTTTGGTCCGTTGGCGAGAAGTGCCTGACGCAGATTACCGCCCTTTACAGCGGCATCGATTGCGGTTTGATTGATCCAGATACCGTCCGGGTTACGGTCGGAGTTGCTGGCACAGCCGCTTATAAGGGCAGCGAGCAGCGAGAGGGCAAGCGCAAAGCGCATGGCGATCATTCCTTTGCGTGGAGTAGGGCGAAACGGTTGACGATCCGCCCGGGAAAATTATTCGATGACGAGAATGGCGTCCATTTCTACCAGCGAGCCTTTTGGCAGCGCAGCAACACCGATCGCAGCCCGAGCCGGGTATGGTTGATCGAAGTATTTGCCCATGATCTCGTTAACCTTAGCGAAGTGGCTCAGGTCCGTCAGAAAGATATTCAGCTTGACGATATCCTTGAACGAACCACCAGCGGCTTCGGCAACGGCTTTCAGGTTCTCGAATACTTGTACCGTTTGAGATTCAAAGCCTTCAACCAATTCCATGGTTTTCGGGTCCAGTGGGATCTGCCCGGACATATAGACGGTGTTGCCAACTTTAATCGCCTGAGAATACGTGCCAATGGCCGCAGGTGCTTTATCGCTGGTGATAACTGTCTTGGTCATGAAAAACTCCTTGGGATAGTTTTTGGCTACGCGCGCATGCGAGTGATGCGAATCACTCCAGTCAGCGCGCGTAGTTTTCTGATTACACGCGCCAGGTGCACACGGTCGTGCACGCTGACTACCAGTTGGACCACGCTTATACGGCCGTCGCGTTCGTCCATGCTGATTTTTTCGATATTGCCGTCTGCGGCGTTCACGCTGCTCGCCAACAACGCGATAAGGCCGCGTTGGTGTTCCAACTCGACGCGCAACTCGACGTTGAATTCGCCGGTGACGTCTTTGGCCCATGACAACTGGATGCATTTTTCCGGGTTGTGTCGGAGTTCACTGATATTGCGGCAGTTGTCCAAGTGCACAACCATGCCTTTGCCTGCAGACAAATGGCCGACAATCGGGTCGCCCGGGATCGGTGTGCAGCACTTGGCATAACTGAGCACCAAGCCTTCGGTGCCGCGAATCGCCAGCGGGCCCTCCGAGCTTGGTAATTGCTCGGCATCACTGGTCAACAAGCGGCGGGCAACAACATAAGCCATGCGATTGCCCAAGCCGATGTCTTCGAGCAGGTCTTCAATAACCTCCACTCGGTACTCGGTGAGGATCAACTGCACTCGCTCTTCCGGAATCTTTTCCAGGGTGCTGTCGAAACCGTTGAGTACCTTGTTCAGCAGGCGTTCGCCCAGGCTGATGGACTCAGAACGGCGTTGAAGCTTAAGGGCGTGGCGAATGTGCGTGCGTGCTTTGCCAGTGACAACAAAGTTCAGCCATGCCGGGTTTGGGCGTGCGCCGGGCGCGCTGACAATTTCAACCGTCGAGCCACTTTGCAACGGCTCGGAGAGCGGTGCCAGGCGACGATTGATCCGACACGCAATGCAGCTGTTGCCGACATCGGTGTGCACCGCGTAAGCAAAGTCCACCGCCGTCGAGCCTTTGGGCAGCTCCATGATTCGGCCTTTAGGCGTGAATACGTAAACCTCGTCCGGAAACAGGTCAATCTTCACGCTTTCAATGAATTCCAGCGAATTACCGGCACGCTGCTGCATTTCCAGCACACCCTTAACCCACTGGCGGGCGCGGGCATGGGTGCTTATCGGCAGCTCATCACCGCTGGATTTGTACAGCCAATGCGCGGCAATCCCGTTGTTCGCCATCTCCTCCATTTCGCGGGTGCGGATCTGGATTTCGATGGGAACGCCGTGCATGCCAAACAGCGTGGTGTGCAGAGATTGGTAACCGTTGGCTTTGGGGATCGCGATGTAATCTTTAAAACGCCCGGGCAGCGGCTTGTACAAATTATGCACAGCACCAAGCACGCGATAACAAGTGTCGACCTTGTCAACGATGACCCGAAATGCGTAAACGTCCATGATTTCGTTGAAAGCCCGGCGTTTGCCGCGCATCTTCTTGTAGATGCCGTACAGGTGTTTTTGTCGACCGCTGACTTCGCCTTCGATACCGTCCACCGCCAGGCAATGGCTCAGGGACTCTTCAATCTTGTTGACCAGCTCTTTGCGGTTGCCCCGTGCGCGCTTGACCGCTTGACCGATACGTGAGGATCGCATCGGGTACATCGCCTTGAAGCCAAGGTCTTCGAACTCGATACGGATGCTGTGCATGCCTAGGCGGTTAGCGATGGGCGCGTAGATTTCCAGCGTTTCTTTGGCAATCCGTCGACGTTTTTCGCCTGACAGGACTTCCAGTGTGCGCATGTTGTGCAGCCGATCGGCCAGCTTGACCAGGATCACCCGAATGTCGCGGGCCATGGCCATGGCCATTTTCTGGAAGTTTTCGGCTTGAGCTTCGGCTTTGGTTTCGAAGTTCATCTGGGTCAGCTTGCTGACGCCATCGACCAGTTCGGCCACGGTCTCACCGAATTGCGCACAGAGCGCTTCTTTGGCGATTCCGGTGTCTTCGATTACGTCATGCAGCATGGCCGCCATCAGGCTTTGATGGTCCATATGCATGTCGGCAAGAATATTCGCAACCGCTAAAGGGTGCGTAACGTAGGCTTCGCCGCTGCGGCGACGTTGGCCGTCGTGGGCTTGTTCGGCGTAGAAATACGCTCGGCGGACCAGGTTGACCTGGTCTTTGCCGAGGTAGGTCGACAGGCGATCGGCGAGGGCGTCTATGCTCGGCAAGGCACTACTCCTCGCTGAAGGCGATAACCCTTTGCCGTACTACGTCGACCGGGCATAGGCTTAAATGGCCTCGTTGGACTCGTCCTCGAAGGCCGCGAACAGTGGCTCATCTTCAACGATTTCGGCTTCAGCGATGACAGCGTAACTCATAAGGCCGGCCGCGATTTCGCGCAGAGCCATAACGGTAGGCTTGTCGTTTTCCCAAGGCAGCTTAGGTTCTTTACCACCGGTAGCCAACTGGCGGGCACGCTTGGTAGAGAGCATGACCAGTTCAAAGCGGTTAACGACGTGGTCTAGGCAGTCTTCAACGGTCACGCGGGCCATGGGTATTCCTCGTAGCAAATGCAGTATGCGCGGTGCCCGGATGGGCGAGCGGACTCGATAGTTTAAAAAAACACCAGCGTTTAGGGAAGGGGAGATTTCATAAGCTTCAAGTTTTAAGGTACAGGCGGCCAGTAAAAGCGTCTTAAACACCGCCAACTTGAGGCTTACAGCTTACGTCTTGATGCTCCTAACCTATGCCAACAACTGAGCGAGCAAATCACCAAAACGCTGCTGTTGCTGTTTCTGATGCAGCTGGTTGGCGCGGAAGATCGCTTTAAGGTCTTCAAGCGCGGTGGCGAAGTCGTCGTTGATCACGATGAAATCGTATTCCACGTAGTGACTCATTTCACTGACGGCTTCATGCATGCGTCCTTCGATGATCTCGTCACTGTCCTGGCCTCGGTTAGTCAAGCGCTGGCGGAGCGCCTGTTGAGTCGGCGGCAAAATGAAGATCGAACGAGCGTCGGGCATTAACTTGCGTACTTGATCCGCGCCCTGCCAGTCGATTTCAAGAATCAGGTCGTGACCTTCATCCAGCGTCTGCTGCAAGCGACTTTGCGATGTGCCATATAGGTTGCCGAACACTTCAGCTTGTTCGAGAAAGTCGCCGTGTTCGATCATTCGCACGAATTCGGCTCGGTCGACGAAGTGATAGTTCACATCGTTGATTTCACCGGGGCGCATGGCCCGCGTGGTGTGTGAGACGGAAACACGAATCTGCGGCTGGGCGTCGATCAGGGCTTTGACCAAGCTGGTTTTGCCCGCGCCAGAGGGTGCAGAAACGATATAAAGGGTGCCGGTGCTGTGGGTCATGTCGGGGTTGCCTTACTCAATATTCTGCACTTGTTCGCGCATCTGCTCGATCAACACCTTGAGGTTGACCGCTGCCTGAGTGCTGCGCGGGTCGAAGGCTTTGGAGCCTAATGTGTTGGCTTCGCGATTGAGTTCCTGCATCAGGAAATCCAGGCGCCGGCCGGCCTGTCCACCTGCCTTCAAGACGCGGCGTACTTCGGAAACATGGGTGGCAAGGCGATCCAGTTCTTCGGCGACATCGCTCTTCTGTGCCAGCAGCACCATTTCTTGCTCAAGGCGCTGCGGATCAAGCTCGGCTTTCATGTCGGCGAAGCGATCCAATACTTTCTGCCGTTGCGTGGCGAGCATCTGCGGAACCAAGACACGCAGGGTCGCTACCTCTTCGGTGATGGATACTAACCGTTCGTCCAGAAGTTTAGCCAAGTCCGCACCTTCACGGCCTCGCCCCGCTTTTAACTCGGTCAGCGCTTCGTTGAATACGGCGATTGCGTCGTTGTTCAACGATTGCGGATCGCTGGCATCTGCCACTAAAACCCCAGGCCAGGCCAACACTTCCAGCGGGTTCAAGGGTGCGGGTTGCTTGATCAGGCTGGCGACCACTTCAGCGGCGGCTACCAATTGCGCTGCGCGATCACGATCTACTTGCAGTGGTTTGCCAGCGGCTTCCTCGGTAAAGCGCAGCGTGCATTCAACCTTGCCCCTCGACAATCCCTGACGCAGGGCTTCGCGGACGGCGCCTTCAAGATCGCGGAACGACTCCGGCAAGCGCAGGTGCGGTTCTAAATAGCGATGATTAACCGAGCGCAGCTCCCAGCTCAGGGTGCCTTGGGCGCCAACCCTTTCGATCCGGGCAAAGGCTGTCATGCTGTGCACCATGGGGAATACCTCTTTTACGCGAGCGGAAGAAAACTGCCATGGCCGGTAAATTGCCCAATAAATGTAATAAAAAGCCGCCAGGCTGTGAAGGCGCGCGATTGTAGCGCAGTGCAGTGGATGCGCCCAAATTGACGCGGTGGCAAGGTGCTGCCAAACGCCGATTCCGACTCCGCAAGCAGGTCAGAATCGGACCAATAGCGTTTTAGCACTGCCCACACCGGGTTGTGATCACTATAATGCTCGGCAGATTTCCGTCTTAGTACAGGTATTTCAAATGAAACGTCCAAGTGGCCGCGCTGCCGATCAGCTGCGCTCGATCCGCATCACCCGTAACTACACCAAGCATGCCGAAGGTTCGGTACTGGTCGAGTTCGGTGACACTAAAGTGATCTGCACAGTCAGCGTCGAAAACGGTGTGCCGCGTTTCCTTAAAGGTCAGGGTCAAGGTTGGTTGACCGCTGAATACGGCATGCTGCCGCGCGCCACTGGCGAACGCAACCAGCGTGAAGCGAGCCGTGGCAAGCAAGGCGGGCGAACGTTGGAAATCCAGCGTTTGATTGGCCGATCCCTGCGCGCAGCGCTAGACATGTCTAAATTGGGTGAAGTCACGCTGTATGTCGATTGCGATGTGATTCAGGCTGACGGCGGCACTCGAACTGCCTCTATCACAGGCGCCATGGTTGCGTTAGTTGACGCCTTGAAAGTGATCAAGAAGCGTGGCGGCCTCAAAGGCGGCGACCCACTCAAGCAGATGATCGCTGCGGTGTCGGTGGGCATGTATCAGGGCGAACCCGTACTCGACCTCGACTACTTGGAAGACTCTGCCGCTGAAACCGACCTCAATGTGGTGATGACCAGCACTGGCGGCTTCATCGAAGTGCAGGGCACGGCTGAAGGTGCACCGTTTCAACCTGAAGAATTGAACGCCATGCTCGCCTTGGCGAACAAAGGCATGACTGAACTGTTCGAACTGCAGCGCGCAGCACTGGCTGACTGATCCGCCTCCTACAGATCAAGTGATCGACAACAGTTGAACGCCCACAAAAAAGCCGACACGAAGTCGGCTTTTTTGTGGGCGACGGAACGTTAAATGGTCAACGTCCAGTCGTAATCCACGATCAATGGAGCATGCTGCGAGAAGCGAGGCTGGCGCGGTAAGCGAGCGCTGCGTACGAAGCGGCGCAGGCCTGGGGTCAGCAACTGGTAATCGAAACGCCAACCGAGGTTGAGCATTTCAGCCTGTTCGTTATCCGGCCACCAGCTGTACTGATCACCTTCGCGACTGACTTCACGCAATGCATCGACATAACCCATGGTGCCGACAATCTCGTCCATCCAGGCGCGTTCTGGCGCAAGGAAACCTGGAGATTGCTGACTGTCGCGCCAGTTCTTGATATCAAGCTTCTGTTGCGCAACGTACAACGAGCCGCAGTAGATGTACTCACGGCGTTTGCGTCGTTGTTTGTCCAGGTAGCGAGCGAAGTCGTCCATGAGCTTGAATTTTTGATTCAAGTCTTCATCACCGTTCATCCCGGAAGGAAGCAGCAAGGTCGCAATACTGACTTTGTCGAAATCTGCTTGCAGGTAACGCCCGTAACGGTCGGCTGTTTCGAAGCCGAGCCCGCTGATTACCGCTTTCGGTTGCAACCGCGAGTAAAGCGCCACGCCACCCTGGGCAGGAACTTCAGCTTCGCAGGCATAAAGGAAATAGCCATCCAGTTGGAAGGCTGGGTCGTCCAGTTCAAAGGCGGAGGCGCGGGTGTCCTGTAGGCAGATGACGTCGGCATTCTGAGCTTGCAGCCAACTGAGCAAACCACGCTCGACTGCGGCCTGAATGCCATTTACGTTCACACTGATGATCCGCATAAATGGCCCCAAAAATCACGTGCGTGTATGATACCCGAGCTCTACCTAATTAGCTAAATCCGTGGTATTTGGGGCTTTTTTCATGCATGAGTATCAACGCGACTTCATCCGTTTTGCCATCGATCGTGGGGTTTTGCGCTTCGGTGAATTCACGCTTAAGTCCGGGCGCATCAGTCCGTATTTCTTCAATGCGGGGCTGTTCAATAGCGGTTCTGCTCTGGCGCAGCTAGGCCGTTTCTATGCCGCAGCAGTGGTCGACAGTGGTATTTCTTTCGATGTTCTGTTCGGCCCGGCGTACAAAGGAATTCCTCTGGCCGCCGCCACAGCCGTGGCGCTGGCTGAACATCATCAGCTGGATCTGCCTTGGTGTTTCAACCGTAAAGAAGCCAAGGCCCACGGCGAAGGCGGAAGCCTGGTTGGTGCACCGCTCACTGGAAATGTGCTGATCGTTGATGATGTGATCACCGCTGGTACCGCCATTCGCGAAGTCATGCACATCATAAAAGACCAAAACGCTACGGCGGCCGGGGTATTAATTGCGTTGAATCGTCAGGAACGAGGCAACGGCGAGCTGTCGGCGATTCAGGAAGTTGAGCGTGACTTTGGCATCCCGGTTGTTAGCATCGTGTCGTTGAATCAAGTCCTGCAATATCTGGCCGATGATGTACAACTAAAGCAGCATTTGCCGGCGGTCGAGGCCTATCGCAAGCAGTACGGAATCTGAGGATAGTGTTTATATGTCCAAGCTGAGCGTGTGCGGATTGGTTCTGGCGTTTTACGTTGTGGCTGGGCAGGCAGCGGAAAAGCCTCAGATCTTGTTCTATCGCTATGTCGACAGCAAAGGTGGGGTCGTCCTTGATCGCCAAGGCGTTCCCACCGAGTACGCGGGCAAAGGCTATCAAGTGCTCAATGAGCGCGGGCGCGTGATGCAAGTAGTGCCCCCCGCGCCGACTGCCGCCGAACTTGTACAGCAGCGTGCCGATAAGGCCCAGGCCGATTCTGACGCTCAATTGCTGCGCCTTTACAGCAGCGTCGCCGACGTCGACAACGCCAAAGCCCGCAAACTCGCCGAGTTGGACGCACTGGTCGCCGTTGCACAAGGCAATCTACAGAACCTGAGCGCTCAGCAAAGCAACCTGCAAAGCCAGGCGGCGGACCAGGAACGAGCGGGGCGGGTTGTGCCGCAATCGTTAGTCGACCAGATGAAAAGCCTGCGAGACGACCAGAACAACATCAAGGCCGAAATTGTTCGCTACCGGGATTCGCGTAAGCAGGTGGACACCAGTTTCGCGGTGGACCGGGTGCGGGTGCAGAAGTTAGTGCCGTGATGGGCGTTGCTGCGGTTATTGGATAAGCCACCACCCGCATGAGCACACACGTAACAGTTGGAGGAGCGAGCCTGCCCGAGATCGGCTGTGCAGCAGTCATTCATTACAGCCATCCCAGTGGCATTGTTCGAAGTGGGTGCATGTTGGGGCGTACAGTTTAGCGATTCTGATTAAGTCATCTATTTGGTCTTTGGGTACAAATGCTTGAAAGCAAACATACTGCTCTTCAAGGGTCCTGCTGGGGTCCCAATGCGCTGTAAATACAACGAGCTTTCGTTTTCTATCAATGACGATCCAATCTAATTGGTCCCAAGTAAATCTAGTGTATTTAATTTCTCTTTTCCAATTTAGAAGGGATTTGGAGGCTAGAATTGCCATGCCTCCGGGGCCTGCCAGTAACCAGATTCCGGACGGCATGACTGCGATCAGGCAAACGACAAGGAATATGCCTATGCCCACCGTCCACCTGAAAAAAATATTGATGTTTTCAGGAATGTCAGCCCAGTAATTGGCTTGCCCGCCAACCTCAGTGATGCGCATCTTATAAACGTTTTTTTGAAGAACTACTTTTTTCCAAAAAAATATCCATATGCAAAGGAACAAAATAGCAGAGTCGGTCTGCGTGTCTTCTGTTATCGCAGGTCGGCCGGTAAAGTATTCGTAGACAATAACTCCAAGGGGTAAGCTGAAAACTACAGCCATCATTATATTACCTGCCAGGGTCGGGTGCGGCAGGGCCTTGGTTGTCCATGCCATAAGCTCTTTCCCTCCAAACAGAACTATTGCATTGAGCGGCGTCCGACTATCTGCTTGAAAGTAGGGCTGATCCTCATCAAGCTTATTCATGCTTTTCTTCCAATGGGGGACGACAAGAACCGTTACTCATTACAGCCGTCCCAGTGGCATTGTTCAAAATGAGTGCGTGTTGGCGCGTGCAGTTTAGCGATTCTGATTAAGTCATCTATTTAGTCTTTGGGTACAAATGCTTGAAAGCAAACATACTGCTCTTCAAATGTCCTGTTGGGATCCCAATGTGCTGTGAATACAATGAGTTTTCGTTTTCTATCAATTACAATCCAATTCACTCTATCCCATTTGAATTTTGTGTAACTTATCTCTCTTTTCCAATTTAGAAGGGATTTGGAGGCTAGAATTGCCATGCCGCCAGGGCCTGCCAGTAACCAGATTCCCGACGGCATGACTGCAATCATGCATACGACAAGGAATACGCTTATACCGACCATCCATCTGAAAAAGAACTTCATGTTTTCAGGAATGTCCGCCCAGTAATTTGCCTGCCCGCCAACCTCTGTGATGCGGATTTTATATACGTTTTTTTGCAGAGCACCTTTTTTCCAGAACAGCAGCCATAGGCAGAGGGCAAAAATACCGCAACCGAGAACTGGGAGGTAACCTATGACGGCCTGGTCGCCAAAATAGCCGTAAAAGACCACCCCGATGATGATGGTGCACACTGCGCCCATCACTATATTGATAGTCCCCACTGGATGCGGCAGCGCCTTCGTGGTCCAAGTTCTGAGCACTTTCCCGCCGAATAGCTCTATGGCGTTCAAGGGTAAGCGGCTATCTGGTTGGAAGAAGGGTCGATCCTCATCAAGCGTGTTCATGCTTTTCTTCCCATGGGGATGACAAAAATTGTTACTCATTACAGCCGTCCCAGTGGCATTGTTCGAAGTGGGTACATGTTGGTGCATGAAATTTAGCGATTCTGATTAAGTCATCTATTTGGTCTTTGGGCACAAATGCTTCAAAGCAGACATACTGCTCTTCAAATGTCCTGCTGGGATCCCAGTGTGCTGTAAATACAACGAGCTTTCGTTTTCTATCGATGACGACCCAGTTAAGCTCTTCCCATTTAAAGTCATTGTAGCGAACTACTCTTTTCCAATTTAGAAGGGATTTGGAGGCTAGAATTGCCATGCCGCCAGGGCCTGCCAGTAACCAGATTCCCGACGGCATGACTGCGATCATACAAACGACAAGGAATACGCTTATACCGACCATTCACCTGAAAAAGAACTTCATGTTTTCAGGAATGTCCGCCCAGTAATTTGCTTGACCGCCTACTTCAGTGATGCGGACTTTATATACGTTTTTTTGCAGAGCACCTTTTTTCCAGAACAGCAGCCATAGGCAGAGGGCAAAAATACCGCAACCGAGAACTGGGAAGTCACCTATGACGGCCTGGTCGCCAAAATATCCGTAAAAGACCACCCCGATGATGATAGTGCACACTGCACCCATCACTATATTGATAGTCCCCACTGGATGCGGCAGGGCCTTCGTGGTCCAAGTTTTAAGCACTTTTCCGCCGAACAGTTCTATGGCGTTCAACGGTAAGCCGCTATCTGGTTGAAAATAAGGCTGTCTGTCTTCACTGTTGTCCATGCTATTCCCAACTCGGTACAGCAAGAGCGCTCGCTTCATCTCGGCCACCCAGAGTTTGAACTTGTATATTTTTGGTATCCAAGCTGCTCATAAGCGTATCTTTTTCATCGGTAACACCTTGTTCTACCAATTCCAACTGGAAGCGAAATCCGCGATCACCCTCGGCGTTGGCCAGAATTTCCGCGGGATACCAAACTTGAGCTTCAATAAACTGGGCTTCTACGGTTAGGGGAACCCAAGCTTGCCAGATAATACCTTCGCCCCCCGAGGGTATGGGGTGACAGCTTTCTATTCGTTTTTTAGGTCCACTCTCGTCTGGCGTATTACCGAGTAACGAGGGGGCGATAATTTCGCCGTTATCGATAAAGGGTTTTTGCAATGAATGACCTGCTTTCTCAACGGTGCCCACGTAATAGGGGCGATGGCTGGCTATCACATTCACTTGGATCACTGATCCCTGAAGTTCCGTTGGGATGAGCAACTGAACCCATGCTCCGTTTTGGATGGGTATCTGTTCATGGCCTTTTTTGTAGGTATATCGTTCAATATATTCATACGTCGGTTTCACATGGAGTGTCGGGCTTAGTTGTATTTCCAAAAATGATCTGTTTTCTTCCAAATGGGTTATTTGACTTCCAGCTAGATCTTCAGGGTGACGTGACCATGAGCCCTGTCGCAGCCATTGACCAACGGCATCGCGTTTCAAGTAATTAAGTGCAAGCGTGGCCAAAAGATAAATTAAACCAACTGCAAGTGCACCCCCAGCGATGTAAGGGTTCATAGCTAGCGCCAGCAACGCAGGGTTTCCAGCGAGAGCCATGCTCCCCGCTGTCAGTTGCAATATCCCTACAAGTGACATCCCCACAACGGCTCCAGCTTTTATCCACAGCAATTTTTTATCGCCCAACGAACTCGCATTTGTTATGTCGTCTGAAATGTCCCAAGTTTCTGTAAAGGTCGCCACCAAAGTAAACGCACCCAATCCCACCAGTCGAGCACCGAAACCACGTATGAGCGTTCCCCACCCTGGTTTTACATTTTTCCAGTAACTAGCACGCTTGTCTGTGATTCTAAAAGTTTTGCCACGAACAACCATACTCAAATCCTTCATCACCCCCCACTTCGTCTCCACAAACAACCCCATCAACGCACTCCCGGTATACGCCGCCGCCGATGTCAGCTTCACCCAGTCTTTCTCACTCAACTCCCTATCTTTCGACAGGTCGCGATAAATCAGTGCGGTATTAATCAAGTTGGAGATGATCACGGCGTAGGTAAACGCTCCAGCGTTGAGGCCGCGTTTTTCGCTCCAGGTGCGGACTCCGTTGAGCCAATTATCGGCAGCGAGGCCGCCGCGGGCGAGGGAAGCGGCGATGCCTTCCTGGATGGATTTGAGGTACGGCGAATGTTCGAACTCAAACAACAGCGGTAGTTTTAGAGCATGGACTTTGAGGGCGTTGTCCGCGTCAGCCACGGCGCGGCCCAGGCTGCGGGCGTTGTAGGTGTCGCGCTGGTAGGTGAAGCGATACTGGGCGCCGTTCAACCCGATGCGTAATTGGTTCATCTCTCGTTTCCACTGCATGAGGCGTTTGGCAAAGTCGGGGACGGACTTGAGTACATCGGGATGCCCCATCAGGAAATTGCCGATGGCCAGGTTGCGCAGCAGGGCGCCCAAGTGCGGACCTTTCCCACTGGCCAAACGGCTGTCCGCAGCCAATAAGGCGAGCAGGGTTTTCTCCAGTACCTGTTTGCCAGCGCCTTTGACCAGATCGCCCATGGCCTTGAAGGTGTTTTGAATCGGCTCGCTCAGGGCCTTCATCCAGGGGTGGCTGGCGATGGCGTCGTGGCCCAGCAACGCGTTCAGTTCGCCCGCACGACTGAACAGCCCGTTGATGTCGTTGTGGTCTTGGATCAGGTCGTTAACTTGCGCATCGAAAGCGGCTTTGAGGCCGACGGAAAAGCCGAAGCGGGCGGCGCCGAACAGCGATTTGGCGTGCAGTTCTTCTTCCATCATCCAGTGCGAGGTCGTCAGGTCCTGGCCGAGGATTTCCAGCAGGCCCGCGATAAGGCTTTGCAGGTAGAGCAGGCTGTCGGGGTGGGTGGTGTCAACGAACAGTTTTAGCGGTTCGGTGCCGATGTGCTCGGCCCACGTCCTGAGGTCGTGCTGGGTTTTTGAGAGCTGCTGGCGCAGGGCATCACGCCGGGGCTGCTGGGTTTCGGCAAAGCTGCGTGCCGCGACATGATCGGCTTGCAGGCGCCACTTTTGCCGGTTCTCCCAACTTTCGCGCAGCTTGGGGTCGGGCCGACTGTGGAATTTCCAGTAGATCTGATTGCCGATTTCGGTGGACGGCAGGGCGTTCAATCCAAGGATCAAGCCGGTGCCGGGGGTCATTGCTCCGGAATCTTCCTCAAGTTTGAGTTGTTCGAAGTATTTTTCAGCCAGGGCGACGTATTCCCGGGTCGCGCTTTCATCCTTGAGCGCCGACTTGGGGAGCAGTGATCGATCGCTGCCGGCGCCGCAGAGTTGCTCGACAATCCCGGCAATACCAAGCTTGTGCCCGTGCTCGTCCTGCCATTCCTGAAGGGCGGCTTGGTCGGCGGCCAGTTGCACCTGGTGCCGGGTTTCGCCTAGGCCGCCGATGGCCTTGGCTGTCCAAGCTTTAAGCTCTTTTCCACTGAATAGTGCCTTGGCGTTCAGCGGTGTATAGCTATCCGCTTGGAAATAGGGTCGATCCTCATCAAGCGTATTCATGCTTGTCTTTCAATAGGGAACGACAAGAACCGTTATTCATTACAGCCATCCCAGTGGCATTGTTCAAAATGAGTGCGTGTTGGCGCGTGCAGTTTAGCGATTCTGATTAGGTCATCTATTTGGTCTTTGGGTACAAATGCTTGAAAGCAAACATACTGCTCTTCAAGGGTCCTACTGGGATCCCAATGTGCTGTAAATACGACGAGTTTTCGTTTTCTATCAATGACGATCCAATCTAATTGGTCCCAAGTAAATCTAGTGTATTTTATTTCTCTTTTCCAATTTAGAAGGGATTTCGAGGCTAGAATTGCCATGCCGCCGGGGCCTGCCAGTAACCAGATTCCCGACGGCATGACTGCGATCAGGCAAACGACAAGGAATATGCCGATACCCACCGTCCACCTGAAAAAAACATTGATATTTTCAGGAATGTCCGTCCAGTAATTTGCTTGCCCGCCAACCTCTGTGATGCGCATCTTATAAACGTTTTTTTGAAGAACTACTTTTTTCCAAAAAAATATCCATATGCAAAGGAACAAAATAGCAGAGTCGGTTTGCGTGTCTTCTGTTATCGCAGGTCGGCCGGTAAAGTATTCGTAGAGAATAACTCCAAGGGGTAAGCTGAAAACTACAGCCATCATTATATTACCTGCCAGGGTCGGGTGCGGCAGGGCCTTGGTTGTCCATGCCATAAGCTCTTTCCCTCCAAACAGAACTATTGCATTCAGCGGTGTCCGACTATCTGCTTGAAAATAAGGTTGACTTGCTTCGATATTGTCCATGTTCATTCCGCTCCTGGTATTGCAATAGTGATTGCTTTTTCTCGACCGCCCAGCGTTTGAACTTGTATGCTGTTAGTATTCAAGCTGCTCACAAGTGTATCTTTCTCATCAGTAACGCCTTTCTCTTCCAACTCTAACTGGAATCGATATCCTCTATCCCCCTCGGCTGCGGCCATAACTTCCATAGGGTACCAGACTTGAACTTCAACAAACTGAGCATCCACTTCTAGTGGAACCCATGTTTGCCAGATAATGCCCGCGCTGTTCTCGGAAACGGGGTGGTAGACATCTTCTGCCTTTGTGGGCCCGTTCTCGTTAGGCGTTTTGCCTAGTAGTGACGGGTCAATTATGTAGCCATTATCGATGAATTCTTCTTTCAACGACTTACCAAGTTTCTTAACCATGCCCACGTAATACGGTTGATGGCTCGCTATCAAATTGACTTGAACCACTGATCCTTGAAGTTCTGCGGGGAGATGTAACTGGACCCACGCGCCGTTCTGAAGTGGAATCTTTTGATGACCTTGTTTATAAGAGTATCGCTCGATGAACGTGTATGTTGGTTTGACGTGAAGTGTTGGGCTCAGTTGTATCTCGAGAAAAGATCGGTACTCCTCTGTATCGCTCAATAATGTTTGAGGTAGGCGTTCTTCTGGGAAACGCGACCAAGAGCCCATACGTAGCCATTGGCCTACGGCATCGCGTTTCAGGTAGTTGAGCGTGAGCGTGGTCGCAAGATAAATTAAACCCATTGCAAGCGCGGCCCATGCGGTGAATGGATTCATGGCTAGCGGCAAAAGCAATGGGTTGCCCGCTACTGCAAGTAGTCCGGCACCTAATTGTAGAACCCCGATCGCCAACATTCCCAAAACTGCTCCGTATTTAAATCTCAGCAGATTTTTATCGGTTAACGAATGTGTGCTTTTGATGTCATCTGAAATGTCCCAGGTCTCGGTGAGCGTCGCCACCAAAGTGAATGCACCCAATCCCACCAGTCGAGCACCGAAACCGCGTATGAGCGTTCCCCACCCTGGTTTTACATTTTTCCAGTAACTAGCAGGCTTGTCTGTGATTCCAAAAGTTTCTCCATGAACAACCGTACTCAAATCCTTCATCCCCCCCCACTTCGTCTCCACAAACAATCCCATCAACGCACTGCCGGTGTACGCCGCGGCCGATGTCAGCTTCACCCAGTCCTTCTCACTCAACTCCCCATCTTTCGACAGGTCGCGATAAACCAGTGCGGTATTAATCAAGTTGGAAATGATCACGGCGTAGGTAAACGCTCCAGCGTTGAGGCCGCGTTTTTCGCTCCACGCGCGGACTCCGTTGAGCCAATTATCGGCAGCGAGGCCGCCGCGGGCGAGGGAGGAAGCGATGCCTTCCTGGATGGATTTGAGGTACGGCGATTGTTCGAACTCAAACAACAGCGGTAGTTTTAGAGCATGGACTTTGAGGGCGTTGTCCGCGTCAGCCACGGCGCGGCCCAGGCTGCGGGCGTTGTAGGTGTCGCGTTGGTAGGTGAAGCGATACTGGGCGCCGTTTAACCCAGCGCGTAATTGGTTCATCTCCTGTTTCCACTGCATGAGGCGTTTGGCAAAGTCAGGGACGGACTTGAGTACATTGGGATGTCCCATCAGGAAATTGCCGATGGCCAGGTTGCGCAGCAGGGCGCCCAAGTGCGGACTTTTCCCACTGGCCAAACGGCTGTCCGCAGCCAATAAGGCGAGCAGGGTTTTCTCCAGAACGTGTTTGCCAGCGCCTTTGACCAGATCGCCCATCGCCGTGAAGGTGTTTTGAATCGGTTCGCTCAGGGCCTTCATCCACGGGTGGCTGGCGATGGCGTCGTGGCCCAGCAACGCGTTCAGTTCGCTGGCACGACTGAACAGCCCATTGATATCGTTATGGTCTTGGATCAGGTCGTTAACTTGCGCATCGAAAGCGGCTTTGAGGCCGACGGAAAAGCCGAAGCGGGCGACGCCGAACAGGGATTTGGCGTGCAGTTCTTCTTCCATCATCCAGTGCGAGGTCGTCAGGTCCTGGCCGAGAATTTCCAGCAGGCCCGCGATAAGGCTTTGCAGGTAAAGCAGGCTGTCGGGGTGGGTGGTGTCAACGAACAGTTTTAGCGGTTCGGTGCCAATGTGCTCGGCCCACGTCCTGAGGTCGTGCTGGGTTTTTGAGAGCTGCTGGCGCAGGGCATCACGCCGGGGCTGCTGGGTTTCGGCAAAGCTGCGTGCCGCAACATGATCGGCTTGCAGGCGCCACTTGTGACGATTCTCCCAACTTTCACGCAGCTTGGGGTCGGGCCGACTGTGGAATTTCCAATAGATCTGATTGCCGATATCGGTGGATGGCAAGCCGTTCAATCCAAGGATCAAGCCGGTGCCTGGGGTCATGGCACCCGCGTCTTCCTCAAGTTTGAGTTGTTCGAAGTATTGTTCAGCCAGGGCGACATACTCCCGGGTCGCGCTTTCATCCTTGAGCGCCGACTTGGGGAGCAGTGATCGATCGCTGCCGGCGCCGCAGAGTTGCTCGACGATCCCGGCAATACCAAGCTTGTGCCCGTGCTCGTCCTGCCATTCCTGAAGGGCGGCTTGGTCGGCGGCCAGTTGCATGCCGAGGTCTTCCATCACTGCCAAGGGGTCGTTGAGAGCGATAAGCACTGAACTGAATTTGTCGTCGACGGTGCCGGTCCAGATCACATCGGCGGCCAGTGGTACCTGGTGTCGGGTTTCACCAAGGCCGCCGATGGCCTTGGGTGGATGGGCCGAATCGGCAAAACGACCGTCGTGGGCAATCGGCCAGGCATCGATGTCCGCTACAGCTTTCTTCGCCAATTGCATCAACGGCAGAGCGTGGGGCACCGACAGGCTGCGGCTGTAATCTTTCAGGTCCAGCGGCTGCATCCACTGTGCGCGATCCTTGGCGTGGGAACGCAAATGCTCACACGTGCGCCAGGTCCATTGCTGGGGCGAAAAGGCGATGTACAGTTGATGGCTGCGCGGGTAAAGCAAGTGTGTCTGGCGAATGCCTCTGTTTGAATTAGAACGTTGATCCAAACCGGTCTCGGACTCGTCCCAAAGGATGCGCGTGAGGAGGGCGGTAACCGCCGAATATTCGTACTCGTGCAGAGTGTTGGCGGTTTCATCAAAGACATAAACATAACCCTCACGCAGTTGGCGCAGGGTGTAGGTGCGGGTTTTTAGCGAGGGTAAACAGGCCCATTTTCCGCGTGGGCTCAGCGGGGTGAGCGCGGCGGGATCGACGTCGTAATGCGAGCGATCCAAGGCGTAGCGCATCGGCACGATGGCGATTTCAGGGTTTTTGAACGGGCATGACGCTTTGGCCGCCGCTGGCGTATCAGTGAACAGAGCGTCGCGCCGTTCTTGCAGATTGCCGGTTTTAGCGAGCATGAATGAAGTCCCTGTGCATATGGCGAAAAATGTCGAATGCTTTGATACGCAACTCGGGTGACAGGCCCGGATGCTCGGGGTCGCGGTCAAGCCAGGTTTGATAGCGGCCGTCCCTTTGATCTGCAAAGTCGGAGCCCATGTCCAGGCTTATTTCGGCCCAAATGATCAGTCCACGTTCGGTGAACAATCCCCAGGCAAGCCCGCTATCGATCGTTGTTTGCATCCAGTCCGATGTTTGCTGATTGTTCATGGCTGCAAAAGAGTCGGGGCGGCGGCTGTTTAACCACTGGTAAAAACGGTCCTCCAGCTGCCAGCGTTGCGCCCGTGCAAGCGCTGCCAGCTGTGGATAGTCGAGAAAGGCAACGTTCGGCGTCCACGACGATTGGGCTTCAACTCGGCTAAACCTCTGCCAGGAACGTGGAGACGGTTCTTGCCAGCTGTGTGTCGGACGGCCTACCCACCAGTGTTCGATAGGCCCCAGCCGTTCAGCCAGTTGTGAGTCCGAGAAGCTCGACAGCCAAAAAGACGCGACCAAGGGATCGGAAAACCGCAGCAAGCCGTTGCCGCCCCATGCGTCGGGGGGGCAAATGAATTGCCGCAGATGGTTGGCCACGACGTTCAGCGGCTTCGTGCTGTACAGCAACGTTGAATCTTGTTGCTTGCGAGGTTCATTGAGCCATTGCGAGACGAGCCGGCTGTCCGCGTCCAGCTGGATCAGAATCGGTCCCTGGTCGCGTAGTTCACTCCAGCGGCCCCCCGAGTACAGCGGATTGGCCTGCGCGGACTGATCGTCCTTGAGTCGCTCAACCAGCGCGCCCGGACGTAGCGCTCCATCGATCAGCAGGTAGTTGGCATGCTCAGGGCTGCTCATGGCGCCTTGTCCTCTTCCATTTCACAGACTTCGCAATGGGGAGGTGCCTGCTCCAAGAGCTGCTCGATGGCCGGCGCTGAAATCGGCGTGACCGGTGGAATAACGTCGGCGCCCAGAGCGTCTACGCCCTCGGGTGGCAACGGCACAGCCGGTGTTCCCGGCAGAGGAACGCCACCCAGCAGGATCGGTACGCTGGAAAATATGCCCGCAGGGCTGAGGAAAAGGTGCTGTCCGCCCGCTTCCAGTGTCAGGGTGGTACCGGCATCAATGATCAAGTTGACGCCTGCCATGAGGTGCACCTCTTGACCCGCCTCTACAGACAGCCCTTCGGTGACTCGGGTGTGGCTCGCACCCGTGACGTGTAGGTGATCACCCGCCGACAACTGCACTTTGCGGTCGCCGCTGACAGTTTGGTGATGTTCGGCTTCCATCACTGAAACGCTGCCACCCTTGATCGTTTCCAAGCGCTGGCCACGCACTTCCAAGCGGCTGTCGTTCTGAACCAGTTGCTCCATGTCGCGTTGGGCACGCAGGTAGACCAACTCAGCGCCATCGCGATCTTCAAAAGAGACTTCGTTAAAGCCCTGACTGGCCGTGGAACTGCGGCTGCGGAACACGCTTTTGGTTTTGTTCGCCGGTAACTCGTAAGGCACTGGATTTCGGCTGTTCGGCAAACAGCCCATGACAATTGGCCGGTCGGCGTCGCCTTCCAGATAAGAAACCAACACCTCCATGCCGACCCGAGGCAGGGTCACCGCGCCATAACTGTTGCCTGCCCAGCTTGATGCCACCCGCACCCAGCAACTGCTGGTTTCGTCATCCGGTTCGCGGCGATCCCAGTGAAACTTGACCTTCACCCGGCCGAATTTATCGCAGTGAATTTCTTCGCCTTCAGGACCCGTGACCTTGGCGGTTTGGGTGCTGTGGATCAGCGGTTTGGGATGGCGCAAGGCGGGACGAAACTGGATCGTTTCCGGAATGGCGGTAAAGGAATTCCGATACCCCTGAGGGATTTTTCCGGCGGCGACCGGAACATCCGCGCCCAATTCCTCCAACACCTGCGGCTGGCGTCCTTCGTGTCGGATCGAAATCAGCACCCACGGGTTATTCCATTTGAACTGCGGATGCTTTTCTAGCTGGATCACCGTCCCGCTGCGCAACAGCGGTTGATCGCTGGTGCCATCAGCCAGTTGAAAATCAGTGCGATGCCGTTGCAGGTCGTGGGTGGATAGTTTTTTGCCGTGATCGTCCTCCAGAAAATGCCCCGGATAGACGTAATGCTCAAGTTTCGGCTCGACACGCAGGACTTCACCCCTTTGCGCTTGGGCTTGGGTTGGCCAGGGCTTTCTCGAAATTTCCAGTAGAGAACCGGCTTTCTGGAAATCGTAATCCCGATGCACCACATGGCTGGTGCGCGCCGCCAAGCGCACGCCAAACTCATGGATCGAATACGTTTCGGGCACCATGCCGTTCAACGGTTTGAACGGCAGCGCCACCTTTGCTTTATGGGGAAACATCCCTTCGTCATCGGCGAAAATCAACCGATGGCCGTCGGCCGAATGCTCGAAACGATAAAACCAGCCGTCTTCTTCGCACAGTCGATTCACGAAGTGCAGGTCGCTTTCGTCGTACTGAACGCAGTATTCACGTGGCGTGGCGCGGCTCACGTCACCGTGGAACTGCACATCCAGGCCGTCAAACAGCCCATGCTCCTTCAATACCTCAAGGATGATCGCGGGCACGCTCATCTGTTGGAACGAGCGGCGGTGGCTGCTGTGTTCCAAATACGCCAGATAGGGTTTCAGCACCGCGACGTAGTGTGTCAGCCGCGCGCCGGAGTTGCTTTTATGGATCGAGTGGATGTGCCCATGCAGACCTTCGCCGTCCGGGCCGAAACTGAGAAAAGCCGCCTTGTGCAGCAGGTCCGAAAGCTCAATATCCCCCGCCCGGCTGACCAGTTCGACGGTAACGGCGTAGGGCGTGCTGACGGCCTCGGCGCCCTCGAACGCAAGCACCTGCAAGCGAGGATCTTCAAGACCTTTGATGCTTAGGGTGAAGGTCGGGTAAGTGGTCTGAGGCATTGGCAGAGTCTCCGCATCAAAAGATGCGGCAACTCTGCAGGACTGAATCGGCGACGCCTATCGGGCGCATCCCACGCGTTGCGTAGGACATGTCCTGCGCACAAGTAAGGTTGGTCTTACGGATTTCGGTCGACAAAAAAGCCCCGTCCCGGCATAACCCTGGACGAGGCTTCTGGTCTCAACCAACTAACCCATCAATGACGCTTGCGATTGGTAATCTGAGTGCCCACGCCGCTGTCGGTAAAGATCTCCAGCAACACGGCATTTGGCACGCGGCCGTCGATGATGTGCGAGCTGTTGACCCCGCCCTGAACCGCTTCCAGCGCGCAGCGAATCTTCGGCAGCATGCCGCCGTAGATGGTGCCATCGGCTATCAGGTGGTCCACTTGCTCGGTGGTCAACCCAGTCAGTACTTCACCCTGTTTGTTCATCAAGCCAGCGATGTTGGTCAGCAATATCAGCTTTTCGGCCTTGAGGGCTTCGGCTACTTTACCGGCCACCAGATCGGCGTTGATGTTGTAAGACTCGCCGTCTGGACCGACACCAATCGGTGCGATGACCGGGATGAAATCACCCTTGACCAGCATGTTCAGCAGGTCGGTATTTACGCCGACAACTTCGCCGACCTGGCCGATGTCGATGATTTCTGGTTTGGTCATGTCAGGCGTCTGTCGGGTAACCGTGAGTTTGCGCGCACGAATCAGCTCAGCGTCTTTGCCGGTCAGGCCGATGGCGCTGCCGCCATGGCGGTTGATCAGGTTAACGATGTCTTTGTTGACCTGGCCGCCCAGCACCATCTCCACCACGTCCATGGTTTGCGCATCGGTCACACGCATACCGTCGATGAAGTGGCTTTCGATCGACAGTCGCTTGAGCAAGTCGCCGATCTGCGGGCCGCCACCGTGAACCACTACCGGGTTGATGCCGACCGCTTTCATCAGCACGATGTCGCGCGCAAAGCCGGTTTTCAGCTCGTCGCTTTCCATGGCATTGCCGCCGTATTTGATCACCAGCGTCTTGCCAACGAATCGGCGAATGTAAGGCAACGCTTCGGACAAAACCTTGGCGACGTTGGCAGCGGCATCACGTTCGAGGGTCATTCAGGGCTCCAGGGAGACTTAGGGTCGGTCAAAACGGTAATTCTAGATCAGGTGCGACGTTCTTTAGTTGGGCATGAAACACGTCTTTGATTCGTTGCAGTTCAGCTTCGGTATCGGCTTCGAAGCGCAATACCAAAACCGGCGTGGTGTTCGAGGCACGCACCAGACCCCAACCTTTCGGGTAATCCACGCGGACGCCGTCGATGCTGGTCAGCTTGGCTTCTTGGCCCCACTGAGCGTCGCGTTGCAAGGTTTCAATGATGCTGAACTTGGTCAGGTCAGTCACATCGATATTGATTTCCGGGGTGGAAATATCGTTCGGAAAGGTGGCGAACACTTCGTCTGCGGTGCCTTTTTCCTGGCTGAGGATTTCCAGCAGACGCGCAGCGCTGTAAATACCATCGTCAAAACCAAACCAGCGCTCTTTGAAGAAGATGTGGCCGCTCATTTCACCGGCCAGCAATGCGCCGCTCTCACGCATTTTCTTTTTGATCAGCGAGTGACCGGTTTTCCACATCACCGGGCGGCCGCCGTATTCAAGAATCAATGGCGTGAGGCGTCGGGTGCATTTGACGTCAAAAATGATATCGGCACCAGGATTGCGGGACACCACATCCTTGGCAAACAACATCAGCAAACGGTCAGGAAACACGATGGCCCCGGTGTTGGTTACGACCCCAACGCGATCACCGTCGCCGTCGAACGCCAAGCCCAGGTCGGCCCCGGTTTCTTTAACTTTGGCGATCAAGTCAACCAGGTTTTCCGGTTTGCCTGGATCGGGGTGATGGTTCGGGAAGTTGCCGTCAACATCGCAAAACAGCGGGATGACTTCGCAATTCAGAGCTTCGATCAACTGCGGAGCGATGACGCCCGCCGCGCCGTTGCCGCAATCGACCACGACTTTCATGCGCCGGGCGAGCACTACGTCTTTAGTGATTTCCTTGAAATAAGATTCAAGGATTTCGATCTTTTCGACGTTGCCCGTGCCCGTGGTCAGGTCGTTGGTTTTTAGGCGGGTATGCAACGCCTGGATCTGTTCATTGGCCAAGGTGTCGCCAGCAATGACGATCTTGAAGCCGTTGTAGTTTGACGGGTTGTGGCTACCGGTCAGCATGACGCCCGATTTACCTGCCAGCACGTTGGCGGCGTAGTAAAGGGCCGGAGTTGGCACGAGCCCGATGTCGCTGACATGGCAGCCGCTGTCATATAAACCCTGAATCAATTGCTGTACCAGCTCAGGTCCAGACAAACGGCCGTCGCGGCCTACAGATACGTGGGGTTCATTCTTGGCCAGGCTTTCTGAGCCGATTGCGCGCCCGATCCAGTAAGCTGTTTGTGCGCTAAGGGTTTCGCCAACAACGCCGCGAATGTCGTAGGCGCGGAAAATGCTGTCAGGAAATGCTGGAGCTACGGTTGCTAGGCTGCTCATGATCTGGGGGTGCTCCATTCTCAGGAAGTCCTGGTTTTCGTCGAGGATGTCGATATCGAGAATATCGGTGTCTTGGAACAGCGGATCAACCCACTCGGCATGCAAGGCCTCGGTTTGGGTCGTCGCTGCGGCATTCACTGTCTCAGAGCTGGCCTTTGCGTTTGAGGTCTCTTGAGCTGCGTTTGCCCCTATCACCGGAGAGGCGCTGCGCATCGAAAATCGCGCAAGACTCTGCGCAAGGCCATTTAGCGCTGGAAGACTCAAGCCGAACGCTTTGACGGCTTTTCCGCCCGAGAGTTCTTGAAGCAGTTGGTCTAACTGTCGGGCATCGGCACTAATGCGTCGGTGCAGTGCTCTATCATTAAGATATAGCCCGAACGCTGCGCCGATAAACGCAAGTACCACGGCCAAGCACAACATTAACCATGGCGTCCCTACGTCGAGTGCCGGACCTGCTGAGAATTCAAGCTTCCAGTTGAGCTGACCGGTGTCGAACATTTGCGCTGCACCAAAAGGTTGGCCGCGCAGTAGCAAGACCTGCCCAGGACCGGAGCCGAATTGCTGGGTCACTTTCACCTCACCGACCTCGGCAGGTAGCATTGGCAAAGCGTTTAATACCCGTTGCAGATCGAATGCCAGTAGCAATGTGCCGGTGACGGGGGCATTCGGGGTAGCGCGCAGCGGGGCTGCACTGTAAACCAACCACCGGTTACCTATTTTGTGCGCCTCGGGCGGCGGAGTCTGGCCTTGGGTAGTTTTGTTGAGCATGTCCAGCGTGGCGAAACTCACTGGCACCGGACCTTGCGTGTTCACCTCTGTCAAGCCCGTATGACTGAGTCGAGCCCCGACCACACCGCTGCGAAAACTCAACTGGGTTTGGGCGTCGCCGATCGCAGAGACATCGTTACTTTGCAGTACCTGAGTCAGCTTGCCATCAAGCGCGGCGGCCTGGGTTTCTGCATTCAATTGCTTAAGCGCCGCGCCGAGTGCTGAGGCTTGGCTGGAGCCCCAAGCTTCGCCAGGCTGAGGTTGCTGCTGGGAATGGTTGGAAAGCGCCCACCACAGCAGCACGCTGGCGGCGATCAAGCTGATGACCACCGAAACAAGACCAAGTGAAAAAAAACGTGGGCGAGCCATTAACGGATCATCGATTACGGGATTCGAGGTGCCGCTTGTTTTGGCTCTACGGTTAAGACCCTTCAAATAACCTCTCCCCCATATTCAACCTGAATGGCAACGTATTGTTCCTGATCCGATTTCGCGCAGTGCGAATCGCAAGCGATCGGGGCAAGCTCAAGTGGTTATCTAGCCAAGCTTTTAGTGGCTGCCGGAATGTCCGAAGCCGCCTGCGCCGCGCTGGCTTTCGTCGAACTCGTCTACCAGCTCGAAGTGGGCCTGGACTACAGGCACCAAGACTAACTGAGCAAGACGTTCGCCCACGGACATCTTGAAAGCAGTTTGGCCCCGATTCCAGCACGAAACCATGAGCTCCCCTTGGTAGTCGGAGTCGATCAAGCCGACCAGATTGCCCAGCACAATGCCGTGCTTATGACCCAGTCCGGAGCGGGGCAAAATCAGCGCTGCCAAGCCTGGGTCACCGATGTAGATCGACAGGCCAGTGGGGATCAATAAGGTCTGACCTGGTTCTATGACAGTGTCTTCCTTAAGCATTGCGCGCAGATCAAGACCTGCGGAGCCTGTGGTGGCGTACGCGGGAAGAGGGAAATCACTGCCAATGCGTGGGTCGAGGATTTTGGCTTGTAGGGCATGCATACGTAATTAAACCTGGTTCAGACGGTCGGCGATGAAGGTGATCAGCTGGCGGGCAATCTTGCCTTTACTGGTCTGAGCAAAAATAGTTTCGTGCAGCGCACGGTCGATGACGCTGCACGCATTTTCTTCGCTGTTAAAGCCGATGCTGGGGTTGGCAACATCGTTGGCGACGATCAGATCAAGGTTTTTGTCCTTAAGCTTACGGGCGGCGTAGTCGAGCAAATGTTCGGTTTCGGCAGCAAAGCCGACACTGAAGGGGCGGTCCGGGCGGCCCGCAATGGTCGCGAGAATGTCTGGGTTACGAACCATCTGCAACAGTAAGCCGTCGCCGGTGGCGGGGTCTTTCTTGAGTTTATGCGGCGCGACGACTTCTGGCCTGTAATCCGCCACGGCAGCAGAGGCGATAAACAGGTCGCAGGGGATCGCCGCCTCACAGGCAGCGAGCATGTCGCGGGCACTGACCACGTCGATTCGGGTGACGCGATCAGGCGTTTGCAGGTTCACCGGGCCGGTAATCAACGTTACGCGGGCGCCCGCTTCGACTGCCGCTTCAGCTAAGGCAAAACCCATCTTGCCCGAGCTGTGGTTGGTGATGTAACGCACAGGATCGATGTTTTCCTGAGTCGGGCCGGCGGTGATCAAGACATGTTTGCCGGTCAACGATTCGCGGCGGAAACATTCAGCGGCGCACAGCGCGAGGTCATTGGCTTCGAGCATCCGGCCAAAACCGACATCACCACAGGCTTGGCTGCCTGAGGCCGGGCCGAACATACGCATGCCGCGATCTTCGAGTAGCCGGGTATTGGCCTGGGTGGCCGGGTCGCGCCACATTGCTTGATTCATCGCAGGTGCCAACGCAACCGGGGCGTCAGTTGCCAGCACGACAGTGGTCAAAAGGTCATTGGCCAAACCTTGGGCCAAGCGTGCAATAAGGTCCGCCGTGGCGGGCGCAATCAACACCAGATCGGCCCATTTCGCCAGTTCGATATGACCCATGGCAGCTTCAGCGGCCGGGTCTAGCAAGTCCATGTGCACGGGATTGCCGGACAAAGCTTGCATGGTTAGGGGGGTGATAAATTCACTGCCGCCGCGGGTCATGACAACACGCACTTCCGCGCCCTGATCGAGTAACCGACGGACCAGTTCGGCGCTCTTGTAGGCAGCAATGCCGCCGCCGACGCCTAGAACAATGCGTTTCCGATACAGCCGCTGCATAGGCCTGCCTTTTAGTCGAGTGATCGCAACGGCGATGACGCCTCCCCAGGCCAAGTCGCCGCGCAAAAAAGATGGGCTAAGATAGCACAGCGACCGCACCGGAACAGCGGGGCCCACACACATGGAGGTGTTATGAGTATTCGAGATTGGCCCGTGGCGGAACGCCCACGGGAGAAGCTGCTTGAGCTGGGTTCGGCAAGTCTTTCTGATGCTGAGCTGTTGGCCATATTTTTACGCACCGGCGTGACCGGAAAAAGCGCTGTGGACCTTGCCCGACACTTGTTGAAGCAATTCGGGAGCTTGAGAGCGTTACTGGAAGCGGACCTTAAAACCTTCAGCCAGGAGCTGGGATTGGGGCCCGCCAAGTTCGCGCAGTTACAAGCGGTGATAGAAATGTCCCGGCGGCACATGGCTGAGCGCCTGAAGCGTGACCCAAGCCTGCACAATCCTCGGGACGTGCGCGAATACCTGAAGGCGATGGTGAGGCATGAGCCGCACGAGGTCTTCGGGTGTCTGTTTCTCGACGCCAAGCATCGGGTTTTGGCGTTCGAGGTGTTGTTCCACGGCTCTATTAAGTGTGCCGAAGTTCACCCGCGCCAGGTGGTCAAGCGCTCGCTGGCGAACAACGCGGCGGCAGTCATTCTGTGCCATAACCATCCATCAGGCATCACCGATCCCAGTCAGGCAGATCAAAACCTGACCGTACTGTTGAAAAAGGCGTTGGGATTGATCGACGTTCAAGTGCTCGATCATTTCATCATCGGTGACGGTGAGCCGCTGTCCATGGCGGAAGCCGGTTTGATGTGACGCCCTCAGGCCGCGCTGGCTGGCGCGGCCTGAGCTTCAGAGATGGCCCTGAGAATTACTTCAGCGTGACGTGGGCAAAGTCTTGGCGTCCGAACGGACTGACCTGATAACCCTGTACGTTTTTTCGGGTCAGCACCGCAGCAGTAGGGTGCGCCAAGGGTAGCCAAAGTGCTTGTTGTTGGATGTACGCTTGCGCTTGCTGATACAGAGCACTGCGTTGTGCCTGATCGCTACCGGCTTTGCCGTCGCTGATGAGCTTATCCAGGCCCTTATCGCAATAGCGGGCAAAGTTAGTCCCTGAGATCACCGCGGCGCACGAAAATTGTGGGGTCAAGAAGTTGTCTGGGTCGCCGTTATCGCCCGCCCACCCCATGAATAACAGGTCATGCTCGCCCGCTTTCGCGCGACGAATCAGCTCGCCCCACTCAATGACTTTAATCTCGGCTGTAATCCCGACTTTGGCCAAGTCGTTTTGTAATAACTGCGCGCCCAGGCTCGGGTTCGGGTTCAACAAGCTACCCGATGGTCGCGTCCAGATCGTGGTTTTGAAGCCGTCGTTTAACCCGGCTTTGGCCAGCAGTTGGCGAGCTTTGGCAGGGTCGTAGGCATAGCCGGGCAGGTTTTTGGCGTAGCTCCAGGTATTGGCTGGATAAATACCACTGGCGGCTTTTGCGGTGCCTTGAAATACGGCTTTTAGGTAAGTCTCTTTGTCAAACGCCAAATTGAGCGCCTGACGTACTTCCGGTTTATCCAGCGGCGGGTGTTGAGTGTTGATTGCTACGAAAGCGGTCATGAACGCCGCGTTTTCCTCGACTTTCAATTGGGGGTCAGTTCGGGCGGCTTGAATATCAAGCGGCTTGGGCGATAGAGCGATCTGGCATTCGTTCTGACGAATTTTTTGCAGCCGAACGTTGGCATCCGGGGTAATCGCAAAAACCAGCGCATCAACGCCCGGCTTGCCGCCAAAATAGTCCGGGTTGGCTTCGTAACGCACCACAGCGTCTCGCTGGAAGCGCTTGAAGATGAAAGGGCCGGTGCCGATGGGTTCGCTGTTGAGTTTTTCCGGGGTGCCGGCCTTGAGCAGTTGCGCGGTGTACTCGGAAGAGTAGATCGAAGCAAAGCCCATGCTCAATGTCGCCAGGAAGGTCGAGTCCGGGTGGTCGAGGGTAAAGCGGACCGTGTGCTCATCAGGCGCCTCAATGTTTTTGATCAGCGCTGGCAGCTGCATCGATTGGGCATGTGGGAAGCCGCTTTGAGCGATTTTGTGCCAGGGGTTAGCCGGATCAAGCATACGTTGAAAGCTGAACAGCACGTCGTCGGCCGTCAGATCTCGGGTCGGGCTGAAATAATCGGTGTGGTGGAATTTCACGCCGGAGCGTAATTTAAATGTGTAAGTCAGGCCGTCCGCAGAAATGTCCCAATGCTCGGCTAAGCTGGGTACCACCTTGCCGTTCTGTGCGTCGAACTCCACCAAGCGGTTCATCAGTACATCGGCTGATGCGTTGGTGGTGGTCAGCGAGTTGTATTGCACCACGTCAAAGCCTTCAGGGCTGGCTTCGGTGCAAACGCTGAGCTGAGTCGCAGCCTGAGCCCATAACGGGCATAGCAACGGGGCGAGCAGAAGGGGTAAGGTAGCAAGGCGCATGGCTATATTCCTGTCAGATTTTGCCCCATCTGCGGGCGCAGTCTGGTGAGGGAGTTACCCTAGACTATGCGCGGGGGCAGGACAATCCATCTGGTTCGACGAGCGGTAGATTTGCTTCCATCGCCTGTGCCGACTACCGTTTAAGCCCGTAAAAGGGCAAAACGAAGAAGGTATTCTGCATGTACTGTTGTTGCATTGCAGGGTTTCTGATATAAAGCAGCGCTCTTTTCTAGGGGCCCGGTTCCTTCGTTTGTAGGTGTAGCCGGTAAGACCCCTAAAGAAACGCGGCGCCTGGCGCCAACTGAGAGATTAAGCGGCCAACCCATGCCGGGTTGGGCATGTGGTTTTAGAGGGCTGAGGCATGTCGAGAGTATGTCAAGTTACCGGTAAGGGTCCGGTAACCGGGAATAACATTTCCCACGCAAACAACAAAACCCGTCGTCGTTTCCTGCCGAACCTGCAGCATCACCGCTTCTGGGTCGAGTCCGAGAATCGTTTCGTGCGTCTGCGCGTATCTGCCAAAGGCATGCGTATCATCGACAAGCGTGGCATTGATGTCATTCTTCTCGAAATCCGCGCCAATGGCGCTAAGGTCTAAGGGAGAAAGTCATGCGTGAATTGATCCGTTTGGTGTCGAGCGCTAACACAGGCCACTTCTACACCACCGATAAGAACAAGCGCACTACTCCGGATAAAATCGAAATCAAAAAATTCGATCCGGTAGCTCGCAAGCACGTGATCTACAAAGAAGCCAAAATCAAGTAATTGATTTCTACTTCTTTACGAGAAAGCCCGCCTGAGAAGGCGGGCTTTTTTGTGTCTGAATTTTGGGTTTATGTTGAATAAAATGAACAAGAGCTCACCGTTTGCTCCCAAGTGTCAAATATATTGGAAATAACCGGTTGACTTGGTTTAGGGTGGCAACTGCCTTGGCTGATGCCATCCGTATTCAAAAATACAACAGGAGGACACTCGAATGACCACCCTGACTCGTGCTGACTGGGAACAACGCGCTCGCGATCTGAAGATCGAAGGCCGCGCCTACATCAATGGCGAATACACCGCCGCCGTTTCCAGCGCCACTTTCGAATGCGTCAGCCCGGTCGATGGCCGCCTCTTGGCACACGTCGCCAGCTGTGACGCCGCCGATGCCCAGCGTGCCGTTGATAGCGCCCGTGCAACGTTCAACTCCGGCGTGTGGTCGCGATTGGCGCCGGTCAAACGCAAAGTTGCAATGATCCGTTTTGCTGCCCTATTGAATGAGCACGTTGAAGAGCTGGCGTTGCTTGAAACCCTCGATATGGGCAAGCCGATCAATGACGCGCTGAACATCGATATTCCCGCGGCAGCTCAGGCGCTAAGTTGGAGCGGCGAAGCGATCGATAAGATTTATGACGAAGTCGCTGCAACGCCCCACGATCAATTGGGCTTGGTGACACGCGAGCCGATTGGCGTCGTCGCCGCTATCGTGCCGTGGAACTTCCCGTTATTGATGGCCTGCTGGAAACTCGGCCCGGCGCTGTCCAGCGGTAATTCGGTGATCCTCAAACCGTCCGAAAAATCCCCACTGACGGCCATTCGTGTAGCGCAATTGGCCGTTGAAGCCGGTATCCCTGCGGGTGTGCTCAACGTGGTGCCCGGTTATGGCCACACGGTCGGCAAAGCGTTGGCGTTGCACATGGACGTGGATACGTTGGTGTTCACTGGCTCCACCCGAACCGCCAAGCAACTGCTGATCTATTCGGGCGAGTCGAATATGAAGCGCGTATGGCTGGAAGCGGGCGGTAAAAGCCCGAACATCGTCTTCGCCGACGCGCCGGATTTGAAGGCCGCAGCCGAATCAGCGGCTGGCGCCATCGCATTCAACCAGGGCGAAGTCTGCACGGCGGGTTCGCGACTGCTGGTAGAGCGTTCGATCAAAGACCAGTTTTTGCCGTTGGTGATCGAAGCCCTTAAAGCCTGGAAACCGGGTAATCCGCTGGACCCGGAAACCACCGTCGGGGCACTGGTCGATACGCAGCAGATGAATACCGTGCTGTCGTACATCGAGTCCGGTCATGCCGATGGCGCCAAGCTCGTCGCGGGCGGCAAGCGTATTTTGCAGGAAACAGGCGGTACTTACGTCGAACCGACCATTTTTGACGGCGTGAGCAACGCGATGAAAATTGCTCAGGAAGAAATTTTCGGTCCGGTGCTGTCGGTGATTGCCTTCGACACCGCTGAAGAGGCCATCCAGATTGCCAACGACACGCCGTATGGCCTGGCTGCTGGGGTCTGGACCTCCAACCTGTCGAAAGCCCACCTGATCGCCAAGGCACTGCGAGCCGGCAGTGTGTGGGTCAATCAATACGATGGCGGCGACATGACGGCGCCGTTTGGTGGCTTCAAACAATCGGGCAATGGCCGGGATAAATCCCTGCATGCGTTCGACAAGTACACCGAATTGAAGGCGACCTGGATCAAGTTGTAATTCCGAAATCGAGCTGGGCGCTTCGTCAACAAGCTGGCTTCTACAGGTCAATTCTCTGTAGGAGCCAGCTTGTTGGCGAGAACCTCCTGCGGATCTATAAAAATGCGTTGGGGTACTTATTTCGCTGTTTTGGCTTCGGTCCTCAGCGTCGGATTAGCACTGGGCGTGAGCATGCCGCTGGTGTCCATGCGCCTGGAAAGCTGGGGTTACGGCGCGTTTGCCATCGGCGTCATGGCTGCGATGCCCGCTATCGGTGTTTTGGTTGGCGCCAGTGTCGCCAGCCGCCTGGCTGCGCATTTCGGCACGCCGCTGCTGATGCGATTGTGTTTATGGGGCGGAGCGCTCTCTATCGGGTTGCTGGGTTTACTACCGAGCTATGCCGTTTGGGTCGCGTTGCGGCTATTGATCGGCGTCATCCTGACCATCGTTTTTATTCTGGGCGAAAGCTGGATCAACCAATTGGTGGTCGAGCGGTGGCGCGGTCGGTTGGTCGCGCTTTACGGCAGCAGTTACGCCCTGAGCCAACTCGCTGGCCCGTTGCTGTTGGGTGTGGTCGGTACTGAGGCCGATTACGGCTTTTGGGTCGGCGCTGCGTTGCTAGTTGTCTCTCCGCTGTTGCTGCTGGGGCGAACCGGCGCGCCCAGCACCGAAGCGTGCAGCGTCACCTTTAATGATCTGTTTGGTTTCTGCCGAGGCTTGCCAGCGATTGCGTGGGCGATTGCGCTGTTCGCCGCGTTCGAAGCGATGATCCTGACATTGCTGCCGATCTATTGCCTGCAACAGGGCTTTACGCCGGAAACCTCATTGTTCATGGTCAGTACCGTGGTGGTCGGCGATGCTCTATTGCAACTGCCGATTGGTGCATTGGCCGACCGTGTTTCCCGGCGCACGCTATTTTCCGGCTGTGCACTGCTGTTGATGGTATCGAGCCTGGCCATCCCGTTGCTGCTCGACACCGTATTGATTTGGCCAGTATGGGTGCTGTTCGGTGCCAGTGCAGGCGGGCTATTTACCTTGTCGCTGATATTGATTGGCGAGCGTTACCGTGACGATGCACTGGTGCGGGCGAACGCCCATGTTGCCCAGTTGTGGGGCGTTGGTTGCCTGCTAGGGCCTTTGGCTGCGGGTGCGGGCAGCCAGTGGGTCAGTGGACATGCCTTGCCTCTTTTGATGGCTGCCGGTGCGTTCGGTCTGGTGATTGTTTCCCTGCGCCGCGGTGCGTTCGGCGTGCAACCGGTGATGGCTTAGCGGCGACTTGCCGTCACGCGGACTCGCTTAGCAGGTGCGTGATGGTCGCCCCCACTGTTCGTACCGCATTTTCAATCTCAGCCGTGGGTTTGGACGCGTAATTCATCCGCAAACAATTCCGGTACTTGCCTGCCGCCGAGAAGATACTGCCGCCCGCCACCTGAACGCCTTGCCCCAGTAACGCGCGGTTCAAGCGCAAGGTGTCGAAATCTTCCGGCAGCTCGACCCACAGCATAAAACCACCTTGAGGGCGACTGACCCGCGTGCCCTGTGGGAAGTAGCGCATGACCCAATCAGTCATCTGGTCGCGGCCACGCTGATATTGCCCGCGCATCCGTCGTAAGTGCGGTTCGTAATGCCCGTCCTTGAGAAATTCGGCGATGGCCAACTGAGGTTGGCTGGCGGTGCAGCCGGTGCTGATGTACTTCATGTGCAGCACCTGTTCTAAATACCGACCGGGTGCGACCCAGCCAATCCGCACGCCAGGCGCCAGAGTCTTGGAGAAAGAGCTGCACAGCAGGACACGGCCGTCTTCGTCGAAGGATTTTATCGTGCGAGGACGGGGATAGGTGTAAGCCAGGTCGCCATACACATCGTCTTCGATAATTGCGACGTCAAAACGTTGAGCCAGGGTCAGCAAGGCTTTTTTGTGTGCCTCGGGCATGATGTAGCCCAGCGGGTTGTTGCAGTTGGGGGTCAGTTGAATGGCTTTGATTGGCCACTGTTCAAGGGCTAGCTCCAATGCCTCAAGGCTGATGCCAGTCACTGGGTCAGTGGGAATTTCCAGCGCCTTCAATCCGAAGCCTTTGAGCATTTGCATGACTCCATGAAAGCTTGGCGAATCCACTGCCACGATGTCGCCTGGCTGGCAAATGGCTCGGAGGCTAGTGGACAGCGCTTCGCTACAGCCCGTCGTGATGACTAAATCGTTGGTCGTGAGCTGGCAGCCGGAGTCCAGCATCAGTCGTGCCACTTGCTCACGCAGGCTCAGAGTGCCGTAGATAGTGTCGTAATACAGGCTCGCCATGTCTTGACGTCGACTGATAGTGGCCAGCGAGCGCAGCAAGGGTTTAAGCGTCGGGCTGGTGATGTCCGGCATGCCTCGGCCCAATTGGATCACGTCCTTATTTGGCACGACGCGGATCAACTCCAGGACTTGATCCCACTGAGAAATCTCTACCGGACGCTGCGCGGGCCTCCCCACTGCGGGCAGGGCAGGCGCAGATCTCCCCAATGGAACGAAATAACCCGACTTGGGTTTCGGCGTCGCCAAGCCGTTGTCTTCCAGCACGCGATACGCCTGTTGCACGGTGCTCAGGCTGACCCCGTGTTCCACGCTCAAGGCGCGGACTGAGGGCAATCGGTCTCCGGGACGATAAAAGCCGTTTTCAACGCGAGAACCGAGCAGTTCAGCGAGGTTCACATAGAGCGTCATAGCGTACTCCCGACGGATTTTTTTCCATTAGACCAATACAGATAGTGCCAAAATACAGGATTCAGTGGATTATTTGCACTGTGTGTATTGAAAAAAAACCGGATTTTTGGATCTGTAATGGTTTTTCCACCTCCGCCATGATGAAGCCACACGCAAAGGGTGACGCAGGGGATAAAAATGAACGGGATGAGTGATGTACGGCTAATGCTGCGTGGTCAGGAGTTGCAGGCAGGGCAGAAGCCTTCGATCAATATGTGCTGCTCGCCAGCCTCTAGCCGCTGGGGTGTTTTTCGCCATCGCTGGCTAACCCGTAAAGTGCTGCTGGAACTGGACGCGGACCGGCTTCTGGACATCGGCCTCACCCGGGATCAGGCGCGCGCCGAAGGACTCAAGCCGTTCTGGCGAGCCTGATGAATATTTAGCGCAGTTCTTTCAAGCGGTGCCACAGCATGCCCAACGCCAATAGGGGAGAGCGCAATGCTTTCCCTCCTGGAAAGGTCATGTGAGGGACTTGGGCGAACAAATCGAATCCATTACTGTGCTGGCCACTGATCGCTTCTGCGAGAAGACGTCCAGCCAGGTGGGTGGCGTTCAGGCCATGACCGGAATACGCCTGCGCGTAATACACGTTGGGAAGGCTGCGTAGTCGACCGATCTGAGGCAGCCTATTGGCGCCGATACCGATCATGCCGCCCCATTGAAAATCGATTTTAACGTCAGTCATGTGGGGAAAAACCTGCAGCATCTTGGGCCGCATATAGGCTGCGATGTCTTTTGGATCGCGGCCCGAATAATGACAAGCACCACCGAACAGCAGGCGCCGGTCAGCGGAGAGTCGGTAATAGTCGACGGTCACACGCTGGTCGCAAACCGCCATATTCTGCGGCAACAGCATATGGGCTTGCTCGGGGCTAAGCGGCTCGGTCGCTATGATGTAACTGCCTGCTGCCAGCACTTTGCCGCTCAACTCCGGGTTTAGATCATTCAGGTAAGCATTACAGCCCAGCACCAAGGTCTCGGCGCGCACTACGCCGTGGGCGGTATGGACGCAGACCTGTGGACCGTAGTCGATTCGGATCACTGCCGACTGCTCAAAGAGTTGAACACCTAACTCGCGCGCAACGTGTGCTTCACCCAACGCCAGGTTTAGCGGGTGTAAGTGACCCGAGCCCATGTCGATTAATCCGCCGACATACCTATCCGAGCCCACTACTTTGTGCATGTCGTTGGCTTGCAGTACGTGTATTTCGTGGCGATAACCAAGGCGGCGCAATTCTTCCGCATCTTCGATCAAATGAACCAAATCGTGAGGCTTATTGGCGAGATCGCAGTAGCCCCAGGTCAGATCGCAATTGATTTGATAACGCTCCACTCGCTGGCGCACAATCTCCACCGCTTCGAGCCCCATGAGCTTCAGTTGACGCACGCCATGGCTACCCAGGGTCGGGGAGAATTGTTCCAGGCCATGGCCGACGCCGCGAATCAGTTGTCCACCATTGCGCCCGCTGGCACCCCAACCCATCTTGCGCGCTTCCAGCAACGCCACGCTCAGGCCGCGCTCCGCCAATTCAATCGCGGTGTTTAGTCCGGTAAAGCCGCCGCCGATGACGCATACATCCACCTTCAAGTCGCCCTTCAACATTGGATGGTCCGGTTGTGGATGGCTGCTGGTGGCGTAATACGAAGCGGTGTGCTGGTCGCTGACAGTCGGCTGCTGAACGCGGGCGTTCATGTTGTTTTTCCTGTTTGTTGTGTGTGAAAAATTTTACGCAGCATAGACGTCGATGTTAACGACGGGCAAGGTTTGGCTCGGTGGGGCTGTCGGCTCAGGCACCAGTGAGGCAAAATCTCGGCTGGTCTTTCTTTTGGTAATTGCCACAATGAGCTGCAACAGCCAAAAAATCCGCTTTCTGCGGCAGCAGATTCCTTCATTCGAGTGCGTCCCCGGCTGTCACGACTGCTGTGGGCCGGTGACTACGTCAACGGAAGAAATGTCCCGCTTACCGCGCAAGACCGCAACAGAGCAAGAGGCCGCGATGGACGAGCTGAACTGTGTCCATCTGGGGCCGAATGGTTGCACGGTGTATGAAGAACGTCCTTTGATCTGTCGTTTGTTCGGCACCACGCCGACGCTGCCTTGCCCTAATGGCCGCCGTCCAGTGGAAATGATTCATCCCAAGGTGGAGAAGCAGATTCACGAATACATGGCGACAACTCGCCAAGTGTTGGTGTGAGCAAGCGCGCTCCTACATCGTTGGCGGGGCGTCAAGGCTGGCAAAGCCCTACTCAGGAATCGGCAGATTCAGGCTTTCTTTCACTTCTTCCATCACGATGTAGCTCTTGGATTCGCGCACGTGGGGCAATTTGAGCAGGATGTCGCCAAGTAACTTACGGTACGACGCCATCTCAGAAATCCGTGCTTTGACCAAGTAGTCGAAGTCGCCGGACACCAAGTGACATTCCAGCACATGGGGCAGTTTTAGCACGGCGCGGCGGAACTCTTCGAAGGTGTCGCCCGACTTGTAATCCAGGCTGATTTCAACGAAAACCAGCAGGCTGGCTTTGAGGCTTTGGGGATTAAGCCGGGCGTTGTAGCCCATGATGACCCCTTCACGCTCAAGCCTACGGACCCGTTCAGTACACGGCGTGGTCGACAGTCCGACGCGCTCTCCCAGCTCGGTAAATGAAATCCGGCCGTCCCCTTGAAGGATGCGCAGGATGTTGCGATCTATCTTGTCCAGTTCGCGCTTGGACTGATGCTGGGTCCGCATGGGTCACCCCTCTCTACTAATGCCGTTATTGCCGAGAATTACCGCCGAATATAGGTGTTTATATAGTGAAATGCACTGCCCACTGCTTTTTATACTAGGCATATCTTTGCTCATAAGCACAAACGTCAGCGGATATCCGCGATTGAGGGATTTACTATGCGAGTTCTGGTCCTTGGCAGCGGTGTGATCGGTACGACGACGGCCTATTATCTGGCGCGGGCCGGGTTTCAGGTGACGGTTGTCGACCGCCAGCCAGCGGCCGCCATGGAAACCAGTTTCGCGAATGCCGGCCAAGTCTCGCCAGGATATGCCTCTCCGTGGGCTGCGCCGGGCGTGCCGCTCAAGGCCATCAAATGGCTGCTTCAGCGCCACTCGCCACTGGCGATCAAGGCCACTGGTGACATCGATCAATACCTGTGGATGGCGCAGATGCTGCGCAATTGCACCGCCAGCCGGTATGCGGTGAACAAAGAGCGCATGGTGCGTCTTTCCGAGTACAGCCGCGATTGTCTTGACGAACTACGCATCGAAACAGGCATTGCCTACGAAGGACGTAGCCTGGGCACCACTCAGCTGTTCCGCACCCAAGCACAGCTCGACAACGCCGCCAAGGATATCGCCATTTTGGAGCAGTCCGGCGTGCCCTATGAGTTGCTTGACCGCGCCGGCATCGCTCGGGTTGAGCCCGCTTTAGCGGGGGTCACCAATATTCTTGTCGGTGCGTTGCGCCTGCCTAATGACCAGACCGGTGACTGCCAGTTATTTACGACTCGCCTTGCGGAAATGGCGGTCAAGTTGGGCGTTGAATTCCGTTTCGATCAGAACATCGAGCGGCTGGATTTTGCCGGCGACCGAATCAATGGCGTGTGGATTGATGGCAAGCTGGAAACCGCTGACCGCTATGTGCTGGCGCTGGGCAGTTATTCGCCGCAGTTGCTTAAGCCGTTGGGCATTCGCGCCCCGGTGTATCCGCTCAAGGGTTACTCGCTGACCGTGCCGATCACCAACCCGGCCATGGCGCCAACCTCGACTATTCTCGACGAGACCTACAAGGTCGCGATCACCCGTTTCGACAACCGTATTCGGGTGGGCGGCATGGCCGAAATCGCGGGTTTCGATCTGTCGCTCAACCCGCGTCGGCGCGAAACGCTGGAGATGATCGTCGGCGACCTTTATCCTCAGGGCGGTGATTTGGCAGAGGCCAGTTTTTGGACTGGCTTGCGTCCTACCACGCCGGACGGCACACCGATTGTCGGCGCCACACCGTTTCGCAATCTGTTCCTAAATACCGGCCACGGCACACTTGGCTGGACCATGGCCTGCGGCTCGGGTCGTTTGTTAGCCGATTTGATCGCTCTCAAAGCACCCCAGATCAGCGCCGAAGGCCTCGATATTTCTCGCTACGGTAAAACCCAGGAGATCGTAAAACATGGCAATCCTGCGCCAGCTCACCAATGAACGCATGAGTCAGATCGTCGTCCACAACAGCACCGTGTATTTATCCGGGCAAGTGGCTGACGACATGGCCGGCGGAATTGAGCAGCAAACCCGCGAGACACTGGGTAATATTGAACGCCTGCTGGATTTGGCAGGCACCAATACCTCCCGAATTCTCTCGGTGACCATTTACCTGAAAGACATCGACGCGGACTTCGCCGGCATGAACAGCGTTTGGGACAAGTGGTTGCCAAAGGGCGTCGCCCCGACCCGTGCAACTGTTGAGTCGAAGCTGTGCGAGCCAGAGATTTTAGTTGAACTGTCGGTGATTGCTGCGCTGCCATAAGGATTCCCGCAGTACTACGCAATTTCTACAGCCCTCATTCCCTCACCTCAGAATCCCGCCGCCATGCGTCCTGCTCGCGCTTTAATCGATCTTCAAGCCCTGCGTCACAATTATCAGTTGGCACGTGAAACCAGCGGCGCCAAGGCGCTTGCGGTCATCAAGGCTGATGCCTATGGGCATGGTGCGGTGCGTTGTGCGCAGGCGCTTGAGGCCCAAGCCGATGGTTTTGCCGTGGCCTGCATCGAAGAGGCACTGGAGTTGCGTGATGCGGGTATCCGCGCCCCGATTTTGCTACTCGAGGGGTTCTTTGAAGCTAGCGAATTACCCCTGATTGTCGAGCACGATCTCTGGTGCGTGGTTCACTCGTTGTGGCAGATTGAGGCCATTGAGCAAGCGGGCTTAAGCAAACCGTTGACTGCCTGGCTCAAGCTGGATTCAGGCATGCATCGAGTCGGCTTGCGCCCCGCCGACTATAAAGCCGGTTACCAGCGTTTGTTGAGCAGTGGAAAAGTCGCAAGCATTGTTCTGATGACTCATTTTGCTCGAGCTGACGAACTGGACTGTTCTCGAAGCGACGAACAAGTTGCGGTATTCAAAGCGGCCACCCAAGGTCTCGTGGCGCCGATCAGTTTGCGCAATTCGCCAGCTGTGCTGGGTTGGCCAGCCATCCCTAGCGACTGGGTGCGCCCCGGCATTCTGCTGTATGGCGCGACGCCATTCGACCAGCCGCATAGCCTGGCCGCAGTCCTGCAGCCAGTGATGTCACTGGAATCAAAAGTTATCTGTGTACGCGAGTTATCGGCCGGCGAACCGATCGGTTACGGCGGCGGTTTCGTCACTGATCGTTCCATGCGCATCGGCGTAGTCGCCATGGGTTACGCTGATGGTTATCCACGTCAGGCGCCCACCGGTACACCGGTTTTTATCGATGGGCAACTAAGCCGATTACTGGGCCGTGTGTCCATGGACATGTTGTGCGTTGATTTGACCGATTCGCCACATGCAGGGCTTGGCAGTCAGGTGGAGCTGTGGGGCAAAAACGTACTTGCCAGCGACGTTGCCGCTCACGCTGGGACCATTCCCTACCAGATTTTTTGCAACCTGCGCCGAGTGCCAAGGCTCTATTGCGGCGCTTGAACGCAAGGGCTGGTTAGGCGCTGATCACCTTTCGATTATTCCCCGATAAGCGGCACGTGCTTTTCCGAGCAGGTTTGGGGTCGAAGTGTTGTAAATACTGAACGCTATCGCCATCATAACGTTCATTTCGACCGCACCAGCTCAATAGGAGGACTCCAGTATTGGACGTCGGTGAACGACTGCAATCCATTCGCAAGCTCAAAGGTCTGTCCCAGCGTGAACTCGCCAAGCGAGCGGGCGTGACCAACAGCACCATCTCCATGATCGAGAAGAACAGCGTCAGTCCTTCGATCAGCTCCCTGAGAAAGGTGCTGGGCGGTATACCAATGTCCATGGTTGAGTTTTTTTCAGAAGAGTTGGAGCAGGAAAACCCGACGCAGGTGGTTTACAAAGCCAGCGAGCTGATCGACATTTCGGACGGCGCGGTGACCATGAAGCTGGTCGGTAAGGCCCATCCGAGCCGAGCTATCGCTTTTCTCAGCGAGATCTATCCTCCAGGTGCCGATACTGGGGATGAAATGCTCGTGCATGAAGGTGAAGAAACCGGAATCATGCTTGAAGGTCGTCTGGAGCTAGTAGTTGGTACCGAGACGTTCATTCTTGAGGCGGGTGACAGTTATTACTTCGAAAGCACCAAGCCCCATCGCTTTCGCAACCCGTTCGACGAACCGGCGCGACTAATCAGCGCAGCGACGCCAGCGAATTTTTGAATTAAATTACCCGCTTGAACCAGAGGCGCGCTTCTCGGATAGAAGCACATAGCGTCCAGCGCAATGCCTGATGCTCAGTAATTACCCCTGCGACTATAGGGTTGTTTCGCAGTGGCAGGCTAACCGTTATACTTTCGTCCGCCCGCCAGACCGTGGCCGCGGGCGTGACTAGTCACCATGAGGGTGTAAGCGTGAATTTAATTAACAAAATGCTGGCAGTACCTGCGGTCGTATTGGCCCTTTGGGCCGTTAGCGCTCAGGCGACGACCAATACCAATGACGATATTGCCAAGCGTCTAGAGCCAGTAGGCCAAGTCTGCATACAAGGCAAGGAATGCGCAGGTATGAATGTTGCGGCATCCGCTGCCGGTGGTGGTGGCGCTAAATCACCGGATGACATTATTGCTGGCCATTGCAACGCATGCCACGGCACCGGCCTGCTGGGTTCGCCGAAAATCGGTGACGCCGCCGACTGGGGCAAGCGGGCCAAAGAGCAAGGCGGTCTTGAAGGCCTGCTGGCAAAAGCGATCACCGGTATCAACGCAATGCCGCCAAAAGGCACCTGCGCTGACTGCTCTGATGCAGAGCTCAAAGGCGCCATTTCGAAAATGTCTGGTCTGAAGTAATTCAGCGGGATGACAAGAAGCCGGCCTAGGGTCGGTTTTTTTGTGGGTGAATGAAACCGCAGCCTTGTCCTTTGCAGCAAACACCCGGCAAGCTCTGTCCAACCGTAACCAAGGATGTGCCGGGAGGGTCTAATGCCACAGTCATGCTCCATCCAACACGCCGTCGACCAAGTGCTCGAACAGTTGCCTGCGCATATTCACATGGGGCTGCCGTTGGGCTTGGGCAAACCCAATCTTTTCGTTAACGCTCTGTATGCTCGAGTCAGGCAGTTGCCCGAGCGACGGCTGACGATTTACACCGCGCTTTGCCTTGGGCGGCCTGATTTGGGTGATGGGTTGCAGGAACGCTTTCTTGAGCCCTTCGTGGCGCGGGTGTTTGGTGACTATCCCGAGTTGGATTTTCTCGCTGACCTTCACCGTGACAGGCTGCCGCCGAATATCCGCGTCGAACAATTCTTCATGCTGCCGGGCAGCCTGCTCAATAGTCATTCGGCGCAGCAGGATTACGTCAGTAGCAATTACAGCCATGCGGCCCGCGACATCAATGCCAATGGCTTGAACCTGGTGGCGCAACTGGTTGCTCGCGATCCGGCGCGGTCAGGGCGGTTGAGCTTGAGCTGTAATTCGGATGTGACCCTTGATCTGTTGCCGATGATTGCCAAACGTCGTGCTGCCGGTGAGACCATTTTGTTGCTCGGTCACGTACACGCCGATTTGCCGTACATGCCGGGTGACTCGGAACTCGACGTGGATGATTTCGATCTGCTGATCGAGAACGAAGACCACAGCACCTTGTTTTCCACGCCGAACATGCCGGTGGGTTTTCAGGACCATTTCATCGGCTTGCATACCAGCACCTTAGTGCGCGATGGCGGCACGTTGCAGATCGGCATTGGTTCGATGGGCGATGCGTTGACGGCGGCGTTGCTGGCCCGACAAGCCGATAATGGAGCCTATCGGGCGTTGCTCGACGAGTTGGATGCCACGTCGTGGCAGACCTTGATCCAGCGTGAAGGCGGCTTGCAACCTTTTGCTCAGGGTCTGTACGGGTGCAGCGAAATGTTCGTCAACGGTCTGTTGGTGTTGGTCGATGCAGGCATAGTGCGGCGCAGGGTGTATGCCGATGCCGCCGTGCAAAGACAGGCTATCGCGGGGACGCTGGATGAGTCGTTGCGGTCAGACGGCGTCGTGGTTCACGGTGGTTTTTTCCTCGGGCCGAATAGTTTTTATCAGCGCCTGCGTGAGTTCTCGTTGGAGCAGATGGGGCGCTTCAATATGACCGCCATCAGTTACATCAACGAGCTGTACGGCAACGAGGAACTCAAGCGATTGCAGCGACGCGACGCGCGATTCATTAATAGTGCGTTCAAAGTAACGTTGCTGGGGGCGGCCATTGCCGATCAATTGGAAGACGGGCGCGTGGTCAGCGGGGTTGGCGGCCAATATAACTTTGTCGCGCAGGCACATGCGTTGGAGGGCGCCCGCTCGGTATTGATGCTGCGCAGTTGGCGTGAATCCGGTGGTGATGTCAGCTCCAGCATTGTTTGGACGTATGGGCACGCCACTATTCCCCGGCATCTGCGCGATATCGTCGTCACTGAATATGGCATCGCCGACTTGCGGGGCAAGACAGACGTGAAGGTGATTGAAGCGCTGTTGAACATCAGCGATTCACGCTTTCAGACAAAGCTGATCGAGCAAGCGCAGAAGGTCGGTAAATTGCCCGCAGATTTTCAACTTGATCCACGCTTCACCGAAAATACGCCCGAGCGCTTGCAAGCATTGCAGGCTCGGTATGAGCAGCTCTTCACGGAGTACCCACTGGGGTGTGATTTCAATACAGAAGAAAAGGATTTATTGCGTGCGTTGAACTGGCTGAAGAGCAAGTTCAATCTCACTGAGATTTTACAGTTGGGTAAAGCAACCTTCGATGCGCCTGAGCCAAGCGCTTATCCGGCGCATCTTGAGCGAATGCAGCTGGATAATCCACAGGGCTTGAAGCAAGAGCTGTTTCAGCGGCTGGTGTTGGCCGGGTTGCAGGCCACAGCCCAGCCCTTGAACAAAGGGCCCTAAAGCTCACTCCACAAACGTAACCACACCGCCGGCCAGTGATTTAACCCGGGCCAATGACTCGACGCGGTAACCCTGCGCATCCAGTTCCGCCCGGCCACCTTGGAACGATTTCTCGATCACGATACCGACACCCACTACGCTGGCGCCCGCTTGTTTGATGATTGAAATCAGCGCTTGCGAGGCTTTGCCGTTGGCCAAAAAGTCATCAATGATCAGTACCCGATCACTGCTGGTGAGGTGTCTGGGTGAAATGGCGACGGTGCTTTCGACTTGCTTGGTGAATGAGTACACCGTTGCCGACAGCAGGTTTTCCGTCAGGGTCAGGGACTGATGCTTGCGGGCGAAAATCACCGGCACGCCCAATTTCAGGCCTGTCATGATTGCGGGAGCGATGCCCGACGCCTCGATGGTGACGATTTTGGTGATGCCCGAGTCAGCAAATAGCGTGGCGAATTCATTGCCTATCAGCTGCATCAACGCCGGGTCGATCTGGTGGTTAAGGAACGCATCGACTTTCAACACTTGGTCTGAAAGGACAATGCCTTCTTCGCGAATTTTCTGGTGCAGTGCTTCCACGATGATTCCTCAAGCGGCGCAAATGTGCGCAATAAATGAACAAAAATTAGCGTTTGAGCATGGCGCGAATGTCGGCCAGTGCGGTGTTGCCGCGAACGGCTTTTACTTCGACGGGCGTGTCATCGTTGCCTTCCCAGGCGAGGTCG